>JAFZFX010000037.1 GCA_017555695.1 Alistipes sp.
AAAAAAATCAATTTTCACTTGCCCCCCCCCCCCCCTATTTTTTTCTTATCTTTGCTATGCGGGGATATTTTCCCCGCAACCACTAATTTTCAACTCAAAAACTACAACTATTATGAAACACATTTTATTACTCATTGCCCTTGCTGTGATGGCATTTGCTGCCGAGGCACAAGAGAGTTTCAAGCTTGGTAATATCTCTGTTGATGATTTTACGCAAACAAGTTATGCAGTTGATACAACAGCAGCCGATGCCGTTATTTTAGATGAATTGCAGCAGAGTTGTTTGATGATTTTCGATTACCGCAATCGTAAATATAGTGAAAGAGGCAACGCGCTTATTTCGCAATCAACCATCAGTCGCAAGATAAAAATCCTGAACCCTCAAGGTGTTCGATACGCAACCGTGTCGCTCGATTACTATTGCGACAAAGCTGCTACGCCACGCCACACAAGCGCCTATGTTGGTGACATTACGGCGTTCTCTTACTCGTTGAAGGATGGAGTCGTCGAGAAGCACGCGCTTCGTGATGAGGATATAGATGTGCGCTGGTTGAACGACTCTACCGTGCGCGTAGAGTTTACCGTTCCCAATGTTTCGGCTGGCAGCATCATCGAATACTCCTACAATACAGGCAAGGAGTCTGTCCGCCCGTATATGGTAGATTTTGCTATGCAGCACGAAATCCCCGTCGTGAGCAGCCGTTGCGAAATAGCTGTTTCGTCGGAGCAGCAGCCTGGTATGATGCGTGAAGATTGGTATGGTCTGCTGATGGCGGGAAAAAGCAAAATTAAATCAACCAAAAACAAAGGCCGCGTTCAGCTGGAGGCGACTTCGAAGGTCTCTCGCCCCGTACGCCATAGCTTCGACGGTGGCTACAGCACTACGGGACATTGGAGCGGAACACGCATATATGCAGACTGTATATTCCATAATTTCCACGGTAAGAATCTACCCGCTGTAACTGCTGCAACCCCTGCCAGCGAAGTGGCCGCAATCAGCGTGATATTGCAAGATAACAAGTGATAAAGATACAATTATGAAACGCATTTTATTACTTCTTGCCCTCGCAGTGGCGACTTTTGCCGCCCAGGCGCAAAATGAATTTGTGTTTGGCAGAATCAAGAAGGCAGAGTTAAGAGACGGCGCTGCACTTGGTGTCGAAAATGCAGATGCGGTGGTGTTGGACGAGCGTGTGAGGATTATGCCGTCGTTGTTGGATGTGCGCTCATTTATGGCAGATGGGCAGGCGTGTCCACTTATCGTGCGCGAAGAGGTTGCCCGCCGAGTGAAGATTCTTTCGGCAGAAGGCGCAGAGTACGGCAAAGTGGAGATAGCACTAAAGAATATTGCAGACGACGAGCGTGAAAATTGCGAACCACATTCTATTTGGGCTAATTGCTACACGCTGAAGGGTGGGCGCATCGTTAAGCGCGCGTTGGATGTAAGCACCATAAAGCGTTATAAGCGAGCTGACGGCTCAACATTCTTGGCTTTTGAGATTCCCGAGGTACAGCAGGGTAGTGTTATCGAATATGGATATACAAAAGCTGTGGTAACAACAAGCACCGATTACAAATATGTAATGTCGGAGGATGTTGAAAAACTGAAGAGCCGCTGCGAGGTGGCAATAAATGAGCAGTATGCCCATCTATTTGATGTGGCGGCGCTGAACAATGCTGTCAGTGTGGAGAAGTTGGGTGAGAAGTCGCTGTCGAGTTTAGTGTATGGCTCGTCTGCGCCTCAGGCGGGTAGGATGCTGTCGGGAATGGCGATGGACGATGCCAACAGCCCCGCACTTGCAAATGCTTTGCACTCGCGCACAACGGCAGATACCGAGAGATTCACGCTCTATATTTTCGGTGCAGAGCATCTGCCTGTAGCCGCTATGGCCGAGGATGCCGCCGCAGTCTCGATAACGGTCAAGGGAGGTAATTAATGTGAGATAAACCGTCGCAGAAATGCGAATGCTTGAGTGGAGGCGCTACCTTGCGGCCTCCTCTTTGATTTTCTGGAGTTCGTACATGCGGTCGCGGTAGCGGGCGGCGGCGAGGAAGTCGAGCGACTTGGCGGCGCGCTCCATATCTTCGCGAGCTTTGGCAATCAGCGCATCCACATTCTGTGATTCGTATTCGCGTTGTGCAGCGTACTCCTTCTCGACATCAGCTGCAGTCATATAGTGGTTATCCACGATAGGATAGACTGTGATATCCTCGGGTTTGGCAGAGCCCGCAAGCAGAAGATTTTGGCCCGTTCCGCTCTTTTGAGCCTGGCGAGGGAGCATTGCGTGTTCCACATTATAGCGCACCTGCTTCTCGCGGCGGCGGTTGCTCTGCTCGATGGCTACACGCATCGAATCGGTGCATTGGTCGGCATAGAGGATAACCTGACCGTTGGAGTGGCGTGCTGCGCGGCCCGCAATCTGTGTGATGGAGCGCACATTACGCAGGAATCCCTCCTTGTCAGCATCCAGAATGGCAACAAGTCCCACCTCGGGCAGGTCGAGGCCCTCACGCAGAAGGTTTACACCCACCAGCACATCGAACATTCCCGCACGCAAATCCTCCAGAATCTGCACACGCTCCAGCGTGTCCACATCCGAGTGGATATATCTATTGCGGATGCCTACGCGGTCGAAATATTTTGACAACTCCTCGGCCATGCGCTTGGTGATAGTCGTGACAAGTATCTTATCATCCACCTTGGCGCGGCGGTCAATCTCCTCGATAAGGTCATCAATCTGATTCTCGGTAACGCGCACCTCCAATGGTGGGTCCACAAGGCCTGTGGGGCGTATTAACTGCTCGGCGATGATGCCTTCGCTCTTCTCCAACTCGAAGTCGGCGGGGGTGGCGCTTACATATATTGCAGTGCCCATCATCGACTCAAACTCCTCGAATCGTAGCGGGCGGTTATCCTTCGCGGCGGGTAGGCGGAAGCCGTACTCCACGAGGTTCTCCTTGCGGGCGCGGTCGCCACCATACATTGCGTGTACCTGCGGTAGAGTCACATGGCTCTCGTCGATAACCATCAGGTAGTCGTTGGGGAAGTAGTCGAGCAGACAGAATGGGCGTGTGCCCTCGGGGCGGCCGTCGAAGTAGCGAGAGTAGTTCTCGATACCCGAACAGTAGCCCAGTTCCTTAATCATCTCCAGGTCGTACTCTACGCGCTGTTTGATGCGCTGTGCCTCCATCTCGCGACCCTGCTTCTCGTAGAATGAGATGCGCTCGCCCAGGTCGAGGTATATCTGTTGCACAGCAGAGTTTATACGCTCCTTGGTGGTGACGAAGAGATTGGCGGGGAATATCGTTACCTTATCCAGCGAGTCAAAACGCTGACCACTGACGGGGTCAATAAGCTGGATAGTGTCAATCTCGTTATCGAAGAATGTTATGCGGTAGCAGTTGTCACCAAAGGCTGTCATAATATCTATCGTGTCGCCCTTGACGCGGAATGTGGCGGGCGAGAGTTCTCGCTCGGTGCGTGTATAGAGTGCCTCGACAAGACGGTAGAGGAAGTGCTTGTAGCTCACCTGTTGACCAACGCTGATTGTGATGGATGTGGCGTGAAAATCGGCAGGGTTACCAATACCATAGAGGCACGACACGCTCGATACGACGATCACATCTCTGCGGCCCGAGAGCAGTGCCGAAGTGGTGCTGAGTCGCATCTTTTCAATCTCGTCGTTGATGGCCAAATCCTTCTCGATGTAGGTGTCTGTCGTAGGAAGGTAGGCCTCGGGCTGGTAGTAGTCGTAGTATGATACGAAATACTCTACGGCGTTGTCGGGAAAGAAGTTCTTGAACTCGCCGTACAGCTGTGCTGCGAGAGTTTTGTTGTGGCTCAAGACGAGCGTGGGACGCTGCAGTTTATTGATTACATTGGCAACGGTGAAGGTCTTACCCGAGCCCGTTACACCCAACAGCGTAGTGTGTCGCGCGCCACTCTCGATTGAGTCGATGAGTTGCGCGATAGCTTCGGGCTGGTCGCCCGTGGGAGCATAATCTGACACAAGTTTGAAATCCATACGACAAAGTTACCTATTTCTTGCAAATTCGCGAAAAAAGCGGCAACAAATATATTGCCGAGGATGATTCATTTGCGATTTTCCTAATTGTGAAGCGTATATTCGTTGGTACTTCACAAAAAGTTTGCTAAATTTGTAGTGACATACTAATAAAACACGGAAAGTGTAAGTTTATTCTCGTTACTGGAACGTAGGAAATTCTAATTAAGGAGGAATAGGCAGACATTTTGCCGCGTCGTATCCAATGTGGATTTCGGCGTGGGCTGTCTCTTATTTTACCTTAAAGGTACTTCCTACGACCTCGGTAACTAAAATAAGTTTTCAGCACCACGCTTTTCTTTATTAATAACCTATCATCTTTGGGCTGGAGATGATTTTAATTTAAATATTTATGTCTATATTAGAGGTAAAAGAGATTATTCGCGTAATGAATAGGCAATTTGATGCGCATGATTTTATTTTGAAATTTATTCAAGTCTATACACATTCTTATTTTCAATTATTAGACAGAAATAATAGAGATATAAGGCTGGTAGATGCCTATATTGGTTCCTTCTTGCAAGCGAAAGCAGGTGAATTGGGTATATCAGAAATCGGAAAAGTTATAAGTAAAAATATTATGTCAAACGAAACAAAATGTATGTTATGGGAAAAGTTCTAAAATTAATAGTAACTATGTTGCTAATTGGGAATATAAGTGCATTTGCTCAAAATGATGATTACGAATTGACTCCTGCTAAGACTCAATCAATATCTGCGTTGTTATCTGATATACTAAATAATAAAAGAGAAAAAGTTGTTAAGCATATCTCATATCCTCTTTACAGACGCTATCCATTGCCATCAATTAAAAATGAGGCAGAAATGCTTAAATATTATGATATTATATTTACGGAAGATTTTAAGAATCAAGTTGCTCAAAAGAAAAATAAGATTTGGAGTATTGGTTGGAGAGGAATTAATGTATGTGAAGACTTAATGTGGGTGAATTTTTGGGATGACAAGCTTGAAGTACATCGTATCTGGTATGAATCGGCAAAAGAACAATCTCTTTGGAAGGATGCAATTGAGAAACGCAAGTTGAGATTGCATCCGTCGGTTAGAACATTTATATCACCAAAGTATATTATAACAACAAATAAATATACTATAATGATTGATAAAATAACAGAAGGGAAAAACGATGATATATATAGATATGCGTGTTGGAAAAGGGGTAGGGATTTGTCCGAAAAGCCTGATTTGATTCTGAATAATGGTACAATGGACTTGCTCGGGTCAATGGCGCTATTTAGCTTTACATTTACCAATGGCATTTACAAATATATAATTATTCAAGGCGAAAGCCTTATGGTTTATAAAAACGATATCTTAATACTTGAAGATGAAATTGTAAATACAGAAGGTTAGTTTTTGTATTTAGAGCAAAGAAAATCCCCGCAAGCGGTGGCCTGCGGGGATTGTTGTGTAGTGGTTGGCGATTAGATTGCAACCTGAGTCTTCAGGCGGATATCGTCAGAGGCTCCACCTACAAGAATCTCGATATTGCCACTCTCGAGCATCCACATATCGTTATCCACATCCCAGTAACGGAGACTCTCAACGGGAATCTCGACTGTTACGCGCTGAGACTCACCTGCGTCTACGGTTACACGCTGGAAGCCCTTGAGCTCCTTGACGGGCCACTCTACCTTGGCATCGAGGCGTGTTACATAAATCTGTGCAACCTCGTCAGCTGTCATTGAGCCGCTGTTGGTGAGGTCGAACGAAACCTTGATAACATCGTCTGCCTTATATGACTGCTTGTCGGTTGCAACATTGGCATACTCGAAATCTACATACGACAGACCGTGGCCAAAGGCGTACATTACGGGCACCTGCTTGGTGTCGAACCAGCGGTAACCTACATACTGACCCTCGGTGTAGTGTGCATCGGGTGCGGGGCGCTGCATACGACGGCGCTGGCCACCAGTGATGTCGTCACGGTGTGCGGCTGCAAATACATCAGTTGCAGCCTCGACCTTCTGCGGGAAGTTACCCATAGCGTAAGCGGGTGAGTCCTCCAACTTGACGGGGAATGTGAAGGGCAACTTGCCAGAAGGCGCAATCTCGCCATAGAGGATATCGGCCAAAGCGTGACCACCCTCAAGACCATTCCACCAGCCCTGAACGATAGACTTTGAGTACTTCTCCAACTCCTGCAAGTCGCAAGGACCGCCAGAGATGATAACGCTGACGATATTGGGATTTACCTCGGCCAGAGCCTTTACAATCTCCTCCTGGCTGAGGGGCAACTTGATGTCGCTACGGTCGCTACCCTCGGTCTCGATAAACTTGTTAGTTCCGCAGAAGAAGAGAACGATGTCGGCCTCCTTAGCAGCAGCTACGGCCTCCTTCAGCAACTCGGCATCGGGGGCCTCGTTGATATCCATAGCGATATCCTTTACGGCTGCACCACCGCCGTGCATCATCATCATTCTACCGAACATGCCAAGGTAGTTCTTGTAGGCTGCAGCGTAAGTAATCTCGAAACGGTCGTTAGAGCGGTTCTGCAAGCCCTGCAACGGAGTAATCTCGTAGGGAGTCTTTACACCTGCGCCCATACCGCCAGCAGCAGTAGTAGCAATGGCATTGCGGCCGATAACGGCAATCTTCTTAACCTTGTCGCTGCTGATGGGGAGCAGAGAGCCCTCGTTCTTGAGCAGGACAACCGACTTCGTAGCAACATTGTAGGCTGTCTGACGGCTTGCGGGCTGTGAAGTCTGAACGGTGTTGGCCACCTCGTCGGGGATAGGCTCGATGGCGAAGCGAAGACGAAGAATCTCGCGTACGCGGTCGTTTACAATCTCCTCAGAGAGTTTGCCCATACGAATAGAGTCGATGAGCGGCTGGCCGAAATAGTTATCGCCAGTCATCTGTACATTCAATCCACCGAGAGCTGCGCCCATAGTGCTGTGTGTGCCGCCCCAATCCGATACGGTCATACCCTTGAAGCCCCATTCGTCACGCAGAATCTCGTTGTTGAGTACGAAGTTCTCGGTGCCGTAGTAGCCGTTCACCTTGTTGTAAGCGGGCATTACCGACATTGCGCCACCCTTCACAACTGCATCCTCGAAAGGCTTGAGGTAAATCTCGCGCATTGTTCTCTCGTCGATAATCACATTTACAGTACCGCGGTTGGTTTCCTGATTGTTAAGAGCATAGTGCTTAACGCAGGCGGCTGTACCAGCGTCCTGCATACCGATTGTGTACTGCACGGCCAAAGCAGCTGCAAGGACGGGGTCTTCAGAGAAGTATTCATAAGTACGACCACCGACAGGCAGACGCTGAATGTTGATAGCCGGGCCGAGCATAATATCCTTGCCTCGCAGACGAGCCTCTACGCCGATGCCGTTACCATAGTCGTAAGCCAACTCGGGCGACCAAGTGGCAGCCAGAGCCGAGCCGGTGGGGAAGTATGTGGCAGAGTCGAGTGACCATCCTTTTGCACGGAAACCGTCGCCTACCTCCTCGCGTACACCAAACGGGCCGTCGGCATATTTGATATCCTGAATACCGAGGCGAGGTACACCTTCTGACGACATAATCGTCTTGCTGTGCATCATTTCGACCTTCTCCTCGAGGGACATTTGCGCGATGATTTCGTTGATTTTTTTGTCATTAACCGTCAAGCGGTCTTGTGGCGAGAGCTGCTTTGAACAAGAGAAGCCCAAAGCACACAGGCCCAAAAGTAGAATAATTCGTTTCATAATGATAGTATTTTGTAATTGATATTTTTTTTCAATTGGGATAGTTATCTAACTACATCATAAGACTCTTTCTCGCAAACTCTAACTATTAAATACATACAAAATTAGGAATAATATTTTATTATGGCAATAGTCTGCCACGATAAATGCTGGTGTGGGGTGGCCAAGGCTTGTGCGTGCGGTTCTCTTTTCTGGGCCGTATTGCGCCGAAGTTATATTTAGTTTTTGTATATTTGCATTGAGTGGGCCCGCTGTGGCGGGTGTATTAGGAAAAAAGAAAGCAATAAATTATGAAAAAGATATTTGTACGCTGTATAGTAAGTCTGTCGCTTCTGCTTTTGGTGGCGGAGGCCTCGGCTAAAAAGTTGTGGCAGATTGGCAAAGAGGATGACTCCGCAATGGAGTTTGCTCTCTCTAATGAGGGATATGAGAAATTCTCCGCTGGTGACTTCGGTTGGGAGGATAAGTTCTTCTTGGTTGGCCACTCTCGTGAGGCTGACGATATGCCGTATGTGTTGCCAGGCGTAGCAGATGGTTGGGCGGGAACAAGTAGTACGGCTGGACTTCGTACACATACATTCAATATCTTCTTTACTCTGTCGGAGTGTTGTGGCCGTGGCGATTGGCGACTACTGCTCGACTTTGTGGATAGCCACCCCGTACGACCACCATTGATGCGAATTGTAGTTAATGGAAAGACTTTCACCACTCGTCTGCCAAAGGGTGGTGGAGATAAGTCGCTTGCGGGGGATTACTCTGTGGCTCGCCACCCTCGTGTGGAGCTGGAATTGGATGGCGCGCTCTTTCAAAAGGGGCACAATCAAATCAGCATTACATCGGTCGAGGGCTCGTGGTCGATATTGGACTGTATAACACTCTTTGGCGAGGATGATGCCGTATTGCAAACCAAGCACGGAGATGCTTACCTGAAAAGTGTAGAGGTGGCCGACTATCTAACACAAGGTGGCGAAGTGCAACCTTTGCTCGTTGGTGTGGAACATCTCGCAGGAGCGCCGCAACTTGAGGTTATGCTGGATGGCGAGAAGATATACTCTAAAACTCTGGAGCGAGGAGCCTATCTCATTGAGGTGCCTATGCCGTCGGTAAAGTCGCGACGTCGCAGTCGCTATCAGATTTTTGCTGACGGAGAGTTATTGCGAGAGGGCCGTATCACAAGAGAGCCTCTGGGCAAGGTTGCTACACCAGCCGATTATGTCGATACTCATATGGGTAGCGCCCATTCGCGATGGATGCTTGCTCCTGGCCCGTGGATGCCGTTCAGTATGGTTAAACTCTCGCCCGATAATCAGAATAGCGGGTGGCAGTCGGGTTACGACCCCTCGTTTGAGAGTATTGGTACATTTAGCCATATCCACGAATGGACAATGGCAGGCTTGGGAACAATGCCCGTATGCGGAGAGTTGCGTACAAAGGTGGGTGACGAATCGGCTTTGAAGCCTCACAACGGTTACCGTTCGGCAATAGACAAGAGTAGTGAAGAGTGCCGAGCAGGCTACTATAAAGTTCATCTTACTGATTACGACATCTGGGCCGAATTGACGGCTACGACGCGTTGTAGTTTTCAGCGCTACACCTACCCTAAGGGAGTATCGGGTAGAGTGATGATTGATCTTATGATACCGTGTGAGTATCCCTACCTTTTGGAGAGTTGTGATATTCGCAAGGTCGGTCCGCGTCGTGTGGAGGGTGTTTCGCGTCAGCTTATACCCCGCGTGTGGTCGGATGATGCCGACCAGCACTATACGCTCTATTTTGTGATAGAGTTCGATAGAGATATAGCCTCGTTTGGCGGTTGGAATGGCGATGCACTATGGTCGGGTGATTCGCAGGAGGCCGTATCGGCTGCGGACTTCGGTTGTTGGGCGGAGTTTGACGCAGTGCGCCACAATGTCGTGCAGATGCGTACGGCTATATCGTATGTCGATATGGAAGGTGCGCGCAATAATCTCCGCAGTGAGGTGGTAGAGCCATTCGATTGGAATTTTGATGCGGTGCGAGAGGCCAATAAGGCGGCGTGGAACGAGATCCTATCGCGCATCGAGATAACGACCGACGACAAAACTTCAAAGAGCCGTTTTTATACCAACCTCTACCGTTCGTTCTGTCGCAACACATTCAGCGATGTGGATGGTCGTTGGCGCGATGCTACGGACAAGATACAGTGCTTTGCCGAGGCTGATGGTGTCGCCTTGGGTTGTGATGCCTTCTGGAATACATTTTGGAATCTGAACCAACTGTGGAATTTGCTAACGCCCGAATGGAGTTCGCGATGGGTGCGCTCGCAACTTGCAATGTACGATGCCAATGGTTTTCTGGCAAAAGGCCCTGCGGGAATGAAGTATATCCCAGTGATGGTTGCCGAGCACGAGATACCGCTGATGACTGGAGCCTGGCAGATGGGAATACGCGATTTCAACGCCGAGAAGGTGTTGCAGGCTGCGGTAAAGATGCAGCGTAGTGAGGCAGGCCGCGTGGGGCGTGGCTTTGCGGGTAATCGCGACTTGTCGGCCTATATGCAGTACGGCTTTGTTCCTGCAGATAAGGGTCGATTCTCGAATAGCCTGGAGTATGCCTACGACGATTGGTGCGTGTCGCAATTAGCCGAATCATTAGGAGAGAAGACTCTGGCGCAGGAATTTGCACAGCGAGGAGAGAGTTGGCGTAATATCATTGATCGGGAGAGTGGCTTTGCCCGTATGCGATATAGCAATGGCGAGTGGGAGCATAATTTCGATCCGTTCCGTTCGGGGGCCAACCATCACTATGTCGAGGGAAATGCTTGGCAGTTGACATTCTTTGTGCCGCAGGATGTGCCGTCGCTGATTGACGCGATAGGCCGCGAACGAATGTTAGAGCGCCTAAGTTGGGGGTTCGAGCAGAGCGAGAAGTATCGCTACAATGCCCCTGGCGACCAATATTGGGACTTCCCCGTCGTGCAGGGTAATCAGCAGTCGATGCACTTCGCCTTCTTGTTTAATTGGGCGCAGAAGCCTTACCTCACTCAAAAGTGGAGTCGTTCAATTCTTGAGCGCTATTACGGTTCGGGAGTATCCAATGCGTGGCTCGGAGATGAAGATCAGGGGCAGATGAGTGCGTGGATGGTTATGGCGTCTATTGGCCTGTTCCAAACCGATGGCGGATGCTCGGTGAATCCTTCGTATGAGATCGCCAGCCCCCTCTTCGAACAGGTTGTTATCGATCTCGGTAACCGCTATGGCCGAGGCGAAAAACTGGTCATAAAGGCAAATAACGCATCGCTTAATAATATGTATATCCAATCAGCAAAGTGGAATGGCAAGCCACTCAATTCGTTCCAAATCCCCGCCCAAGAACTACTTCGAGGCGGCCTCCTCGAACTGAATATGGCCTCTACACCCAACCCTCGCTGGGGCGTAGAGTAGTGATGGCGATTTTTTTTCGTAAATTTGTGAGTAATATCTATGCGGAGATTTATTCTTTGGGTAATTATGCAAAAAGCCACGCTTTTTTGAGTTTAGAATTAGTGGCGAGATAATTAATATCTCGCCACTAATTTTTTTTGAGGCTTTGCCCTCAATATATCTGTGAGTTCCTTTGCTCCGATAACGGCTTAACTAAGGTCTTAGGCCGCTGCCGCCCTGCAATGTGATGGTCTCGCCGGTGACATACTCGGCGTCGTCAGAGGCGAGAAATACGCACACGCGGCCAATATCGCCCTTGGGGTCGGCGAAGTGACCCAACGGAATACCTTGTATGGTCTTTTCATATAGCTCGGGGAAGTTTTCACGCCACTGCTGCAAGCTCTCGGTCATGGCCAGAGGGCAGATAACATTCACTCGCACGCCATCGGGGCCCCACTCGGCTGCAGCCACACGCGACATACCTCGAATACCCTCCTTGGCTGCGGCATACGACGCCTGACCCAACTTACCAAACAGACCAGCTCCCGAAGCAAAATTAATCACCGAGCCTCGCGAAGCCTTAAGGTATGGGAAGCACTCACGCATATAGAAAAATGCGGCATACAGGCCCGAATAAATTGCAAGGTCGAAATCTTCCTTCGTATGCTCAACCAACGGCATACCCGACTTCGACACCTGAGCGTTGTTTACCAAAGTATTTAGTTTGCCGAACTTCTCTATAGTCTTCTCAATAACCATCTTGATGGCCTGCTCGTCAGCACCATCAGCCACAATAGGCAACACCTCGATACCATATTGCTCCTCTAATTTCTGCTTTGCCTCAAGCAAGCGAGATTCAGTTCTACCTGTAAGCACAAGGTTTGAGCCCTCTTCGGCAAAGGCCTCAGCCAAGCCGAATCCAATTCCTTTACCGCCACCAGTGATAAGGGTGACATTTCCATCTAAGCGTTTCATAATTATCACACTTTTAAGTTACTCCATACTAACATCACCACGATGAGCACATCGTGACCAAGTATTACCTCAAAATTAATCATTTTATGACACAATTTGCCATCTTGGCGTGAAAAATATATCACTTAAGAACAATTATCTTGCAACAACGACATATTTCACGCCATCGGGTGGAAATGTTTTACTCGCTACCATGTTTTTTATTATGCTTCTGTGACGGTAATAAAAGTCCGTCACAAAACCGTCACAAATTATGCCTTTTTAAGGCAATTATTAGTTAATACAAGGGTAAATCTACTTATACCGTCACAAAAAATACAACGGCTGGAATTGGCTGAATCAGAATGATAGGGTAGAGAGTAATTTCTTGGTAAGATGTAAAAAAAAGAGACACTCCCCGAAAGAAGTGTCTCTAAAAGCTGTTTATAATCAATAGATTACTCAGTCATAGCCTGCTGGATAGCAACTGCAACAGCAACTGTTGCACCTACCATTGGGTTGTTACCCATACCGAGGAAGCCCATCATCTCAACGTGTGCGGGAACTGATGAAGAACCTGCGAACTGAGCGTCTGAGTGCATACGACCCAAAGTATCGGTCATACCGTAAGAAGCGGGACCTGCGCCCATGTTATCGGGGTGCAAAGTACGGCCAGTACCACCACCTGAAGCTACAGAGAAGTACTTCTTACCTGCCAATACGCGCTCCTTCTTGTATGTACCTGCAACGGGGTGCTGGAAACGAGTGGGGTTAGTAGAGTTACCAGTGATAGATACATCTACATCCTCCTTCCACATAACTGCAACGCCCTCGCGAACATCGTCAACACCGTAGCAGCGTACCTTTGCACGCAAACCATCAGAGTAAGCAGTCTCCTCAACTACTGCAACCTCGCCAGTGTAGTAGTCGAACTGTGTCTGAACATAAGTAAAGCCGTTGATACGAGAGATGATCTTCGCAGCGTCCTTACCCAAACCGTTCAAGATAACGCGCAAGGGGTTCTGACGAACCTTGTTTGCCATCTCGGCGATCTTGATAGCACCCTCAGCAGCCGCGAATGACTCGTGACCAGCCAAGAAAGCGAAGCACTGAGTCTCCTCACGCAACAGACGAGCAGCCAAGTTACCGTGGCCGATACCTACCTTACGGTCGTCAGCTACAGAACCTGCGATGCAGAATGCCTGCAAGCCCTCGCCGATAGCCTCAGCAGCGTCAGCAGCGTTTGTGCAGCCCTTCTTGATTGCGATAGCAGCACCTACTACATAAGCCCACTTTGCATTCTCGAAGCAGATGGGCTGTGTCTCCTCACACATCTTGTAGGGGTCGATACCTTTTGCATCGCAGATGGCCTTAGCATCCTCGATACCGTTGATTCCATACTGTGCGAGCACCTCATTAATGTGGTCGATTCGGCGCTCGTAGCTCTCAAATAAATTTGCCATATCTTTTTTCTCTTTTTTTCGATTATACAATGTGGTTTACTCCTGACGGGGATCGATGTACTTAACTGCATCGTTGAAGCGGCCGTATGAACCCTTGGCCTTCTCCAAAGCCTCTGCGGGAGCGATACCCTTCTTGATGAACTCCATCATCTTGCCGAGGTGAACGAACTCGTAGCCGATAACCTCATCGTTAGCGTCCAATGCCATACGAGTGCAGTAACCCTCAGCCATCTCGAGGTAACGAGTACCCTTAGCTACTGTACCGAACATTGTACCAACCTGTGAACGAAGACCCTTGCCCAAATCCTCGAGACCAGCACCGATAGGAAGACCGCCCTCAGAGAAAGCTGACTGTGTACGACCGTAAACAATCTGCTTGAAGAGCTCGCGCATAGCAGTGTTGATGGCGTCGCATACGAGGTCAGTGTTCAAAGCCTCCAAGATAGTCTTGCCGGGAAGAATCTCAGATGCCATAGCAGCTGAGTGAGTCATACCAGAGCAACCGATAGTCTCAACCAAAGCCTCCTGAATGATACCCTCCTTAACATTGAGAGTCAGTTTGCAAGCACCCTGCTGGGGAGCGCACCAACCCACACCGTGAGTAAGGCCAGAAATGTCTTTAATCTCCTTTGCTACAACCCACTTGCCCTCTTGGGGAATAGGTGCAGATGCGTGGTTAGCACCCTTTTTTACGCAGCACATCTGCTGCACTTCGTGTGAATAAATCATAATTTTAGAAGAGTTTATTTGTTACTATAACAGTCTGTTTGTACTCCTTACGCCCTGCGCTTTTCTCGCAAACCGCAAAAATCCAACGCAAATATAATAATTATCTCTGGAAAAATCCAATATCTGACATAAAATAACAGAACTATTATATTTTATAGTAGTATAATTATTATGCTGTGGAATTAATATATAAAGAAGAGATTGGCAATTATTGTGCTAATTTCTTTTATGTTAGATACTATTGTATTGTTATCCAACTTCTAAAACTATATGTTATCCATACTCCATATCTCACGCTGAGTCATAATGGTTTCTCAATATCTAAAAACGGAGAACGAAATATCAAAATGTAGTCAAATTGTAGCCAATTTTAGGTTTTAAGGCGAAAGAAAAAACGCTAACAACTTGTCTTGTAAGTTATTGGCGTTTCTTGCTGTGGTGCCACCAGGAATCATTTTCAAGCGTGTAACATATTGTGTATTAGCATAATTGGCGATATGTCGAATTCAATGCTCACGAATTGCACACGGCCATAATTCACCATTTTTCACTACTCTTTATCGGCTGTTTTCTACTGCTACAAAGGTAGTAAATTTCCTCGATTTTCGTGTACGAAAGCGGGAATATAATTTTGTTGCAGCAGAGCCAAAATATCCGACTCTTTGTAGAGCATCTTACCCGGAAGCGCGACAAACGATACAAGCCCGTCATCGCGATATTGCTGCAATGTACGTTTAGTGATTCGCAAAGCTTTGCATACCTCCTCGCCTGATAGGTAGTGCTCTCCATTCAGCACGGGACGGCAGAGCCCTCGAATCTGCTCGATGCCGGCATCAACCTTTGCAAGGTCGCCAAGCACCTCCCTTAAATTTTCATTAAATACCAAGTTCATACTATTTACTCTTTATTGTGTTGTTTTTAATCAGTCTCTCCACCTCATCACGACGGTAGTAAATCTTACGACCAATTGTCGAAAAGCCTAACACACCACGCTCACGATAACCTTGCAACTGGCGTTTAGATAACCCCAGCATCTCCGCCAACTCGCCATTCTCGATCCACTCCGAATTGATACTACACTCCTCTGCAATAGTACGAATATCCGTTACAGTCTTCTTAACAGAGTTGAGCAACTGCTCGTACTCCGCTTTTTCAATTGCTACATATTCCATAGTTCACCGTTTTTGATTTAAGAGTAGAGGGGTTGGGTAGGGAAAGGTTTGAACAGTGATGAAATTTATCAAAAAGCCCCATCATCAAAACAAAAAAGCAGAGGCAATCCCTCTGCTAGTTCTTATCATATATTTTAGAATTACAATCCGCTTAGATCCAAACTATACTTCACATCGACCGATTGCTCTTTTTGAATAAACATCATCATATAGATTGGAGCGTAGACAACCTTCTCTTTTATCGAATAGTTGTCATTACACAAAACAATAGCCTCTGGTATTGTGTATTCGGGACAATCAAGTATATTATTAAGTGCACGA
>JAFZFX010000004.1 GCA_017555695.1 Alistipes sp.
ATCGCAATACTATGCTTCGGATAGCAATTCGGTGCTGAAAGATGTTGATAGTCTGACAATTATCCACACTCATATACCCCAAGAATTGTGTGTGAATGGAGTGGGGATACGATATGTATTCTCATATCAATTTGTCAGACACCTCTTCTACACGCCTCATTATTGTTTCGGGTAATAGTTTAGCATACACCGCCTCGGTGGTCTTCGTTGAACTATGTCCAAGCACTTTTGATACCGTAAGCATATCCACTCCTGCATTGAGGAGTAGTGTCCCACAGGTATGGCGAGCAAGATGAGAATGTAGCGTTTTCTTGATGCCACATACCTCTTGTATCTCTTTCAAGTATGAGTTATACTTTTGATTGGTTAATGTCGGTAGGTGATAATTATACTTGACCAATATCTCCTTGACCACAGGGAGGATAGGGATAAATGCAGGCACACCCGTCTTAATGCGTTCTTTGACAATCCACTCTTTGCCGTCCTTATCTATCCTGATGTCCTTTTCGCTTAAACAGGACATATCTCTGAAGGCAAGTCCTGTATAACATTGCAGAATAAAAAGGTCTCGTATGTTTTCAACTCTCTCTGAACCCAATTCCTTTGTCCTTATCCGACGGACTTCTTCAAGGGTAAGGGGGTCTTTTTTCACCTTGTCCTTATGAAACTTAAAGGTGATAGGGTTGGTAGATATAAACCCCTCGTGAATGGCATATATCAATATCGTCTTTAACTTTCTCATATAGCAGATAGCACTGTTGTTTGACATCTTGTGAAGCATATATGTGTAGATGTCTTCTACATCAGATGGGGTCAGTTCGGACAGCATCTTGTCGGTCTGCATCGCCTCCTTGCAATAACGGATGGTGCATCGGTATTTGACATATATGGCGTGTGTAATCAGTCCAAGATTTTTCTTCTCCGACTGCTTGTCCATAAACTTTTCAAATAGTCCATAGACGCTTATGCTGTTCTGTCTTATGCCGTGCCTGAAAGCATAGACAAATGTATCTACTGTGAAGAGGAGACTTCGCTTCAACATCTCTGTTTCTAACGAATAACACTTCATACGGACTGCTTCAATGTATTCGTTGGTCTCGGTATCTCCACGAACAATCTGTTTCTTGGCGTTGAATAGTTTATGGTCTATTCTGCGTTTAAGGGAGACAAAACGCCTCTTACCGTCAATGATAACATATAGTTCTAACGGTGTCAGTCCATCCTTCTTACTGACTTTTGAACTTCTACAAACAAATGTGATAGTCATTTTGGTTTGAATTTAATGTTAAAAATGTTTTACAAAAAAAGTTGGTCTCAGATGGAGAAAAATTGGTCTCAGATTTTGAACAATTTACCATCACCCATCCCCACTCCATTCACACACAATTCTTGGGGTATATGAGTGTGGATAATTGTCAGACTATCAACATCTTTCAGCACCGAATTGCTATCCGAAGCATAGTATTGCGATTGCTATTGGTGAGAAAGGTGCAGAAATGAAAAAAGACATCAATAATCTATCAGATTATCAATGTCTTACTTTAATTTTGAGGGGTGTTTAACCCCTTCAAAAGTGGAGGCGGCGGGAGTCGAACCCGCGTCCAAACTCGGAGCCCGAAGGCTTTCTACACGCTTATTCTGCGATTAATCCTTTTGCGCAGGATGGCCACAGACAGCCTAACCTTTTGCCGCAGTCTCTAAAATTTCGCCCAATCGCCGAGACGCTCGATCGAACTATCCCTAAATTGTTGATACCCCATATGAGCAACCGCTAAAGGGCGGAGCAGCCACCCGGGATACTCGTCTGCAGACCGCCTTGGGCCCGCGGATTAAGCCTCAATTTCCTGGAAATTAGGCAGCGAGTGCATAGCTATTATTGCCATTTGTAGTTTGAGTGTTGCGATTAACGAGACACCACACAACGCTCGGCGTGCTTACCGACAAACTCTGCAAGCTGTCAAAACCGGTCGCCCCCGTCTTTGACTCTGCAAAAATATAGAAAAAATGGATAAAACAAAAATCCTGCCCCAAGATTTCGGACTCGGCGAAGCTTAACCCCTATCTGCGCGGTCGCATTTGCTTTGTTCGCGTAGAGGACAATTCTCGTCGCTACAGGTAGAACAGCGTGGCGTCTGCGGCTTGCGCAAACGCTGTACGAGCCTGTATATAATCCATATAACGGCTGCTAATACAATGATATATACACCCAAACGCTGCATAGTGATTACTTTACTTACTGCAAATATACACATTAAACGAGCATATTTAAGTTGTTTAATACCAAAAATGCAGCAGACGGCTGTAAAAGGTGAAAAAAAATATATGTTTTTTGACTCAAAATTGTTTGATTATTAGAAAATTTCATATATTTGCAAAGATAATAAACCATTATAAGAATACGATTATGAAGAATTTAGTAGACCAGATTAATGCTCAGGTTGAGATTTTCTCTGCAAATGCTGCTGCTCAGGTAGAGAAGAATAACAAGGCTGCAGGTACTCGTGCTCGTAAGGCTGCGTTGGAGTTGACAAAGCTTTTGAAGGAGTTCCGTAAGGTTTCTGTAGAGGAGGCTAAGAAGTAGTCTATAATCTCAAATGAAGATAACAGGGTTGTATCCAGTGGATGCGACCCTGTTTTCGTTATACCCTATCGTTGTCGTGAATCTACGGCATAGCCACTCCCGCCCTACGGAACAGACTGCGCTGCGAAGCATCAATGCCTATACGCCTATCCAATGGTACGGCTCGGTTGTGGTCGTTTATATAACGACGGCTGATCGTCGGGTCGAACTCTCGGCTTACAAGTGACACGCTCGGACGAAAATATGGCGATTGGATGGACGCAATGTCGGCCATAGTATGAAACACCGAGTGTGTAGTCGCAGCATTCGAGGCGTTATAACGCGCTGCAGATACCTTATCGCTGAAATATCTGTCGTAGTAAGGTGAAAACCACGCCAGCGCAGCGATATGAAGTTGGTAGTATGATGTTGTTGGCGATGAGTGCAAAAAGCGATTACGCCTATCATCCATCAAATCTTCGCCGTGGTCAGAGCAATATAACATTGCACTGCACGCATTATCATACGCTCGTAACGAGCGAATCACCTCACTTAGAAAATAGTCTGTGTAGAGAATCGAGTTATCGTATGCATTGCGTATATGCTCCATATTCTCTTGTGAAATCGAAATATCGTCATCGGGTAGGAACTTGGCATACTCACGCGGATAACGCTTGCGATAGCTGAAGTGCGACCCGTAGGAGTGCAAGATGAATAGCATCTTCTGCGACGGTGAGGTTTTGATTATACGATTCATCAACTCCACCATCTTGCTGTCATACTGCTCGCCATCAATATATATCGTATGGTCGGCATCTGCCGCCAGATGGTCAATCATTGCGCCCTGCGGCGATTGGTTCGATATGAAATATGTCTCAAATCCAGCCTCGTTGAATAGTGTGGGCAACCCCTTGCGATAATATAACATATTGTGTTCGGTGGGCGATACCGACGACAACAACATTGGCACACTCTTGTGGGTTGTGTTGCTCTGTGTGGTAACTCCTCTAAAGAGTATCACATCATCTCTTTTGGCAAGCAGCGGCGTAGTCTTGCGCTTGTATCCATATAGTTGCCAGTTGGCGGCTCGCGAGGCTTCGCCTATAACAAGCACATAAATCTCTCTCATTGTCGCCGAGTCGCTCCTCGTTGCGTTGTAAACAAAACCCTCCGAACTCTTGGTGTAGTTATTTATCTTGTGCGCCTCGCTGATGCTTAGTGCCAAATTGTAACACGCATTAATAGGGAAAATATCGTCGCGCAACGCCACGGAAAACTTGTCTTCCAAAGTGCCGATATTTAGCATCCACAACCCCAAAAGAAACGATGCGAGTCCCGCTACCGAGATATTGCGCCTGAGCGAAGATGGCATCACTACCCTATTTATCAAATGCACTGTGGCTACCCATAGTAGTGGTATGTAGATTATGCAGACAACGATTATCGCCGGGTATATGTTCCGCAAAAGCTCCGACGCCTCGCCCGAATTGGTGGTTATCAGATTTAGGAACATATCCGCCGCAATGACCGAGTTGCCGAACAGATACGATAACACAATCTGGAAGGCGCTGAGGAATATAAATACGCCTCCCCACCACACCATCCTGCCCGATCGCTTCGATAGCGCTGCAAACATCATATATGCACCCAACGGCAGCAGTATGCTCGAGACGGTAATTAGAATAGGATAACGCTCGGTGAAAGTCAGGATAATTATAGGCAACATAAGAGCGGCAACAAAACCAACGGCGAGTTTTGTTGCGCTAAATTTGTGTGAAATGCCCATCTTTAGAATGCTTCATTAATATTTATTATCAACTCGTTTGAGTGACGGCCAAAGCCGTAGTCCACGCGAAGTGATGTCCCGTCACCCAGCGCAATTCTTATGCCTAAACCTCCGTTAGGCAGAATGTGCTTCAAATCGAGCGTTTTGAATGATGGGAACACCTTTGCCGCGCCACCCCACGCGCATACTCCAAACGGGCCATAGATGTGCTGACGCACCTCCACTTGTCCCGATACGGTCTTGCTGTCGATGTAACGACCGTAGTAGTATCCGCGCATACGAGTGCTTCCGCCGATGGATGGTAACATCATCCAGGGTGTGGCCGAAGACCACAAGTCGGCATAGAAGTCGGCAGCCACAACGCCACCCTCCCACGCACTGAGGTAGAAGTCGGCGATGGCTTCGATATGCAAAATATTATTTTTATGATTAGCCAATGCTGAAGGATGCAACTCACCCTTTAATGATAAGTAGTAACCGCTTGTAGTGTTGATTTTTGAGTTGCGCTTGTCGTATAGACCCCTAAGACCAAAGCCTACGGTGCTAACGATGTTCTGCTCCAGTTGTTTTGCCGATAGATACTCTACGGCGAGCGGCTCAAAGTGGCGGCCATCGAGATATGTGTAGTTAATGCCTGCACCCAACCATAGGTCGTTCACGACTTCGCGCAGATACTCCACCTTGGCATCCGCACTCTTGCGTGTGTATTTCGTGCGCAGATTGTTTAGTCCCGCCTTGTAGCCCAATCCCCAGAAGCGTATCGGCGCAGAGCCAACCGATGCCTTATATGAAAATAGATCCTTTCCCTTCGGCAGATAAGTCTCGCCACTGATACCAAAATTATAAAAACCGATGATTGATACATCTGCCACCAAAGCGATAGATGAGGGTGGAGTCGTGTTGTTGCTCTTGTCGGTTGTGTACTCGCCAGCGATAGCACCAACGAGTGAAAGGTTTGTCTCGGGCGCATACTTTACTCCTGCACGACCAGATATGCGCAGATTCTCTGCTGTTGAATTCTCGAATAGAGGCTTGCCCAAACGCGATGTCATTCTCTGCCACAGAGTGGGCTTGCTCGCCAGGCGCAGACGCTCCACTACGGCTGAGTAGTCTATGGGATCATATACTACCTTCGTCTTGTTTTGTGTCGTGTCCTGTACAATCTCGCCAGCCCGTGCCTCGTCGCCTCCCATCGTACACAATAGGAGCGCAAGTGTCAGAGCTATGCGTTCAACGATTTTCAATGTCTATATCTGCTAACGATACTTATCTACAACTCGGTAGAACTCCTTTTTGTCCTCTTCGTTATACTCTCCCTTTTTGTAATAGACTAACTCACCCTCTTTGGTGACAATCATAATGATGAAGTAGTTGTTGCAATCGCCCAATCCCCACTTCTCGGCCACTATGCGGTTGGGGTCGGTGATGATTGTGGCGCCATTCTTCTTGGTGCGCTTTCTGCATATTGCTCTGATAACATCATCGGGAACCGGATACCACGAATCTTTCAGGTTTACGATACCAAAGCCGTAGATGTTGTCACCTGCCGCCAACTTGTTCTCCTCCATCTCGACTGTGAATTCGTGATTCTGACGAGCCTTGTCGGGATCAACATAGAAAATAAGAAGATTCTTTTTGCCCCACATCGGTAGCGTGGTGGGTTTGCCAAATAGGTCCACCAAGTCTAAATGTTCAACTTTGTGCGGCAAAGGTTGCTCTACGAGTTCCTTCTTCTGCGCGTATGCACTTGTTGATAAAAGAGCCAATGCTATATATGTGAGTAGAATCTTTTTCATCGATGTAAATGGTTTAACACTTAAACAACAAGTGCAAAATTAGTAAAATTTTGTCACATTTTCGACCATCGCTCCATTTTGACAGACTTTTTGGGCTTTTGGGTTACTTTTTGACCAGATTAGGCACATTGAATGAGTATCTGCCACCGCCCGAAATGAGTAGTGTTATATAGATTCCCAGATAGACAAAGTTGAGTTTCAATATACCCATATCAGGTTCTGCTGACAATAGCGATTCCGCCATCGACATTATCACCACTATAATCATCATTGCTGCCGCCAACCTTGTGGCTACACCGAGTATAATCATCGCAGCAAACAACCCCTCCAATATGGTAATCACGGCAAACGATGTGGCTGGGTCAAAGCCGAGTATGCGATGGTATGTGAGGAGTAGATTGTCGTAATCTTGCAACTTGCCAATTATATGTAGTAGCATAACTCCGCCGATGAACAGGCGCAAAAAGAGTATCGCAAAGTCGCTGCGCTGGCGGTAAGTCGAATCTATGTTTTGTGCAGTTTTCATACCCTGCTATAATCAAAAAATATTCCAACCTGCGCGCAGCGATTTTGTTGTTTGCGATTTAAGTGATAACTTTGAGTGCCGATAGCGCATCGCAAGTGTAGCGCTGGCAATCATAAATAATCTATATACAGAAAGTTATGAAGCGTATCCTCTTTATATGTTTGGGCAATATATGTCGCTCGGCGGCAGCTAATGGAATTATGGAGACCTTTGTTGAAAAGGCTGGATTGCAGAACGAGGTTTTGATCGACTCAGCTGGCACCTATGGTGGTCACGCTGGTGAACTACCCGACAGCAGAATGCGTGCCGCAGCATCGGCTCGTGGCTACTCGCTTACGCACCGTTCTCGTAAGGTCCGTGAGGATGATTTCTTTGATTTCGATATGCTGATTGTAATGGATGATAGCAACTACGAAAATGTTGCACGCCTCGCTCCCGAGCGCAAATATCTCAATAAGGTCTATCGCTTTGTCGAGTTCTGTCGTCACCATCCACAGTGGAGCTATGTCCCAGACCCCTACTACGAAGGTCGTGAGGGCTTCGAGTTGGTACTCGACATCCTCGAAGATGGTTGTACCACCCTGCTCGAGCAGATAAAAAAAGAGGGCGAGTAACCCTCTTTCTTATTTTAGAACGAATACTTAACCATTGCACATACACGCCACGCGCCTACATCGCGCAGTGCCTTGCTATGGCCGTTGATGGCCACATCGCCATATCCCACAACCGTATAATCAGCCTCGAGTGCGAGAGCCAGACTCTTAATTGTGTATGTCAGCGAGGGCGATACTCTATAGAGGTAGTCGGTATTCTTTGCGCCCTTTGCCCAGAAGTCGTTGGTAGAAATAAAATCCTTCTTTGCGCCAAGATTCTGTGAAAATCCACCAAACAGACCTACAATCACGCGCTTGCCGTAGGTGGCATTTAACCACGATGTTATCGAGCGCAACGGGGCATATTCATAACTGCCTGTTTGCTCGTCGTATGCTGTAGCGCCAAAACCGCTAATCATCGTAAGGTGCGCAGTATTCTCGCCATAGAACACCTCGCCCTTCAGGTTAAAGAGCCCAGACTTATACTCGGCAAACATCTCTGCCGAAAGTCCACTCACTCTATCGTTTACTCTCACCGTTACGCTCTCGATGCTTGTCGTACCATCCTCGGCCACCACTGAGCGATTCGCTACGCTTGTCTGGCGCGGCTTAAGTGTCAGATAGTCCACACTCGCACCAAACAAAAAGTTCTCTCCCGAGTGCTTAATCGATGTGCACAACTCTGGCCACAAGTTCCAGCGCGCATAGTCGTGCGTAGCTCCCATCGGACCTACCGAAGTGTTGGGGTGCTGATACATTGCAGCAGCCAGCAGGCTCCAGCCCTTGCCCATATTTACATTCACATTCACCTGCGGTGAACGGTTGAATTGAGCAAACGGAGCACCTGGCGAAAAGCCGATAGTTGTCGGCAAAAGCTGAATCACCATCGGGTGCCAAGTCTGTCCTACGGTTAGAGCCACATCCTCCCACGCCAATTTCACAAACGCTTGACGCACGCGGAAGAGCGTGTTGTTTGAGCCAAAGCCCGAAAAGTCGGCTTCGATCTTTGCGGAACTTGTCGCCTTGCCAATATTGGGACCTGCGATATCTACACCGAAACGGGTTGTGAATGCTGCAAGTGTCACACGATTTACTGCATTCAAGTCCTCGCTCAAATCTTCGTTCAAACGCACATCCTGCGGTATCATATAGAATGTTTCGCCCATCACGGCCACACACTCGCGTGTGTCGTAGCAGAAGTAGTTGCGAATAAAGCCATAAGGTTTGAACTTTAACTTGTTATCATCGGTTGTCTTAACCTCTGCTTTAAGCTCTTCCAATACCTCATTCTTTATCTCCTGCTTGATGCTTTCGCGCTCGCTCACTTCACTCTGGGCCATTACGCAGTTGCTCGCCATCAGGGCAATCAATATGCTTAAAAGACTCTTTCTCATTATGCTGTTTAATTATTTTCGGATGCAAAAATACAACTTTTTCTACAAATGCCCTATTCGTTGCCAACCATTTCGCCCGTAGCTTGCAAATGCACAATAAAATTACTAATTTTGCATCGTTTTCTAACGGTTTAGACTATCCTTGTTTCTAATGTTAATGAGAAGGTACGCAATACTGCTTGCAGGCATACTGTTTATTGGCGTCATAATCTTTTTATGCCGTCCATCTTCTCACACCCCCATCGTTTGCGAAGAGGAGGATGTACGCTACCGTCTTAACGACTCACTCTCAAATGCAATTTCCGACCTGCCCACCACTCAAAAGATGGAGCAGTATATCGAGCGTTGGATGAGTCGCAACAACATTCGTGGTGCGTCGCTTGCCGTTATGAAGGATGAGCAACTCATCTACTGCAAGGGCTTTGGCTGGGCCGATAAAGAGATGGAACAACCCGCCGAGGTGGGCCATATCTACCGTATCGCATCTGCCTCAAAACTTATCACTGCCGTAGGTATTATGAAGTTGTGCGATCAGGGTCGCCTTACGCTCGATAGCAAGGTCTTTGGTGCTGATGGTATATTGAGCCAATTTACCGAGATTAAAGATAAGCGAAGTGAGAATATCACAGTGCGCCATCTACTGAACCACACTTCGGGTTTCAGCCGTCTTAAGGGTGATCCGATGTTCCGCATAGCCGACATTATGGAGTGGGAGGAGATGGACACTACCCCTACAGCCGACGAGCTTATCTCTTTTCAGCTCGGATTGAGATTGCGTTGTGAGCCAGGAGGTATGGCCCAATATTCAAACATCGGATACCTTGTGCTTTCTCGCGTCATAGAGCAGATATCGGGAATGAACTACGAGGAGTTTCTGCAAACAAATGTTTTGTGGCCAGCAGGATGCTACGATATGCATATCGCTCGTAACTATTATGAGGAGCGTTACCCTATGGAGGTGAAGTATTATGGTCACGACTCTGAAGGCATTGTCTCATACGATGGCTCAGGTAAGATGCGCCCGCGCGAGTATGGTGGCAATGATATACGAGGCTTGCAGGGAGCAGGTGCGTGGGTATCGTCAGCCGTTGAGTTATTGCGTTTGGTTGCCTCTATCGATGGCAAGCCCGATGTGCCCGATATTCTCTCTGCTGAGAGCATTGCCGAGATGAAGGATATCAAGCGTAAGGGCGATTTCGCATTGGGTTGGGCACGATACACGCCAAGTAGCGGTACGCTTATCCGTACGGGTACAATGTCTGGTACTTGTGCCTATATTGAAGATACTGCCGAAGGCATTTCGTACGCATTTTTGACCAATACGAGCAACTATCGCGGTGCTACATTCACCAACTCCATTGGTCGCATGGTGCATGCAGCTATGGATCGTGTTACAGAGTGGCCTAACGATCGCAACCTCTTTGTGGCTGTTCCGCACATCGATTCAGAGGCTAAAGCAGATTCAACGAATATCGACTAAAATCATTCTGCGTCAGCTCTGTTGATGCAAATGTCCTCTATCATTTTATTATTTGGCTTTTTTTGACTACCTTTGTGTGCTTGAATGACAAAGCGCCGAATTTTCAAACATTAGGTAGACTATGCAGGTTACAAAGGCCGAATTCAAATGTAGTTCCGAGAAGATTTCACAGGTCCCCAAAGATGACCTGCGTGATGTGGCTTTCATTGGCCGCAGTAATGTCGGCAAATCATCTCTTATAAATATGCTCACCGGCCACAAAGGTTTGGCCAAAGTGTCGGCTACGCCGGGTAAGACACGCCTTATCAACCACTTCTGTATCAACAATAAGTGGTATTTGGTCGATTTGCCAGGTTATGGCTATGCGCGTGTATCAAAGAGCAAGCGTGGCGAGTTTTCCAAGATTATCCTCGATTATGTTTTGAAGTGCGAGAAGATGCACTTCCTGTTCGTTCTTGTGGATTCACGCCTCGAGCCTCAAGCTATCGACTTGCGCTTTATCGAGATGTTGGGTGAGAATGGAGTGCCATTCGGAATCATCTTTACAAAGTGTGACAAACTCTCGGCTACACAGCGTCGCCGCAGCGTTGAGCGTTACTGCGCTACACTTGCCGAGCAGTGGGACGAGATGCCTCCGATGTTCTGCTCTTCGAGCGAAAAGGGACTCGGTCGCGAGGAAATACTCGATTATATCGAGAAATGTTTATAATTATTTGAAAAGTTGGTCCATATAGGACATTTTTTTGCTAATATTGTAATATATTTGCACTATTAAAGAAAACACAATACAATAATAATATGGCTATTCACAAGATTAAGTTTTTCACCTGCCGCGCATCGCGCTATTTGGCAGAGAAAATCGTTGCTAGTTATGGCTCTACACTTGGCGATGCCGAGGTACTGGAGTTCAGCGACGGCGAGTTCCAACCCTATTACAACGAGTCAATTCGTGGTTGTACAGTTTTCATCATTCAGTCTACATTCCCCTCATCAGACAATTTGATGGAGTTGTTGATGATGATTGATGCTGCTCACCGTGCATCAGCACACAAGGTTATTGCTGTTATGCCCTACTTCGGCTGGGCTCGTCAGGACCGCAAGGACCGTCCTCGTGTACCCATTGGTGCAAAGTTGGTTGCCAACCTGTTGGTTGCGGCTGGCGTAGATCGTGTAATGACTATGGACTTGCACGCTGACCAGATTCAGGGCTTCTTCGATGTTCCCGTTGATGCTTTGTACGCAAGCGGTATCTTCGTACCCTACATCAAGAATCTTAACATCGAGAACCTCTCTATCGCTTCTCCCGATATGGGTGGTGCAAAGCGTGCTAACTCTTACGCTAAGCATCTTCAGGCTCCCATCATCATCTCTCACAAGGAGCGCGCTAAGGCCAATGTTGTTGGTAGCATGACCGCTATTGGCGAGGTAGAGGGCCGCAATATCATCATCGTTGACGATATGATCGACACTGCTGGCACAATCTGTATGGCTGCCAATATGTTGATGGATAAGGGTGCTGCCAGCGTGCGTGCCGTTATTACTCACCCCATCTTGTCTGGTGCTGCTTACGAGCGTATCAACGAGAGCAAGTTGCAGGAGGTTATCGTAACTGACACTATTCCTTTGAACCCCAACAAGGATTTGAGCAAGTTCACAGTATTGTCAGTAGCTGATATCTTCGCTACAGTTATCGAGCGTGTACACAACTACAAGGAGATTAGCTCTTGCTTCTATTAGTAGTTGCTTGCAAATAAGATCTTCAGAGCCTGTCCAACGAGAGTGTTGCGACAGGCTCTTTTTTGTTATATATATCCTGCAGACGAGCCGTCATGCTCACCATATATAGATAAAAAACTCCCGGAGCATCACACCTCGGGAGTTATTATTTCTGCGAGTAGAAAGTTCTAAACTCTAAACTCTAAATTTTGAATTTTGAATTACCCTCGCTCTTACCATCTTCTACGGCGTTGGCGGCGACGCTTAACCTTGCGCATTATACCAGCAACGAGCAGAGCTAGGATGGCAATAAGAATCACCACGACCATCCAGTTGTTAAGGTTATCACCCTTCACTCTCGACCACATCTCCAATAGTGCCGCAGTGCGAGGTCCACTATCGTGCATCATAGCACAACGCTCCACAACCTTGCGGTCGGGATAGAGTACGGGGTTAATTACTACGCTGTCGGCATCTTCCCCAAAGAAGTAACTCAAATCCAGAGGCTCCTCAAAGCCACCCTCTACAGCCGATTCCGACATATACTCCATCACCTCGGGTGTGCCGATTACGCTCACATAGCCAATCTCGTCCATATTGCGTATGGCGTTCTCCGACATACACATAAAGTTGATAAAGTAGCTTGCAGCCTTCACATTCTTGGCATATTTAGGGATAACCCAACCGTCAAACCACACGATACTACCCTCTTTGGGTACGATGTAATCCAGCTCTACATCTACTTCTGCCGCCTCGTCGATAGCCCATACGGCGTCACCACTCCAGGTAAGGTTTACCATTGCCTTCTCCTTGGTCATCATCTCCTTGCCGAAGTCAGCCTCCCAGCCCGCCACATTGGGCTTGGTCTTTTTGAGCAGAGCCTCCACTACGGCAATCGACTCATCTGACGAGTCGTGCATCAACTCATTCATCGTAACCTCTCCTCGCGCAATACGCTCCTGGTTGGCATATATAAGCAGCGGAGAATATACATCGCGGAAGGCATCCTTTACAAAGAGCTTACCCTTGAATTTGGGATTCCATAACGCACTCCAACTCTCCACATCTGACTCGGTTACATACCTCTTATTATAAAGGAGTCCTGTAGTACCCCACATATAACCCACCGAGTAGTCGTTGGCGTTTTTGCCGTTGCCGTCAATCTCGTCAAATACTTTGTGAATATACGGCGACACATTACCCAGATAGTTGGGTGTAGAGCCAAATTCCTTATTGATGGGTAGCAGCAAGTCGTTCTTCAACATTCGCTCGATGATGTACTCCGACGGACAAGCCACATCAAAATCCTCTTTACCTCGCTCAATCTTTGCGAGCATAATCTCGTTGATATCGAACAACTGATATACAACCGTAACATCCTCGCCTGTCTGCTCCTTGTACCACTCTTCGAACTCCGACAACAACTCCTCGTCGATGTAGTCGGCCCAGTTGTATACTTTCAGGATAGATTCGCGCGAGTCAGCACCATTGCAACCCGTAAGCGCAATGCCACACGCTACTACAAGTATTATATAAATCAGCAACTTTTTCATTTTCCCAATGCCTTCTTTTTCTTGTTGGCACGCTGTGAGCGCACATTAATTGTAATAAGCAACACCAATACCGTCACGAAGATAATTGTCGATAGCGGTCGCAACTCTGGTGTCAAACCACCCTTGCGAGCGTCGGCATAGATATATGTCGAGAGGGTCTCCAGACCACCAGTACCTATCGTGAAGATGGTCACCGCAAAGTCGTCAATAGAGAGCGTAAAGGCCAGGATAAAGCCCGAAATCATACCTGGCTTAATCTCAGGAATCAGCACCTTGTAGATAGCCTGCATAGGCGTGGCACCCAAATCCAGCGCAGCCTCGTAGATGTCGGAATTCATCTGCTGCAGGCGGGGTAATACGCACAGTACCACATATGGCGTACAGAATATTACATGCGCCAAAATTACCGTTGCAAAGCCCTGCGTAATGCCAACGCTGACAAAGAGCAGGAACAATGAGATACCAGTAATGATATCGGGATTCAACATCGGAATGTTGTTCAGTGTATTCATCACTATGCGCTTGTGGCCACGCAGGTTGTGAATACCAATAGCCGCAATACTTCCCAAAACCGTAGAGATAGCCGCCGCCACGATGGCGATAATCAGTGTATTCTCGATGGCACTCAACAGCGAGTGATGCACACCACCTGTAAAGAGCGATGTATATAGCTTCGTAGAGAAACCGGTCCAGTTACCCAAAACCTTTGCCTCGGTAAACGAGAAGATGGCAATAATCAGAATCGGCGCATATAGGATTGCCAGCAGCAACCACAGATATGCTTGTGCAAAAAATCTCTTCATTAGATGATACCTCCCTCGTTAGATGCACGCTCCTCTTCGCCGTCGCTGAACAGCTCGCTGGCAAAGATAATTACCAGCATAATCAGCGACAATGCCGCGCCATAGTTCCACATTCCGTTATTGATATTCTCCTGAATAGTCGTTCCGAAGAGCTTGATATTGTTCATTGTCAGCAACTCGGCAATGGCGAATGTCGAGATTGTAGGCATAAACACCATCATAATACCACTCATCACACCAGGCATCGAGAGCGGCAACACCACTTTTGTAAAGACATTTATCGGGTTGGCTCCCAAATCCTGTGCGGCGTCTATGTAGCTGTGATCCATCTTCTGCATGGTGTTGTAGATGGGGTAAATCATAAACGGTAGGAAGTTGTAAACCATACCAAAAATCAGCGCACCCTCACCTAGAGGTAGACGCATAAAGTCAAAGAGCGCCACAGTAGCCAGCGTACGCACCAGAATGTTAATCCACATCGGCAGGATGAATAACACCACCATCACCTTTGAGCGACACAGCTCCTTATTGCTGAGAATGTATGCAGCGGGATAACCCAACAATATACACACCACGGTGGTAATGATTGCTACACCTATCGAATATACGAATGTGTTGGCGGCCTCGGGGCTCGATATAAACTTCGAGAAGTTGTCGAATGTGAAGTTGCCGTCAGCATCCTGAAATGCATATATGAAAATCAGCACCAGAGGCAATACCACAAATATCAGCATAAAGATAAAGTATGGCAGGCTCCAGTTTTGCCTTCGCATAAAGAATCTCATCAATCCTTTCATCTTGCTATACCATTCAAAAATAGGTTTCTAAAGTTTGTCGCCCACTTTAGGCGCGTCTGATTACTATATCCTCGGGCTGAATCTTGATACCTACGATATCGCCATCGTCCCATACATCTGTAGTATCCACATAGATGTTCTCGCCCTCGGCAGTGCGTACTGTCAGGTGGTAGTGGTCGCCCTTGTAAAGAATGAATCTTACATCACCCACCTGCTGGCCATCCTCTTTGTTGTCCATCAGCTCAACCTTGCCGAAAGCAACATCCACCTTTACGCTCTCGCCCTCGACTACATTAGGCTGTTCGCTACAGAGGAACTGCGTGCCGAGAATCTCGACATGAGTAGCGTCTATCATCTTACCCTCAAATGTGTTGCATACACGCTCCTTGTGCATTACATGAATGTCCGAAGGCTTGATAATCATACTCACCTGCTGGCCCACCTCAAAGGCGTTGTAGTCCTGAATCATAATCTCGTAGCCGTTGGGCGTCAGTACGGTCATCTCGTAGTGTACACCCTTGAATATGCACGACTGCACCACGCCATCGAACATACCCGAATCGGTGTGCGCCATAATATATACATCCTCGGGGCGGATAACCACATCAACGGGAGTGTTCTCGCCGAAGCCCTCATCTACGCACTCAAATTCACTACCCATAAACTTCACCACGCGGTCGCGCACCATCTCGCCATTGAGGATGTTGCTCTCGCCAATGAAGTCTGCGACGAAAGAGTTTACGGGCTCGTTGTAGATGTCGGTAGGAGTGCCAATTTGCTGTACCTTGCCCTCGCTCATAACCACAATCGTGTCGCTGAGTGTCAGCGCCTCCTCCTGATCGTGTGTCACATATACGAATGTAATACCCAAGGTCTTGTGCATATCCTTGAGTTCCATCTGCATATCCTTACGCATCTTGAGGTCCAAAGCCGCCAGCGGCTCATCCAGAAGCAATACCTGCGGACGATTGATAATCGCACGAGCAATAGCCACACGCTGCTGCTGGCCGCCCGAGAGTGAATTCACATCGCGCCACTCGTAGTCGGTCATACCCACCATCTTCAGCGCCTTTCTTACACGGGCATCGATCTCATCTTGCTTAACCTTCTTCAGCTTAAGACCAAAGGCGATATTGTCATAGACATTCAGGTGAGGGAACAGCGCATAACGCTGGAACACCGTGTTTACCGGGCGCAAATGTGGTGGCACATCGGTAATGTCTGCGCCAGCAATCTTAATTTCGCCCGAAGTAGCCGTGCCAAAACCAGCCAATATCTTCAAGAGGGTTGTCTTACCACATCCCGACGGACCGAGGATAGTCACGAACTCACCCTTCTTTACATACAAACTAACATCATCCAGCACCGTCTTATCTGCATAGCTCTTGCTGATATGGCTCAATTCGATGATGAAATTTGACTCTCCCATTTTACTTAAATATGCTAAATTAGTTTTACTCTCTTTATTTCTTGCAAGCGATGCGCTTAAATGCCTTCATAAGATCCACCTTCCATGTTAGACCTATGTTTACGCAGTTACGCTTGGTATAGTTGTTCGACATCCACGCTGCGTGCAGACGGACGCTCTTATTCTCCTTCAATGGGAAATACTCCAAGCCTGCGCCGTAGAACCAGTAGTCCTGACCCGCGATAAGGAATGCCGGTATCGTTGCCAAATTCTCCTCGTTGGCGGCAATCTTCTCCTCCGTAGAGAGGTATTCGCCACTAAAATCATAGGGCAAGTCGTCGTTTGTACGCTCCCAACCCAATTTTCCGAAGAGGCGGAACTTATCGCCGAAATCATACGATGGCATAAAGTGTATAGTAATCTCATCGTTGCAGTTGATATCTGCACCACGCATAATGCAATCCAATCCGAGCGTGAGATTGCCAGCGTAGAACATATTACCCATAGCAATCAGATTTACGAACTTACCCTTCTCATACTCAAACATATTTGCACTCCAGAATGATTCATACCAATCCCACGAGCCGCGCCATCCCAAGTTGTAGGCATAGAGATTATCCTCTTTGGGCCTGTATGAAAAAGGTGAATTCGTTGCTTGAAGTGCTACAGATGAGGTCTCTGATTTGTTGGTCCATACAGCCTGAATACCCCAATGGTTGCTACTCCAACTGTTGTAGAACATAGAGTTCATATCATAATATGAGTCATTGTCGTAGGCGTCGTCCTCGAAACTACCGAGCAAAACACCTTGCTTACCTGCTATAAAGGTAAAGCCGCCGACATCGTAATTCAATGTCAAACAATCTGTATTGTCAAAGACGGATGTATCTTCGCTGTTTGCCGTAAAGAGTTTTTGGTATAGCGAATAAGAGAAATTCTTGCTAATTTTACCCTCAATGTCAAGATATAAGCCTTCGCCGCCAAAACCGGCTGCTCCACCGGAGACTATTCCGTTGTACCCAAACTTCGAATCGAGTAAAATTGACGGAGTGTAATCTACGATTTCTTTGGCGCTCACATCCTCCCCAGATGAAGACATCTGCATCTGCGCACTACTATTTACTTCCTGCGCAACCGCAGAGCCGGCTATCAAAAGCATAGCCCCCAAAAAGGTTAAGTGTCTTTTCATTAAGCAGTAAAAAATTAATTACATAAGAGTATAATTTTGTAAATTGTTTAATGTTTTTTTTTACACTGCGAGTAAAACCCCACAGTGAAAAAATTTGCGGTTACAATGCCCGCTCAATCACGAACATACAACCGCAATATTCACCAGACAAAAGTATGAAAAAAAATTAAAATCACACCCTTTTAGCAAACTTTTTTGTGCATTTTTTACGCTTATTGCAATAGTGGGTTTTCGCCCATTTCCCCTTTGGCTCAATTTACCCTCTCAATACCAATCTAATACCCCTCCGCTGTGGCTTCTTGGGCAAAGTTTCGCTCTCGCGCGTTTGACAATACAAAAAATATGTGTTATATTTGCGGGACTGCCCGACTATGGCTTTCGGGCTATTTATTTTATTTGTCTGCAAGCAGCAAATGAACCCATAGATGAAGAACTTTATTAAACTACTACCGATACTTCTAACCGCCACACTGATGTTGTGTTATGCCTCCGAACAGAAGGAGAGTAAACCACTTTACACGACCGATGTGGCGATTACTTCAGACGGCTCCATCCTCATCGCAAATGAGGGTACGGCCGAGGTGTGCCTACTCGACAGCAAGGGTACGGTACGCTGGTCGTGGAAGTTGGAGGAGCCCGCAACGGGTGTTGTAGTATCTGGCGATAAAGCCTTCTTCACGAGTAGCCACCATCGTGGCACACTCTACTGCGTCTCTTTGGCTGACAATTCTGTGTTATATACTACCCCGCTGTTGATGGGAGTTTGCGCCCCCACCGTTAGTCACGACGGCAAGAGAGTATATGTTTGTAATCGATATAAAGGTTCTATCTGCGAAGTAGATACCTCTTCGGGCGAGATTCTGCGCGAGGTACAGGTCCTGCGTGAGCCTTGTGCCGCAGTTCTATCTACAGATGGTAACTTCCTCTATGTAAACAATGCCCTGCCTGCGCAGCGAGCCGATGTAGATTATGTAGCCGCTGATGTGTCGGTAATCGACTGTCGTACATTCAAGCGCATCAAGGATATAAAACTCAGCAATGGCAGTAATGCTCTGCGTGGCATAGCAGCATCACCCGACGGCAAGTATATATTTGTTGCTCACAATTTAGGTCGCTTTCAGGTGCCTACCTCCCAGCTTCAGCAGGGTTGGATGAATACCAACGCCGTTAGCATCATCGATGCACAAACTCAACAACTTATTGGCTCTGTATCACTTGACGAGCCCGACCGAGGTGCTGGTGGTATCTGGGATGTGGAGTGCGATGGCCGCTACCTTATTACCTCACAATCTGGTACTCACGATGTGAGCATTGTGGATTATAAAGCTATGGTCGAGAAACTTACGACCTACAAAGATTACTCGAAACTCGACTACGACCTCTACTTTATGCAGGGTATCCGTCGCCGTCTGCCCATCAATGGCAACGGCCCACGCAATATTGCACTGCAGGGCGACAAACTCTATGTCCCCACATTCTTCTCCGATACGCTCAATATCGTAAATCTCAACAATTTAGATGTTGATTTTATTGCGTGTAACCCCAACCGTATCGAATCATCGGTAGATCGTGGCCGCAAGGCTTTCAACGATGCACGCCTCTGCTATCAGAATTGGCAATCGTGCAACGGATGTCATCCCGACGAAGGTCGCACCGACGGAATGAATTGGGACTTGATGAACGACAATATTGGCAACCCTAAGAACTGCAAGAGTATGTTGCACAGCTTCGAGACACCGAAGTGTATGATTTCGGGTATCCGAGACTCGGCCGCCATTGCAGTTCGTGCAGGATATAAATTCATACAATTCTGTGATGTAGAGGAGGATATTGCAGTGTGTGTAGATAACTACATACGCTCACTTAAGCCTCTGCCAAGCCCCTATCTTGTCGATGGTAAACTTTCGGATAAAGCCATCGAAGGTCGTCACATCTACGAGAAACGAGGTTGTGCCGATTGTCATTCGGGCCCATACTACACAGATATGAAGATGCACCGCATCGGCGAAGATATTGAGTTTGAAGCCGGTTGGGACACCCCCACATTGAGCGAGGTATGGCGCACCGCACCCTATCTGTTCGATGGTCGTGCCGCCACTATGGAGGATGTATTCTTTGTCCACCGACACGGCATCGAGGGAAAGATTACACGCAAGGAGGCCGAGGCCCTTGCCGAATATGTTAATTCATTATAAATATGTTATACGATATACACCATTCAACTGCGGCTACATTCGAGAGTGCTCTCGATGAAATCCTGGCCGCTGTAACAGATAAAACTCCGCACCCTTTGCGTGTGGTAATCTTCGGCACACCAGCGAGTAACGAGGATTATCTCAAGCAACGCTTTAAGTTTGAGCAGGCCTGCGCAGACGCCTTTTCGCCCTGCCCTCTTTTGGCCTATGTGGCACACGCTCCACTTGGAGAGAGTCTCGTAGCCGAGGTTACATATATGGAGGATGAACCTGCGAAAATCGAGCGACATAGTGACTATATCATCGTTGATGACGAATATATCCTCTCGGCTGGTCTTCACTCAGATATTACGCTCCATACGGGCGAGCAGGCAGACAACATCTTCAGCCGAATGAACGAGATATTTGCAACCGAGGGTGTCACACCCGCGAATATTGTGCGTCAGTGGAATTATATAGAAAATATCACCGATATAACCCCTTACGGCCAGAATTATCAGCTGTTTAACGACTCGCGCAGCCAATTCTACAATAGCTGCAGTTGGGACAATGGCTACCCCGCCGCTACGGGCATCGGCACGCAGTTTGGTGGAGTTGTTGTGGTATTCGATGTTATGCGCCACAGCGCCGAGCGTAGCCGCGCAATAGATAACCCGTTGCAGATTTCGGCACACTCATATTCACAGCAGGTGCTGATCTCTCCCGATGAAAAGCAGCATAAGACCACGCCTAAGTTCGAGCGTGCCCGCCATATCGAGCATCTCAACGGTAAGCAGATGCTATATATATCTGGTACCGCCGCCATTCGTGGTGAGAATAGTTGCCGTGAGGATATCATCGAGCAGACCGTGCTCACGATGGAGAACATCAATACATTGGCAAGCGCTGAAACAATGGCAAAATATGGTGTTGTCAGCCCTGCCGATTTGGAGTACACTATGCTTCGCATCTACTTAAAGCACGACTTTAACTTAGATGCTGTAAAGCAGTGGTTTGATGAAAATTATCCTTCCGTGGAAAAGGTATATCTCTTGGCCGACATCTGCCGTGAGGAGTTGCTTATCGAGATCGAAGGTATTGCAGCCGAGAAATAAGAACATTCATATAAAATAGGCGTTGATATGAGAGCGAAACTATTAACCCTTGTGGCCCTATTTTGCGCCACAGCCGTGTGGGGACAATTAACCCCGCAACAGAGTCGCAGTTTGCAGATTCAAAACGAATTGGACTACTTCTCTGTGGAGTCGGTCCGCAGTGCGTACAACGATTTCTGCAAAACACCCAACTACGACGCTGCTAAATTTGGAGCAGTGCTGACCGAGTTGGAGGCACTTGCGAAGCAGGGCGACAGCCCCGAGCAGAGGGAGAAAGTAGTTAAACTAAAGCGTGAGATACTATTATCTAATCCACTGCTGGACAATGCTAAAATCATTGTTGGTCGCTATCGCGTTGGCAAAAACGCTCGTTCTGTTTGGGCCCCTTCGCTCGGCACTCAGAACAACAACTGGTCTAACCAGTCATCAGCCTCACGCAGTGGTTTCGATGCCGAAATTGCCGAGCTTACAAATCTCCGTGGCGAGATTCAGTCACGCACTATTTATAAACCCACCAACGGCTCTTCTGTCACCGATCTGCTTTTGCATTGGGACGGTGAGCGCATTCTCTTTACTGCAGCCGATGATTCACGCCGCTGGGGTATCTACGAGGTTGGCCGTAATGGTGAGGGTCTAAAGAGGGTTATCAATATCGATGAGCCCGATTTGGAGTTCTTCGATGCTGCCTATATGCCTGATGGTCGCATAGTTGCAATGAGTAACATTGGTTATCAGGGTGTTCCTTGCGTAAGTGGTGATGACCCCGTAGGCAATATGATTTCTTATGATCCCAAGACAGGAGCTATGCGCCGTATGACATTCGACCAGGATGCCAACTGGCACCCTCGAGTGCTCAATAACGGTAGATTGATGTATGTCCGTTGGGAGTACACAGACCTTACGCACTACTACTCTCGTTTTGTGATGCATGCCAATCCCGACGGCACCGAGACCAAGGCTCTGTATGGTAGTGGCGGTTGGTTCCCCAACTCTATTTTTGATGTGCAGCCTCTGCCTAATGGCAACAATACATTCGTTGGTATCATCTCTGGCCACCACGGCATAGCTCGTTCGGGTCGCCTTATTATCTTCGATCCCGCGCGTGGCCGCAAGGAGACCAAAGGTATGGTGCAGGAGATGCCCTTCAGCAAGCGCGAGATTGTACCACTTATTAAAGACGAGTTAGTAAATGATGTATGGCCTCAATTTATTAAGCCATACCCCATCAGCGACAAGTATTTCCTCGTAGCGGGTAAGCTTACGCCCGAATCATTATGGGGAATCTATCTCGTTGATGTTTTCGATAATATGACTCTTATTGCAGAGTATGAGGGCGAGGGACTAATCAACCCCATCATCGTGAATAAGCGCCCCACTCCGCCCATCATTCCCGACCGCATCAAGCCTACTGATAAGGAGGCAACGGTATTCATTCAGGATATCTATGAGGGAGAGGGTCTGCCCAATGTACCCAAGGGCACAGTCAAGAAATTGAGAGTCTTCGCGTACGAATATGCCTATATCAAGTCACAGTCTGACCATGTGGCTCAAGGTATCCAGAGTGGTTGGGATATCAAGCGACACCTAGGCGATGTAGATGTCGAGAGCGATGGCTCGGCAATATTCAAGATTCCCGCTAACACTCCCGTGTCGTTCCAGCCGTTGGATGACGAGGGTCGCGCAATTCAGTGGATGCGTAGTTGGGTAACGGGTATGCCTGGCGAGGTCTTGTCTTGCGTGGGATGTCACGAAGATCAGAACTCAATGCCAATTCCCAAGCGTGTGGAGGCTTCGCAGAAGTCGCCCGCCTCATTGCAGACTCCCGAGGGCGGTGTTCGCCCATTCACATACGAATTGGAGGTACAGCCTATTCTCGACCGCAACTGCGTTGCTTGTCACAACAAGGATGGCGCAAATCCCGACTTTACCGGTGGTGTGAAGGTGCAGGATGCCCCCTCTCGATATGCAAAATCTGGCCAGTTGCATCTCTGGCAGAGCTATTTGAATCTCCACCCCTATGTAAACCGTCAAGGTCCTGAGGCCGATATTTATGTAATGAAACCTTATGAGTACCACGCATCAACAAGCGAGTTGGTTCGTATGCTCAAGGGGGGGCATCACGGCGTGGAGCTGACCGACAAGGAGTGGCGCACATTGTATATGTGGATTGATTTTAACGCCCCCTGTCACGGACAGTTTGTATATAACGATGTGGCCCTATGCCCAACAACTCAATATGATCGTCGCATCGAGTTGGCCAATAAATATGGTAATGGCGCGGGTGTAGAGTGGAAGCGCGAGATTGAGGATTATGCTAATTATGTAAAGCAGCAGAACAACGATCCCGTAGAACATAAAGCCAAGGAGCAACACTACAAGGATGCCAAGAGCAAGCGATTCCCATTCTCGGCCGAGCAGGCAAAGGAGATGGCGGAGCGCTATGGAGAGCAGCGTCGCACCATAGAACTTGCTGATGGTGTTGAATTGACCCTCGTGCGCATCCCTGCGGGCGAATTCGTTATGGGTAACAACCGCCGAGGTTCTGGTAATGCACCCGAGAGTGTGGTGAAGATTTCTCATCCATTCTGGATGTCGGCTACCGAGATTACCAATGCTCAATACAACACCGTATTCCCCGACCACGACAGCCGCTATACAGCGCAGTTCTGGAAGGATCATGTGGGACCTGGCTATGCGGCCAATCGCCCCAACCAGCCCGTCACTCGTATAACTTGGCAACAGGCAATGGATTTCTGTGCCACAATCAGCGAGCGTTGCGGTGTTAAGGCTACCCTACCCACCGAGGCACAATGGGAGTGGGCTTGCCGCGCTGGTAGCGATACCGACTTTTGGTATGGCGATCTGAATGGAGACTTCTCGAAGTGCGAGAATATGGCCGACAAGCAGTTGCGTAAGATGGCTGTTTCGGGCATCGACCCCCAGCCCGTATCGGAGAAGTCGTGGGTATATAGTTACTATACATTTATGCCTCGCGAGGATAGTGTAGATGACGGAACGATGACTATCGCCGATGTAGCACAATATACACCCAACCAGTGGGGATTGTACGATATGCACGGAAATGTGGCCGAGTTCACGCGCTCGACATACGCCACCTACCCCTATAAGGGTGAACCGAAAGAGGGCGACACAAAGGTAGTGCGCGGTGGCGCTTGGAATAGCCGACCCAAGCACTCTGCGTCGTATATTCGTAACTCATACTTTATGTGGCAACCCGCCAACAATGTCGGCTTCCGCATAATCATCGAAGAGTAATTAAAAGACAAGGCGAGAATCAGAGGATAGATTCTCGCCTTATTTATACCGCAGAAAACGACAGAGCCTATCGCAACAAATGTTGGATAGGCTCTGTTATTTTACTACGCGCTTATATCGCGCTTAGAACTCTATATTACGGCAGTTGTATTTCTCTTCGATAACGCCGTTGTTCAGAACAACAAGGCCCGTTTCTGCTCGAAGCATAGTCTTCATTACGGTTGCGTCGATATTGTAGCAACGCACCTCACTACTGCCAGCAAAGCTATGATAAACTACCTCACTCCCCAGTGGTTGTGGCGTAAGGCAGATAACTGTTGCGCCCTGCTCCTCGGCTCTGTCCACAACACCGCGCAGACGCTCGGCGCACTTGTCGCTCACATTATCGAAGGTAGTCACGCATATCATATATACATAACCCTCGCGGCGTAATATATCGTATGTTACATTGCCTTCAGCATCAGATATCGAGAACTCGCTAACCAGGGTGTGAATGGCCGAAACTTCATTATCTACGCGAGTCTCAACCCACTCCCACTTATCCTCGTTCTGCCACTCCTTGTCGTCAATCGAGAATTCACGCAAACGGCCAGTACGACGATTCCTATAGACGAGTACATACTCCTCGGTCTCCATCTCCTCCTCGCCTGTATTGTGCTGCGAGGTAATCATACGATAGATATTCGCCCCCTTCTTATATGGCAAGAAGTCAATCAGCGGCAAGTTGTAGTAGCAGTATGTACCCACACCCATTGCGAAAGTGCAGAACACCGCCGCCAGAGCCACCTCCCAACGCTTGAAGTCGAGAATACGCTGCACGCGATGACGATACCAAATGATGAATACCATCGGCAGTATAATCAGATTCTTGAAGAATGTCTCCCACGGCGTCAACTTCAGCGCATCGCCAAAACATCCGCAATCCTCGACGGGAATCCATGTCGCACTGAGGAATGTCAGAACAGTGAAGAATGACATCGATATTAGGGCAAATATCGACACGAGTCGTGTGCGCACCTTGAACATCAGCATCAGACCCATCATCAACTCTGCACCGCACAGCCATATAGAGAATATCATACTATATGGACGCAACTCCTCGAAGCCATATATCGACAGATACTCATTGACCCTCAAAGCAGTACCCCACGGGTCCACCGCCTTGACGAATCCCGAAAATACAAAGGTCAATCCCACCACAACACGACAAATGTGTGATGCTATTTTCAACTTGCGAGATGCCATCTACATTGTATACTTGTTTACCATAGACTCCACCTTGCTGAAGATTACCTCGGGCGAAGCCATCTGCTCATCATCGGTAGTGCAATCAATAACACACAACGCCTCATCATACTTTGCAGCGTCGATATATACTTGTCTTACGGCACGCTGCAAATCCATTGACTGCTCGTGGATATCCTTACAGCCATTCAGGTAGGCACGATCGTCTCCCTCACGCTGCTCCTGCAGAAGCTTACGCTCGGTGAATGCAAAGGGTACATCCAGGAAGAGTGACAGGTCGGGCTTGGGGATAGCAAAGTAGTCATACTCCAAGCTCAATATCCACTTACGCAGAGTCTCGCGCTCGGCCTCATCACTCAACTTTGCACACTGATAACCTATATTAGAATATACATAGCGGTCGCAAATGACCACCTTGCCCTCAGAGAGCCACTGACGAATCATTGTTGCTGCATCGCGTCTGTCGCCCGCATAGAGCAACGCCACGATATATGGATCTACCTGCTCTATGCTACCAAGTTCACCTCGTAGGAAACGCGCTATCAAATCGCCAAAATAGGGGGCGTCAAAACGCGGAAAGTGCAGATACTCGCACTCCATACCTTTGTCGGCAAACATCTTGCGCAAATTGGCTATCTGCGTAGATTTGCCACAGCCATCCACCCCTTCAAGCACTATAAACATATCTCTTCTTTTTGTTTGGTTTTATCTTGCTGGCTATTTTCGTTATAGCCTATACTCTCTTTCTGCTTATCGCAACATTCTGACGGCTCGCTCAACGCCACGACACAGCGCATCAATCTCCTCGCGTGTATTGTACATCGCAATCGAGGCACGGCACATACCCGTAATGCCGTAGTGTGTCATCACCGGCTCGGCACAATGTTGTCCCGTACGAATTGCAATGCCCAACTTATCGAGAATCATCCCCACATCATAGGGATGAATGCCCTCGATATTGAACGATACGATAGAACACTTATTCTCGCACTGACCATATATCTTCAGCCCCTGAATCTGACTTAACTGCTCCTCGGCATAACGACGCAACTGGCTCTCATACTCCTCGATGGCAGCCAAATCAAACTGCTCCAGATACTTTATTGCCTCACCCAAACCAATGGCATCGACATAGTTTGCCGTACCAGCCTCGTACTTCAGCGGCAGAGGTGCATAAGTGGTCTTTGCAAAAGATACCCTATCGACCATATCGCCACCACCCAAGAATGGAGGCATCTGCTCCAGGATATCTCGTTTGCCATACAGCACACCGACACCCGTAGGGCCATATAATTTATGTGATGAAAATGCGTAGAAATCACAGTCCAATGCTGCGACATCAGCTCCGCCGTGCACAACACCTTGACAGCCATCTACCGTCACATGAGCGCCCGCACGATGGGCTTTATCTATAATATTCTTGAGATTAGGACGAGTTCCCAAAGTATTTGACGCCTGCGTCACAGCCACCATTCGAGTGCACTCATCAAGCAATTCGTCGAGCATCTCCTCCTTCAGTCGGCCATCGTCATCAAAGGGCAGGACTCTAATCTCTGCGCCCTTGCGCTCGGCCATAATCTGCCACGGCACAATATTCGAGTGGTGCTCCATCTCGCTAATGATGATGTTGTCACCTTCGTGCAAGAACTTCTCACTCCAGGCGTAAGCCACCGTATTGAGCGATGCGGTAGCACCAGCCGTAAATATCACCTCCTCACGATGTTCGGCGCCGATAAAGCGCTGTACCTTCTCGCGAGCAGCCTCATAACGCTCGGTGGCCTCCTCCGATAGGCGGTGAACTCCTCTGTGGATGTTGGCATTGTGGCGACGATACATCTCGTCAATAGCCGCAATGACGCAATCGGGCTTCTGTGCCGTTGCGCCACTGTCCAGATAGACGAGTCGCTTGCCATTCACCTCGCTGTCGAGGATAGCAAAATCTGCTCTTATCGCTGCTACATCAAACATCTTACGACGGTTAAATCTCCTCCAAAAATCTATTCAGTTCCTCGGCCAGCACATCTCCGAATGCGCTCGACGAGTAGACAATATCCTTAGCAAAACCCTCAATCTGCAATCGGCGAGCCTGCATCTCGGACAATCCTCTCTGACGCATATAGAGTATAGCCTCGCTATCCAACTGACCTACCGTTGCACCGTGCGAACACTTCACATCGTCGGCGTAAATCTCCAACTGCGGTTTGGTGATAATTTTTGCCTCACCACCCAACTCTATGTTGCGGCTATTCTGACGGGCATCGGTGCGCTGGGCATCTTGTGCTACATAGACCATTCCGTTGAACTCGCCCTTCGACTTGCCGCTTGCAACGCCCTTAACAAGAGAGTTACTCGTACAGTCAGAGTAGTTGTGATTAACTCTTACGGCCACCTTACAATACTCCTCGCCACGCGAAAGGAAGATACTCTTCAATGCATTGGAAGCCTGCTTGCCGTTCATATCGACCATATAGTCGACCACAGCGCCACTTGTCACAACGCTTGTAATGTCGCATACACTACCCGCCTGCTGACGCACAACGCTCTCCGCAAAGCAACCACCCAAATAGACATCCACCACTCGCAAAGATGCACAAGGATGCACATCGAATACCATACGCGATGAGTCCGCCTTAGTGTGGAGTACGAGCACAGATTTACGGTCATTCTCGGCAACCGTCACATCCAGATTGTTGGGGTTAATCACCACCTCTACCTGGCTGTTATCTGCAGCCGTAACAATACCACCGCTCGACTCAAGGTCGATGCCCTGCTCTTGTAAATAATCAAGCAAGCCCATCGTTACTCCTTATAATCGTTAATCAACCAATCGTAACCCTCCTTCTCGAGCTTCAGGGCCAGAGTCTTGTCACCAGTGTAGATGATGCGACCCTTATATAGCACATGCACATAGTCGGGCACGATATAATCCAACAGACGCTGGTAGTGAGTAATCACAACCGTTGCGTTCTGCTCATTGTGAAGGCGTGTAACACCTGTAGCAACGATACGCAACGCATCAATATCCAGACCCGAGTCAGTCTCATCCAACACCGAGAGTTTGGGCTCGAGCATAGCCATCTGGAAAATCTCGTTCTTCTTTTTCTCGCCACCCGAGAAGCCCTCGTTCACTGCGCGGTTGGTCAGCTTTGAATCCAACTCCACGATTGCGCTCTTCTCACGCATCATGCGCAGGAACTCACCAGCCGAGAGAGGCTCCTCGCCTCGGAACTTGCGCTGCTCGTTTACGGCCATCTTCATAAAGTTGGCCATAGTCACACCAGGTATCTCAACGGGATACTGGAAACCGAGAAACAGGCCCATACGGGCTCTATCTTCGATGGGCAACTCCAAAAGGTTCTGCTCCAAAAACTCTACACTGCCATCGGTTACCGTAAACTTCTCGTTACCAGCCAAAACAGAGGCCAATGTACTCTTACCCGAGCCGTTGGGACCCATAATGGCGTGAACTTCACCAGCACGAACTTCGAGGTTGATACCGCGAAGTATCTGCTTGTTATCTACCGATGCACATAAATTTTTAATGCTTAGCATATTATAGTGTTTATCTTAATCTTTACTTTAATTTTATGTCGCCGTATTGCTTAAACCGCCACTTTAACCAACTGAGCCTTCAAGGCTGATAGCCAACAATTTCTGCGCCTCTACGGCAAACTCCATAGGTAGCTTGGCCAATACCTCGCGCGCATAGCCATTAACTATCAATCCCACAGCATCTTCTGTCGAGAGTCCTCGCTGATTGCAGTAGAAGAGCTGCTCCTCCGATATCTTCGAAGTTGTAGCCTCGTGCTCAAGCACTGCTGTCGGGTTGTTGGAATCAATCTCGGGGAATGTGTGTGCACCACACTTATCGCCAATGAGCAGTGAGTCGCACTGTGAGTAGTTGCGAGCATTGTCGGCACCCTTCGCTACGCGCACCAGACCACGATAAGCGTTCTGGCTACGACCTGCAGATATACCCTTCGACACGATGCGGCTGCGTGTATTGCGGCCAATGTGAATCATCTTCGTGCCAGTATCGGCCTGCTGATAGTTGTTGGTCATGGCTACAGAGTAGAACTCGCCCACCGAGTTATCGCCCAACAATACACAGCTCGGATACTTCCAAGTGATGGCCGAACCTGTCTCAACCTGAGTCCACGACAGACGGGCATTCTCGTGACAAAGACCACGCTTTGTTACGAAGTTGTAGATACCACCCTTGCCGTTTTCGTCGCCAGGATACCAGTTCTGTACGGTAGAATATTTGACCTCAGCATCCTTCTCTACGATAATCTCTACTACTGCGGCGTGCAGCTGATTCTCGTCACGACGCGGAGCTGTACAACCCTCAAGGTAGCTCACATAAGAGCCCTCGTCAGCAACAAGCAGCGTGCGCTCGAACTGGCCAGTGCCCTCGGCATTGATACGGAAATAGGTAGATAGCTCCATCGGGCAACGCACTCCCTTTGGAATATAGCAGAACGAGCCATCAGAGAAGACCGCTGCGTTGAGTGCCGCATAGAAGTTATCAGTATGAGGCACAACACGACCCAAATATTTCTTAATCAATTCGGGATACTCCTTGATAGCCTCCGAAATAGAACAGAAGATAATACCCTTCTCGGCCAAAGTTTCACGGAATGTGGTCTTAACCGACACCGAGTCCATAACAGCATCAACGGCTACGCCAGCCAATGCCATCTGCTCCTCCAATGGAATACCCAACTTGTCGAATGTGCGCTTCAACTCGGGATCCACTTCGTCCATCGAACCCAATTTCTTGGTAGCCTTGGGAGCTGCATAGTAGATGATATCCTGAAAATCAATTTCAGGAATATCCAGGTGTGCCCACTGTGGCAACTTCATACCCTGCCAATGGCGGAACGCCGCCAAACGACGCTCGAGCATCCACTCGGGTTCACCCTTTTTCTCGGATATAATGCGGATAACCTCTTCGCTCAAGCCCTTACCAATGGTTTCGGTCTCGATATCTGAGGTAAAGCCGTACTTATATTCGCCTTCAATATTATCTATTATCTCTTTTTCTGCCATAATAATCGCGGTAAAAACGCTCACAAAAATACAAAAAAAATATTAATAATTCGATTATTTACACAGCAAGTTACACTCCAATCCATAACAGCCACAGAAAGATATTTCGCCCACATCGCAGTTTTTGCAAAAACAGATAGGGGACACACCCCGAAAGGCATATCCCCTACATCCGTTGATTGACTAATAAAAGTCCTATTTATTTGAGCCGATTCGACCTGTATAAGCATCTATGCCAGATGAATCAAACGGCTGTGCAAAGAATTTCTCTGCAGCCTTGCTCACCTCACCACTCCAAGGCTGAGGACCACCAGCGCACTGGATTACCCACAACTTAAGCTGCTTCTTGTGCCAGTTTACCATACAGTTAGTACCCCAAGCACCACCGTGACCAAACCACGCATCCTCGCCATCTTCAATCGGAGCATTCAAACCGAGTGAGTAGCCACCCATATTCTTGGGACGAGTTGAGCAAGCCAAGATAGACTTAACGGTCTCCTCCTTCAAAATGCGCACACCATTATCGCCCATGCCGAGATTCATCAACATCTTGTAGAACTTCAGCTGATCGGCAGCTGTGGTCCACAAACCTGCACCTGCAGATGCAAATACATGTGAATCGTTGTAGGGACGCTGCTGCCAAGCCATCTCCTCTACCCACTCAGCGGGAGCATTCTCCTTGCAAGCGTACAACTCAACCTTCTTCTTGATCTGCTTGTCTGTCGGCCAGAACCAAGTAGACTTCATTCCCAGAGGATCCAAAATCTCCTTCTTGAGGTAATCCTCCCACTTCATACCAGTAACAACTTCAACAATAGCTGCGCCAATATCGATACCTGTGTTAGAGTAAACATCACGAGTGCCAGGCTCAAACAAGATGGGCGAGTCGGCAGCAACAACAGCGACCTGACGAAGAGGCGCGCCACCGCTCCAGCCACCGCCACGAACATCGTTACGCTTAACATTTGCCTCGAAGGGGAAACCACCAGTGTGGTTGAGCACCATACGAACAGTAAGCACATTCTTTGCCTTCTGCAGAGTCTTTACACCATCCTTGTTTGATGTCTGAATCCACAACTCCTTGAACTCGGGCAGATACTTTGAAACGGGATCATCGAGAGTAATCTTACCCTCCTCTACCAACTTAGCAATTGTCACACCACAGAAACCCTTGGTCTGTGAACACTGCATAAACACATTATCCAACTTAATGGGGCGCTTGGCCTCTACATCGGCGTAACCTACACAACAAGTCTCCTGGACGCCATCCTTATAAAATACACTGATAGCACCTGCCAACTGACCATTATCCACATAAGGTTGCAACACCTCGCGGGCATAATTAGTCTTAGAGTCCTTAACTTTTTTCTGCGCCATCGCAGTCAAGTTGAACGATGCTACCACAACGATGAGGGCGCATACAAACTTCATAGCTCTTTTCATATTTTTAACTTTATTGCCTTGCCCGACAATGCGAGCAAAACGCATTAAACATTTCTATGCTATCCAATTATTAAATCTTCAAGAATGTCTTCTTGCGATAGAGGAAGTAGAGGAACAACCAGCACGCAGCAACATAACCAGCCTGAGTTACCACCTCAGCCCACTGCTCGGGGAGTTTACCAGCAAAACCACCGATGAAGAAATTGGCGATACCACTAAAGTTAATAAAACGCTGGGCGAGATAGATTGTGATTGAGTTCATACCCACAACGCGAAAGACCAAAGTCCACTTCTGCCAGCCTCGCACATCAACGATATAGTAGAATATAGCCATCATGGCCACCGAATAAGCACCTACGGCGCAAACGAAAGTGCTCGACCACAACATCTTGTTGATAGGCACAAAACCCTTACCCAAGATAGCAACAACAGCCAATACTACAGCAGCACCCAACATATAGAGAGTCTTGCGGTTGCCAGAAATCTCGTTTTCAGGCTTACGAATGAGCTCGCCGGTAAACATACCAAGCATAGCCGTAACGATAGCGGGAACAGCAGAGAGCAGACCTTCGGGATCGAAGCGGTTATCGTCGTAAATCAGACGACCGGGCAAGAACAAACGGTCGATATAACCAACGATATTACCCTCGCGGCTCAATGGATCGGCATCAACAACATCGGGAGCGCCAACATATTTTGTCAGAAGTGCATATCCTACCAAAATTGCAGCAGCGATGATAGCGCGTGAGCGAACACCGAAGTTGAGATAGAGTATAGCTGCGAACATCCACGCAATACCAATACGAGCCAATACACTCGCGCAACGCAGTGTCTCGAAGTTCAGCTTAAAGAAACCATTGTAAACCATACCCAAGAAAATCAGAATCGCCGCACGGCGGAAAATCTTGAGATAGATGGCTGTTGTAGACATACCCTTCTCGCGCTGTTTTGCATAAGAGAATGGGAACGACACTCCAGCCAAGAAGAGGAACAGGGGGAAGATAGTGTCGTGATGACGCAAACCATCCCACTGCACATGGCTCATAGAGCGCGAAATAGCCTCCGTTACGGGGTTGGGCCACAAGGCGCACAACGCCACTACGAGTCCCGAAAGACCCATAATAAAGAACATGTCAAATCCACGCAACGCGTCGAGTGACATCAGACGATTATTCTTCATAGTATTATAAGTTTAGTTTGTTTATGCAGTTTTGTTTGGTTTCGCAGGCTTTGTCAGCACGGCTACAGCCGATATGACGACAAAAGCCTATTGTAGAGCAAAGATAATCTTTATTTTATAAAATAGGTAATTTTAGTGACAGATTTAATCACTCGGGGGTGGCGAGCGCAAAACTGACGATATATTTTTTATTTGTTCGATATCATATCGCGCTGTAAGTGAGCGAGTAAAGCGCACAAACGAGGCAGCCAAGAAATTTGTGATTAAAAATTTATGGCTGGAATTTGGCAGTTTAGTTTTTTTTATCTACTTTTGCACTGCTCTTAAACGGAGGACAGGTTTGGAAGGATGGGTGAGTGGCTGAAACCACCAGTTTGCTAAACTGACGTACTCGATTAGGGTACCGGGGGTTCGAATCCCCCTCCTTCCGCAAAGAAGAAATTGCTTACAAGGCTTTGATGAAAATCAAAGCCTTTTTTGTTTGTGTGAAGCAAGACCTGTTTATTTGGATCGCATCAATCAAATAAAAAAGGCGCCGAATACTCCGACGCCTATACCCTACTTCTCTTCGAGATAATCAATAAACAACTTGCCGTCAAGGTGATCTATCTCGTGCTGGAAGATAACAGCCGTGAAACCCTCGATGATTTGTTCGTGCTGCTCAAAATTCTCATCATAATAGCGCAGTGTTATGCGTTGCGACCTTATCACATCATCGTGAATATCGGGAACCGAGAGGCATCCCTCGCCTCCTGCGGCTACTTCATCAGAAAACTCTACGATTTCGGGGTTAATAAAAAATTCAAACGGTTCATCTGCTTTATCAAAACGCTGCACAGCAACCACTCGGCGCAGGATACCCACCTGCGGAGCAGCAATACCTACACCTTGATGCTCTGGACTTTGTACCGTAGCGAGCATACGGCGGCGCAATGTAGCAAACTCCTCACTCGACACCATCTGACAAGTCAGCGGCTTTGACTGCGAACGCAACACCACAGAGTCGCTCTGATGGGCGATACTCAACACATACATAACATCTCCCTGGCCAGCATTAATCACCTCACGCTCGGCCGTAGTGAAACCCTCGGAACAACTCATTGCACTCATCAGCATCAAAATCAAATATAAATATTTTACCATTTTCTTTAACTCTTAACCTAATAATTCTATCGGGCGATACCTCGTCCGTAGAGAACATTTCTCCTACAAAGATATCATTTTCTTGGCGCAAACACACCGATATATGCACAAAAAAACAACCAACACATCAAAAGTGAGTTGGTTGTTCTTTACTCCGTTTTGAGCAACAGGTTGCGTTACTGCTGTGAGGTCATCTTACAGTAGACATCATACTTCTTCATAACCTCTCTAACATAGGCCTCAGTCTGACGGCTACCTGTAAATTTACCATACTTTACCAATTCGCTCTCATAAACTGCGGGGTCAGCCTTCTGCTGCAAGTAGCGGGCTACCACCTCCCACGAATTGGGATTCTCTCCATTGCTCTTTGCCAAACGACGCGCATCAGACACATGGCCGATACCGCCATTGTAGCAGGCAAGAATAATACTCATTCGGTCGTTCTCGGGTGTTGCTGACGACATCTTAAGCGTAGAGTCAATCTTACGGAGCAACTTACCCGCCAGACGGATATTAGTCTCGGGATCAGCGAGATGCTCCTTATCTACATTAAACTGTCGGCATACAATCGGCGTAACCTGCATAAGACCTACTGCGCCCTGCTTCGACACGACATGTGACTTGAAGCGTGACTCATTGTAGGCTATGGCACTCATCAAACGCCAATCCAAACCCTCCTCTTCGCTGATGCGTTGCATCATATCGTCATAGACTGATATAACCCACTCATCTACTACATCAGCACTGTCTGCAGCCATCTCGGCTGCCAATTCAGTTTCTGTACCTTGGCTCTTCGCAGCGGCATCCATAGCCAACTCCTCGTCGAAAAGACTAGAGCCAATAAAAGTTACCAATACAATAAGAACAATCGAAAAAATAAGTGTCTTTTTTGACATAAATGTATGTTTTGTGGGCAGTTCACACCGCACAATACAGCACACTAATCATAGAATCCCCACGAGATACCCATCTTAAACATACCCGGATTCAGAGGATAGCCAGCAACGGTGAAATACTGTCCGTTACCAAACAATCCGCAGTTCGCGTGTTGGTATTTTAAGAAGATACGCATTCTTTTCCATTTGGCGGTAATAAATGCATCAAGATATGGATAGTTACCTACCTTCACATCCTGCTGATTGTAAAATACTGCCAACGCAGGATTGTACGAGGGCGCATAATACGATGTATTATAACGGCCATCGACACCAATCTGCATACGCAACACCTTGTTTTTTTCTACCCAAAACTCGTAATAATAAGATAGATAGGCGCTGCCCAAAGGAACGGGAATAACCTCTTGATTTGTGCTCCACTGCAACAATACCCTGTGGTCGAGGTGAAATCCGCCAAGGCGGAAATCTTTTTTAGCATACAGACTCGTAAGGCTTATTGCTGAATCAGACTGACTAACGCGGCTGTGTGTGTCGTAATAGATTTTGTTTGAAACCACACCTTGCCACGCCTTCAACTCAAGAGCCCAGTCAGGAATCTCCAGCGATACCTCGAAACGAGTCTCATCCTCCTTATTAAAGGAGTTGAACCACACAAAGTGATTCGAGAATAGGTTTTCTTGCCAATACGAGGGCGACTGTCGCAACTGCGAGAATCGTCCCGACAAGATAACGGGATGACTGCGGAATTTGGCCGTAATTGTCAAGTAGGCATTCAAGGCCAAATCTCCACCTCTATAACCCGACGGATAGAACTTAAAATCAGCTCCCCAGTCGGCAAATCTCTTAATCTTACCATTTACTGCGCCGTAAGTGTACCACGCAGTAGGCTTATCAGTTTTGTACCTGCCTGTCGCATAATTATCGAGCGCGAACTGCGAGTAACCATACATATCAATACCAACACCACCGCCCAAACGGCCTACAGCACCGTTGCGGTCCCAAGGCTGGGCATCGACGAAGAAGCGGTTTGATACTACCCTCTCGCGAATTGAGTCACGCGACTCGGCTGGATAGATAAACCAGTCATCGTAATACTCTCCCGTCGAGGGTACATATTCGCCATTTTCGTCCACCGAGCCACGCTCGTTGGTGAAAGTAGCATATTTGTCAGTATATAATTTGCTCCAGGTGTTGTACTCAAAAATATGGCCAAAGTAGATGGCTGACAAACCTGCGAGTGAAAAATCGTAATCGGTAACGGGCTGCAGAGGCACTGCATATGCCTGCTTGATGAAGAGCGAGTTATTGCGATATGAGTTCTCGGCTTGTGCGCTCGCCAGCTTCATAGGCACACCCGAAGGATGCTCGTATGTGGTATCGGCAACGGCCCACATACCAACGACACCACCATTCTCGCGCTGTTTGATGCGGTTGTTGATGTATGCCGCGTGAACAGAGTAGCGCTTGCCCGTATGCGAGAACGCCACAGCCAAGTTGTGGTTTGTTGTACGCTGCCAATCGTAAAGGCCCTTGGTGCCACGAGACTTGTAGCTGACATTAAAACCCGTTGTGGGCGATACATTGTGAGCCATAGTAATCTCGAAATGCTCCTCTCGATAACGCTTCTGACCAGACTCCAGGTATGTAATATTCAGATAAGGAGTCTTAGAGTTATAAAAAGGCACATTATTCATACGATAAGTATAAGCATCGTATGGCTGCGCAAACTCAAAGTCGGGAGAGTTAGGTCTATCGAAGTAGTTGAACGGCAGAGTAGACTGACCCAAACCGCCGAGTGTCATATCACCCACGCCCTTCAGATAGTAGGGATAATCCAAACGCCAATTCATTAAAGTAGTGTCGAGCGGTTGGATATCCACATTATTCATATCTCTATCGACATTCCACATAAAGTTAGGAAGGGCGCGGATAGAGTCATTGAAGTAGTATGACTCCAAAGGTTTGCGGATGCGGTTGATGCGGGTAGAGTCCACCGCATTTTTACCCTCTTCGCCCTCTGTTTCGCCGAATGGATTATCTCCGCCTAACGCCGTACTGATACCATTGCGTTGCGCGCGAGCCAAGGTCGAAGCATCGAACTGCGCAAATGCCGAATCGGGCGACATTACAAATAATGCCACCGCAAGCAAAAACATTATGCGCAAACCACACTTCATTGCAAAGAACTATCTCTTATTCTTGTTCGCCACCCAACGAATAGACGAGAGGGTGACATATATTATTATAATTGCTGGAATAGAGTATCGCGTAAACAATACTATGATAAGTGCCGAAGCCAACAGAAACGAGTAACGCAACTCATTGCCACGCCAGCCAAAGCCCTTAAACTTCAGCGCGAACATTCTGATGGGCGAAATAAGCAACACGGCCATCACTACCGATACCGCCAAAACTACCTCCTTGCACAACACCAAGTCGCCAGCTGCAGCCAACATACCGAGCGAAAGGCAGAACAGACCATTAGCAGGAGTGGGCAGACCGCAGAACTCTGTAGTTTGTGTGTCGTCCACATTAAACTTCGCCAATCGCAGAGCCGAGAAGGCAACGATAATGAGTGTAGCGTAGCGTGCGATGCCAGCAACATCAGCAGTCAACAGACCACTCTCGGGTGCACTCTCATACATAGACCACATAGCCAACGATGGCACCAAACCAAATGAAACCATATCGGCCAGAGAATCGAGCTGTACACCTATCGGCGATACAGACTTAAGCAATCGGGCTGCAAATCCGTCAAAGAAATCAAAAACGGCAGCAACTACCACCAGCCAAAAGGCTAACTTAAAATCGGCACTTGTTAGCAAAGTGATAGCGGCGCAAGAGCCACAAAGCAGGTTGCCGAGCGTTAGCATATTGGGTATTGTAAATAGTCTAATCTGCATTTTTTTACAATTATTTGTCGTAATAATCGGCAAAGTTACGAATAATTTTTTATCTTTGCATAAAACTCATAAAATCTTTGTGTGTAACACTATGAAAAATAACACATATTGTATAATAATGGCAGGTGGTATAGGCACCCGTTTTTGGCCTATGAGCCGTCGTTCAATGCCCAAGCAGTTCCTGGATATTCTCGGAACGGGCAAATCGTTCATCCGTGCGACATTCGAGCGTTTTGCGGCATTGGTGCCTAACGAGAACTTCTTGGTAGTCACTAATCAAGCCTATAAAGATTTGGTATTGCAGCATTTACCCGAGCTCAAGCCCGAGCAGGTGTTGTGCGAGCCTATTGGTCGTAACACAGCGCCGTGCATCGCTTATGCTGCATATTCGTTGCTCAAGAGCAACCCCGATGCCGAGATGATTGTGACTCCGTCAGACCACCTGATTCTCAACGAAACAGATTTTCACGCTATAATTCGTGAATGTTTGGATTTTGCCGACAAAAACGACGCTTTGATGACTGTCGGCATCAACCCTACCCGTCCCGACACTGGTTACGGCTATATCCAGAAATCTAACAGCGACGATATCAGCAAGGTTAAATGCTTTACCGAGAAACCCAATCTCGAGATGGCACAGACATTCATCGAGAGTGGCGAGTTCTTCTGGAATGCAGGTATATTCATCTGGAAAGTAAAGGATATCGTAGAGGCATTCTCGATGCATCTGCCCGAACATCACGCCCTCTTCTCGGCTATTGTTGATGATCTTGGCACCGAGCGCGAGGCGGCGGCTATCGAGCAGGTATTCTCTGAGTGCAAGGCCATCTCCATCGACTACGGCGTTATGGAGAAGGCGGACAATGTATATGTGCGTTGCGGGGACTTCGGTTGGAGCGATGTCGGCACCTGGGGTTCGGTATATCAACTCTCACGCAAGGATGCATTCGCTAACACTAAATCTCACGACGGATGCTACACATATGCCACTCGCAGCTCAATCATCTCTATTCCAGAGGGTAAGGTGGCTATTATCAACGGTTTGAGAGATTACATTGTGGTGGATACCGACGATGTGTTGATGATTTGCCCCCGTAGCGAGGAGCAGTCAATCAAGAAGTATATCGACGATGTAAGATTCGACAAAGGCGACAAACACATCTAATTCTGCAACACTCTCTGCCTCGTGCAGAAGACCATAACAACAAGGCTGTCCGACCTATTTAGGAACGACAGCCTTCTTTTTTTATCCAATTTATAACACTTCACATCTCTGCGAATACGCTTTTTAGGCCAATAGTTTCCATATTTTAGGAAAAATTCATACTTTTGTATTATGGCTTAATATAGGGCAACAGTTTTTGTTGTTTGGCAATTTATGTGTACACCACTGCCAAACAAGTGAAGCAAAGACTCCACATAACCGAGCAAAGAGAAAATATTAACAAAAAAAATAGATTTTATGGAACAACAGAAACAAAATGTATCTCTTCCCGACAACGCCTATCGTGAACTGAAGGCGGGCGAGGAGTACAAGCCTTTGATGTCAGCCAACTCTACTCCGGCCGAAGTTACACCCTACTCTGTAACGATGGGTATTGTTATGGCAATCGTATTTTCGGCAGCTGCCGCCTTCCTTGGCCTGAAGGTTGGTCAGGTTTTCGAGGCCGCAATTCCCATTGCCATCATTGCCGTAGGTATGGGCACAGCGCTGGGCAAGAAGAATATGCTTGGCCAGAATGTTATCATCCAGTCTATCGGCGCATCGTCAGGTGTAATCGTGGCTGGTGCAATCTTTACGCTCCCTGCGTTGTATATCCTTGGTCTTGAGGCGCAGTTCTATCAGATTTTCCTCTCATCACTGCTTGGTGGTGTATTGGGCATCGTACTGCTGATTCCTTTTAGAAAGTATTTCGTTAAGGAGATGCACGGCAAATACCCCTTCCCCGAAGCAACCGCCACAACAGAGGTGTTGGTGTCGGGCGAAAAGGGTGGCAATCAAGCAAAGTTACTGGCTGTAGCTGGCTTGGTTGGTGGTCTTTATGACTTCGCTGTCAGCACATTTGGTGCTTGGACCGAGGTTGTATCTACCCGCATCACTGCATTTGGTGCTATGTGTGCCGATAAGTTCAAGGTGGTATTCTCGCTCAATACTGGTGCTGCCGTTTTGGGTTTGGGTTATATCATCGGTCTTAAATATGCAGTTATCATCACTGCAGGTTCTTGCCTCGTATGGTTCCTTATCGTGCCTCTTATCGGTTCGGTTGCACCCGAGGCTGCCGCGCTCACTCCCGAGAGCATCTTTACAGACTATGGTCGCCCCATCGGCATCGGTGGTATTGCTATGGCAGGATTAATCGGTATCATCCGCCAGGCTGGCATCATCCGTCAGGCTGTAGGTTTGGCTGTTAGCGAGCTCTCATCAAAGAAGGGCGGCGCCACAGTAGTTGCAGAGCGCACACAGCGTGACCTCTCGATGAAGCTTATTTTGTCAGTTCTTATCGCAGCTCTTATCACCACTTGGGTATTCTTCCAATTCGGTCTGTTGGGCAATCTGATGCAGAGTATCGTGGCACTGCTCATCGTGTTCGTAATCGCATTCCTCTTCACTACCGTAGCTGCTAATGCTATCGCAATCGTTGGTACTAACCCCGTATCGGGAATGACATTGATGACTCTGATTCTCAGCTCACTCGTATTGGTTAGCATTGGTCTTAACGGCAACGAGGGTATGACAGCAGCGCTGATTATCGGTGGTGTAGTTTGTACTGCACTCTCAATGGCTGGCGGTTTCATCACCGACCTTAAGATTGGTTATTGGTTGGGCACAACTCCCAAGAAGCAGGAGGGTTGGAAGTTCCTCGGCACATTCGTATCGGCTGCAACTGTTGCTGGTGTGATGTTGGTTTTGAACGACACATACGGTTTCACAGGCGAGAACGCACTCGTTGCACCCCAGGCTAATGCTATGGCGGCTGTTATTCAGCCTTTGATGACTGGTGGTTCTACGCCATGGATTCTCTACTTTATGGGCGCTGCTTTGGCGTTGGTATTGACTGCGATAGGTGTTCCCGCATTGGCATTCTCACTCGGTATGTTCATCCCGATGTATCTCAACGCTCCGCTCGTGATTGGCGGTCTTATCGCATGGTATGTATCAAGCCGCTCGAAGGATGAGGCACTCAACAAGGCTCGTTTCGACAGAGGTACACTTATTGCGTCTGGTTTTATCGCAGGTGGTGCATTGATGGGTGTTGTTTCAGCCGTGCTTAAGTTCGTAGGCGTAGAGTGGTTTATGGCAGAATGGGCCGAATCAACCAGCGCAGAGTGGTTGGGCCTTGTAATGTATATTGCTCTTATCATCTATATGGCTTGGCATACAATGAAGGCAAAGAAAGAGGAGTAACAACCTAAAGTGACAGTTTAATATACAACTATAAATAATTGAAAACAATGGAATTAAAAGATAGATTTTTGAAATATGTTTCGTTTGACACACAGTCAGACGAGAACAGCACAACATTCCCCTCTACTGACAAGCAGCTCGTTTTGCTCAACTATCTAGCTGACGAGATGCGAGCATTGGGTATGCAGGATGTGACCGTTGATAAATATGGTTATGCTATGGGTACCATCCCCGCATCGGAAGGTTACGAGAATGCGCCCGTCATCGGCTTTATTTCGCATGTGGATACTGCACCTGATATGAGTGGTAAGGATGTAAAACCGCACATCATTGAGGAGTATGACGGTAGCGATATTAGACTTAACGCATCGCTTGAAATGAAGGTGGCTAACTTCCCTGAACTTAAGAATTTTATAGGTCATACACTTATCCATACCGACGGCACTACCCTCTTGGGTGCTGACGATAAGGCTGGTTGTGCAGAGATTATGACTGCGGCTGAGTATTTGATGACTCATCCTGAAATCAAGCACGGTAAGATTCGTCTTGGCTTCACTCCCGACGAAGAGATTGGCCGAGGTGTAGATTACTTTGATGTAAAGGCTTTTGGTGCCGACTTCGCATATACTATGGATGGTAGCGCCGAGGGCGAGTTGGAGTATGAGAATTTCAACGCTGCGGCTGCAACTATCGAGATTCAGGGTTGCAATGTACACCCTGGTTACGCAAAGGACAAGATGATCAACGCCATTCAGGTGGCTTGTGAACTGAATGCTCTGTTGCCCGCCGTTGAGCGCCCCGAGCATACAACAGGCTATGAGGGATTCTACCACTGCGTAGGTTTGAACGGCACTGTGGAGAACGCCAAGATTTCATATATCATCCGCGACCACTGCAGCGAGAAGTTCGAACAGAAGAAGGTATTTATGTGGTCGTGCGTAGATTTGCTCAAGAAGAAGTATGGCGAGGATGTACTGAAGCTCACCTTGAAGGATCAGTACTTCAATATGCGCAAGATGGTGGAGCCACATCCGCAGGTAATCGACAAGGCTATGGAGGCTATGCGTATGGCCGATGTCGAGCCTATCGTGAAGCCGATCCGTGGCGGAACAGATGGTGCGCGTCTGTCGTTTATGGGCCTACCCTGCCCCAACATCTTTGCGGGTGGTATGAACTTCCACGGCAAGTTTGAGTATTGCTCACTCAACACAATGGAGAAGGCTACACAGGTGATTATCAACCTGGCGCAGTTGTGGGCAAAGTAATCCATGAGAAATTAAAGTAACACTTTAATATAAAAGACTCAACACAAAGGTTATGAATGGTTTTAAGGAGATTGACCCTGTTGCGATTAACGACAATTTTATCAAGTTAATCGGCTCGGATTGGATGCTCATTACCGCTGGCAATAAGGACTCTTATAACACTATGACTGCCTCGTGGGGTGGCGTAGGGTTTATGTGGAACTACCCTGTCGCTATGGCTGTTATCAGACCGCAACGCCACACTCACTCATTCACCGAGAGCCAAGAGCGTATGACCCTATCGTTCTTTTCGGAGGAGTATCGTGATGCACTAACATATTGCGGCACACATTCGGGAAGCAAAGAGGATAAAATCACCAATGCAGGTCTATCTGTTGTATTCACCGCCAACGACACACCCGCCATCGAGCAGGCGCGTCTGGTATTGGAGTGCAAGAAACTATATGTCTCGAAGTTAGAGGCTGCCCATTTCATCGACCGCGAGATAGTCGAGCGTTGGTATCCCCAGGGGGATTACCATTGTGTATATGTGATGAAAATCGAGAAAGCATATATTAAAGAGTAAGATGAACAGATACGGATATATAAAAGTTGCCGCAGCAATACCCCAAGTAAAGGTAGCCGACTGCTCGTTCAATACAGAGCGAATCATCGAGATGATAAAGCAGGCTACAGAGCGTGGTGTAAATGTGGTTGTATTCCCCGAGTTGTCTATCACCTCCTATTCGTGCGGTGATTTGTTTCGCCAGTCGGCTCTACTGCGTAAGGCCGAGCAGTCGCTCGAGGCTATAGCCGAAGCAACTGAGCAGTTGCAGACGGTGGCTATCGTGGGTCTGCCCGTTGCCATCAACGATGCGCTATATAATTGTGCAGCCGTAGTGGCTCAGGGTGAGGTTGTGGGTATTGTACCCAAGACGCACATCCCCAACTATGGCGCTCTCTATGAGGGTCGCACATTTGCATCGGGCGATGAACTTTTGAGTAGCGAGATATGGCTTGCGGGTGGCTATGTGCAAGCGAGCCGCGATTTGATGTTCGACATCGACGGCGTACGATTTGCCGTGGAGATTGGCGAAGACCTCTGGGCACCTATTCCACCATCAACCCACAAGGCTATGGGTGGCGCACAACTCATATTCAACCTATCGGCCGCATCGGAGTCGTTGGGTAAATATGACTACATCCGCCAACTTATCAGCCAGCAATCGGCACGCACACACTGCGGATATATATACGCCTCGGCGGGATATGGCGAATCGTCAGCCGATGCAATATTTGCTGGCAACGGATTCATTGCCGAGGATGGAAAACTCTTGGCAGAGAGCATCCGTTTTTCAAGCGAGGAGCAGTTAATCGTGCGCGACATCGATGTAGAGTTGCTCGACGGAGAGCGATTGGCTCAAAACTCTCTACGCAACAAAAAAAGCGAGAGCTACCCTACTATCGGCATAAATATCGAGGTCGCAGATCAAGGTGCTTTCGACCGCGAGGTTGAACCTATGACATTCGTGCCGAAGAGTGACAGCCAATGCGAGGAGATATTCTCAATGCAGGTTTTGGGCTTGGCGAAGCGAATGGAGCACACCTTCTGCAAGAGTGCCGTCATCGGCATCTCGGGAGGTCTGGACTCTACGCTGGCACTGCCGGTTGTGGTTAAGGCCTTCGACAGATTAGGACTCGACCGCAAGGGTATTGTAGGTATCACAATGCCTGGTTTCGGCACAACAGACCGCACATACAACAACGCCATCACTTTGATGAAGGAGTTGGGTATAACACTCCGCGAGATACCTATTGCCGATGCGTGCCGTCAGCACTTTGCTGACATTGGCCTACCCGAGGGTGACCGCTCGGTAACTTACGAGAACTCACAGGCGCGCGAGCGTACGCAAATATTGATGGATGTAGCTAACCTCACCAACGGAATGGTTGTCGGCACGGGCGACTTGAGCGAGTTGGCGCTGGGTTGGGCCACATACAACGGTGACCAGATGTCGATGTATGGTGTAAATTGCGATATTCCCAAGACTTTGGTACGACACCTCGTCACTTGGGTAGCCAACAACGAGAGTAACGAAGCCATCAGCAAAGCTCTGCTCGATGTGGTGGATACTCCCGTTAGCCCCGAGTTGCTGCCATCGAATGAGCAGGGTGAGATAGCTCAAAAGACCGAGGATTTGGTCGGCCCATACGAGTTACACGACTTCGTGCTTTACAACTTCATTCGCAGAGGTTTTTCGCCAGCCAAGATACTATATTTGGCAGAAAAGGCGTTTGATGAGAGATATGACCGAGAGACAATCATCAAGTGGATGAAGGTCTTTTTCAGAAGATTCTTTATGCAACAGTTCAAGCGCTCGGCACTGCCCGACGGTCCGAAGGTTGGTAGCGTATCGCTGTCGGCTCGCGGTGATTGGCGTATGGTTGCAGATGCTTCGGCAAGCGTTTGGATGGAAGAGTGTGAAAAATTGAATTAAACAATTAACATTAAAAATATTGAATAAAATGAAGAAGTTTTTATTTATCCTTACAGCTACATTGGCACTCGGCTGCGCTGAGGCCTCGGCTCAGAGTTGGTTGGACGCACTCAAGGGTGCAGCAACATCGGCAATTGACAAGGCTACAGGTGGTAAACTCACCGAGAAGGCCATCATTGGTACTTGGAAGTATTCTCAGCCCGCCGTAAAGCTCACTTCATCGACAAACGCATTGTCGGATGTAGCTGGCTCGGCTGCGTCATCTACCCTTCAGTCAAAGATTAAGCCCTACTACGAGAAGGTGGGCATCAAGCCCGGTGCTTGCACATTTGTATTCAACAGCGACGGTACATTCTCTTCGACTATTGGTCAGAGAACATCTACCGGCACATACACTTTCGATGGCAAGAACAACCAGATTGCGCTGAAGTATGACAGCGGCATCTTGAACACAAAGGCAATCACTGCATATGCATACCTCAATGGCACAAACTTACAGTTGGCATTTGCTATGGATAAGTTGATTACCGTTTTGACTACGCTCGGCTCTAACATCGAGTCATTGTCTACTATGACAGCTTTGCTGAAGCAGTACGACGGTATAAAGATTGGTTTTGAGTTCTCAAAGTAAACCTTAAAGGCTAAGATGAAAAAGATTGCACTTATAGTTGCATTACTCTTTACAACGGCTACCGTGAACAACATCTCGGCTCAGTCACTACAGAGTCTTTTTGAGGGACTGACCAAAATGTTCACCGAGCCTGCGGCATCGGAGCCAGAGACTCCGAAGGTGGTATATCCCACCGCGAAGGAGATTACGGGCCGTTGGTCGTATCAACAACTTGCGTTGGAGTACACAGGCAACAGCACTATTGCATCGCTCGCGGTAAGTTCGGCAGCAACACAGCTCTCGACGCTGGCCAACAAGTTTGGATTGGTAGCGGGCAAAGATTATGTAAAGGTCAAGAATGACGGCACGATGCTGTTCGTCAGCAGCGACAGAAAGGTGGAGGCTAAATACACCTATGTAGAGCCTACAGGACAGCTGATTGTAACGATGAACAAGGATGGCAAGAATCTGACTTTTACTGGCTCATTGTCGAAGGTGGATGGCAATTTGAAGATTATGTTCAAGGCCTCGGAGATGATAGCCAAAGCAGAATTAGTATCGTCGAAGATGAAGGACAACTCGACATTCGCTATTCTGAAAGAGTTGATTGGTAGTTATCCTGGCATTATTGGCGGTGCAATATTTTCAAAATAGGGAGTAACGACTCATTTGATTTATGAAGATAAGGAGTCTTATAATATTTACAATTACGGTGGCCATAAATTTTATGGCCACTGTGGTTTTTGCGCAGGAGCTATCGCTCATTCCGTTACCGCAAAGGATTGATATGGGCGAAGGACGATTTACATTTAGCGAAAAGATCGAGGCCTATGTAACACCCGAAGCAGAAGATTTATTCAAAGACTTTGCAAGGGATTTTGAGGAGTCTACGGGAATAAAAATCAAAAAGATAAGTAATTCGTCTAAAGCAAAACTTCAACTTCACACATTCTCGACTTTAGCCCCCGAGGGATATACGCTGAAGATAACCCAAAACAAGATTCTCATAGCGGCCTCGCAGCCTGCGGGATTCTTCTATGCATTGCAGACTTTGAAGCAACTTATGCCCCGTAATGTTATGGCGGCAGTGAGTGATCCATGCGTCAAGGAGTGGAGCCTTCCCGTGTTGGACATTCTGGATGAACCGCGATTTGAGTGGCGAGGATTTATGTTGGACGAAGGACGACACATCTTCGGCAAGGAGGCCGTAAAGCAAGTAATCGACATTATGGCGATGTACAAGATGAACCGCTTTCATTGGCACTTAAGTGAGGATCAGGGTTGGAGAGTCGAGATAAAGAAGTATCCCCTATTGACCCAGGTTGGTGCGTGGCGAGAGCGCAAAGGTTTGGGCTATGGAGATGTAAAGCCCGATACTGAGCATTACGGCGGTTACTACACGCAAAAGGACATCAAGGAGATTGTAGCCTACGCAAAGAGTAGATTTGTTGAGATTGTGCCCGAAATTGATATTCCCGGCCACTCACAGGCGGCTATTGCTGCCTACCCCGAGATATTGGCGTGTGATCCCGAAAATAGACACGATGTATGGTTGTGGCAAGGTATTTCTACGGATGTGATCAATGTAGCCAACCCGCAGGCAGTAAAGTTTGCCAAGGATGTGATAGACGAACTAACCGCATTGTTCCCGTTTGGATATATACACCTGGGTGGCGACGAGTGCCCCGTAGTGAAGTGGGAGCAGAACGCGCAGTGTCGTGAGCGTCTGAAGGCCATAGGTTCGACGAACTACCGCGACTTGCAGATTGACTTCTACAGTCAGTTGCTTGACCACATCAAACAGAAACCAAAGAGCGAGCGACGCAAGCTGATTTTCTGGAACGAGATTCTACACGGCAACACAGCTCTGCTACCTGACAACGACATCACCGTAATGGCGTGGGTAGGAGCAGACAAAGCTGCCGCGGAGGCTGCAAAGCGAGGAATGACAACCATACTCTCGCCGCAGATACCCTACTACATCAACCGCAAGCAATCACCATTGCCGACTGAGCCAATGTCGCAAGGACGCGGAACAGAGACCGTGGAGGCCGTATATAATTATGTACCTATGAAGGGGGTAGATAGGTCGTTGCAGTCGAAGTATCTGGGTGTGCAGGCCAACTTCTGGAGCGAGTGGGTCGCAGACGAATCTACTTTGCAATATCTGATTTTGCCCCGTCTGGCCGCCGTTGCCGAGGCTGGCTGGACCGAGCAGACAAAGCGCAACTACGAAGATTTTGTCCGCCGACTGCAACCCGAGGGCGAGTTATATCGCAAAAAGGGATACAACTACGGCAAACACATAATGGAGTAGAAAAAAAGAAAAGGCTGTCGCAACAAACTGCAACAGCCTTTTTTTTCTATTATACAAACCTCCCTACTTTACAAACTTGCGTGCAAGCCACTTTCTGACGGGCTCGTCGTAGAGTTTCAAGCAGGCGTAAGCAATCACAACACTCGTCAGCATAGCCAAGGCTATGATAGCAAATGTCTCACCAAAAGAGGTCTCCTTATTATTGATTATCCAGCCATACAACAAGTACATTATGGGATAATGCACCATATACAACGGATATGAAAGCTCGCCCAAGAAGTTACTCAATCGGCTTGTGAATGATTTTTTGGCAGTACCACACGCGCCTAACCATAGAACTGCAGGGAGGATAAATATTATACATAATACCTCGTATAAGCAGTTTAGGCTGATGCTACTTTCTGAAACGATGCGGGGCAGAGAATATATTGTTATCAATATGATCGTGCATATCCAAAACGCACCCTTAACCTTGCGGGGCTTGAATGTACGAGCTAATAGCATACCCACCGTAAAGGGGAAAAGCAAGCGGATTAAACCACCCCAAAAATGCACCTCATCAAACACCCAACCAAGAGCCACACTACCATAGTCTGCCATATGGCCTAAAAAGAACCACGAATGGACGACACCAAATACAACAGCCAAAACGGCTAACACCCTTACAGATAAGCGACGAAGAATTAAAGCATAGAGGACATTGCCAATGTATTCAATAAAAAGCGACCACATAGGTCCATTTAGAGAGAACATCTCACCACTACGCAATTCTAACGACGAGTCTGGGCGAGTGGGAATCATAAAAATCATCAACAACATCGCCCCCATTACCGCACTAAATGGCATTGCAGTGCCATCAAAACGCTGACTGCCACTCAAAAGGTAAGATATAACACCTATGATTGCGCTCATTACAACCATAGGATGTAGGCGGATAAGTCGGCGTTTGAAAAAGTTACCGAGAGTCATCTTTTTCCAACGGTCGTCGTAAGCATAACTAATAACAAAGCCCGAAAGCATAAAGAAAAAATCCACCGCTAAATGACCGTGAGTGAGCAGTGTAATCGGACGCCCTTGTTTATGACAGAAGTAGCCCTCGAAAATATGATAAAAGACTACAAGGACTGCTGCGACACCTCGTAAACCGTCAAGGAATTCGTAGTGAGGCTTCGTATTAGCAAAATTGGTTGATGATATAGTGTGAGCACTCATATTCAAGCTACTTTATAAACTTGCGTGCAAGCCACTTTCTGACGGGCTCGTCATAGAGTTTCAAGCAGGCGTAGGCAATCACGACACTCGTCAACATAGCCAAGGCCGTAACGCCCATAGTCTCGCGGAAGGTATAGCGCTGATTCTCGATAAGCCAAGCGTAGAAGAGATACATTATGGGATAGTGTACCAGATAGAGCGGATAAGAGAGCTGACCGAGGAAACTGCTTACGCGGCCCGTAAACGACTTGTCAGCATTACCACACGCGCCCAACCATACAACTGCGGGCAAAACAAACATTACGCACAACACTTCGTAGAGGCAATTCATATTAATACTGCTCTGCGCAGCGATAAACGGCATAGCGGCAACAGCTACCAAGATAGCAGAACAGAGCCAGAAGGCACCCTTAACCTTGCGGGGCTTGAATGTACGAGCCAACAACATACCCACAGTAAAGGGGAAGAGCATACGCACCAGACCACTCCAGAAGTTAATGCTATTGAGAGTCCAACCCACACCCATCATTCCATAGCCCGACATATCGGTCACAAATACCCACGCGTGAATGGCGCCGAGTGCAACAGCCAACACAGCCAGCAACTTGGTCGATAGGCGGCGAATAATCAGTGCATAGAGGATATTACCGATATACTCAAAGAAGAGCGACCACATAGGGCCATTGATCGGGAACATCTCGCCATTGCCACGCAGTTCGTAGTGTGTGCCAGGCGTGGCAGGAATCATCAGCATCGTAAGCAACATAGCAATCATTATGCTACCAAACGGCATCACGGTGCCATTCCACTGCTGACGACCTCCGATAAGGAATGTCGCAACACCAATGAGTACACCCATAATAACCATAGGATGTAGGCGGATGAGTCGGCGCTTGAAGAAGTTGCCGAGCGTCATCGTCTTCCAACGGTCGTCGTAGGCGTAGCTTATAACAAATCCCGAAAGGATGAAGAAAAAATCAACCGAGAGGTGTCCGTGATTGACGGTTGTAATAAGGCCACCACCCGCATAGGCGTAGCCCTCGAAGATGTGATAGAGCACCACGATAACCGCAGCCACTCCTCTTAGGCCATCGAGTAGTTCGTAGTGGGGCTTAGCATCGGTGAAGTTACCCGATGACAGAGTCTGAGTTTTCATAGTCAATTATTTAAGTTAGCAAGGCAAAAATACGAATTTATATGAAAATGCAAAAATCAGACAGCACAATTACACTATGGTGTGGAGGGAGAAAAATATCAACGACTGCACATTGATTGTTTCGCTCATTTGGTTTACGCGGTTTACACTATGGTTTACACAAAACGCGAAAAAGGGGGTGTTTAGAAAAGAAAAAGCAGCTACATTTTACTGTAACTGCTTGATTTTCTTCGTGATCCCGCCGGGGCTCGAACCCGGGACCCCAACATTAAAAGTGTTGTGCTCTACCGACTGAGCTACAGGATCAACGCTCACCAAATGGGATATATTCCCGTTTTTGGTGGTGCAAATGTATATATAATTTTTGATTTAACCAAATTCTTTATAAAATATAGATGGTTTTTATCAATCCCGAGCCATTTGCTGCCCTCTATCGGCCTATCCAGGTCCATTTATGCCATAGCTCCTCCAATGGGCCGTGCTTGTGGTGTTTGAACCATAATTTACAGAACTGCACCTGAACGAGGAATATCACAACGCCGATTAGCAGGCTCACGGCATATCCGCACTTGGGGGCAAGATAGAGGCCATAAGGCATATAAATCAACATTCCGATGATGGATTGCGATACATAGTTCGTAAGACTCATTCGGCCATAGAAGCGGAGGTTCGCTACCCTATCTCTAAACTTCTCGCTCTGATAAAGAAGCACAAACGACGACACCAGAACAAATGTAAAGGCCAATTTATGCCACATATCGAACACAGTACCCACAGTACTCTGAACGATTGCGCTACCCTGCATAATCTCGGCACGCAGCGTATAGAGCGGAGCAAACAGAATGGCACTAATGATAAGCACCTTGACCCAAATCTTGGTGTTTTTCTCTGACTGCACAAACAATTGCTTGCGCCCAAGCCATAGTCCTATAAGGAAGAGTCCAACAGTCTGGAGTGTGCGACCAGCACCCACAGCCCACATAAAGCTCGCCTTCTGGCCGAGCGTCACATTACACCAGATAAAGTCGAGGAAGTTGCCAGCGCGGGTAACTTCACCCACCTTGTCATACATAGGACCAACCGCATAGTCAGGCAGCTGATATGAGGCATCCACGAGGCTCATAATGTAGTGATACCACTCCATTGGTTGTAGCGTAAAGAGAATGGCGAGAACAAGAATAACCTTATCGCTCAAGTTACGCACAAAGAAGAGGATGATGCCGACAATAGCATACAGCATCAAAACATCGCCACCAGGGAAGAATGCGGCATTGAGCGTAGCAAAGAGTGCTAAACCGCACAAGCGCCACAGAAAACGATAGCCAAAGTCACGGCCCTCGCGGCGCTGATTCTCACATTGGATATAGAATGTGAAGCCGAAAAGCAGAGAGAATATCGCGTAGGCTTTACCTCCGAAGAGTGTAAATGCGGCATTAAAGACACCCTTATCGATTACCGACAACCACTCGGGCGAAGATGTCGGATAGACCGAAAAGATAAAATGTTCAACATTGTGCAACAGCAAAATAGCCATCACGGCAAAGCCTCGCAAAGCATCGACCACCTCCAGGCGGCCAGGCTTATGTAGTTGAGCGGTGTTCATAGGATATAATAGTTTTAGGAGTTATGCTTTTGTAGATATTTCGGTAGCCACAGCACCTACATACTCTATCAAATCAGTCGGAGCAATACGCACCTGCAAACCTCTGACGCCTGCGCTCACATAGATGAAGTCGTGCTCGAGGCAGCTCTGGTGGATATAGGTCGCAAAGCGCTTTTTCATCCCTATGGGCGAACAGCCGCCACGAATATAACCCGTCACCGACAGCAGGTCTTTCATCGGTATCATCTCCACCCACTTGTTAGCCGAGGCGCGTGCTGCAGCCTTCAGGTCCACCTCGTGATCACCAGGCACGACACATACCAAGTAGCCGTTCTTGTCACCCTTCAGCACAAGAGTCTTGAACACCGTAGCGATATCCTGCCCCAACTGTTCGGCTACATGGGATGCGGCCAAATTATTCTCATCAACCTCATAAGGGACGAGTTCATAGGTTATCTTCGCCTTGTCGAGCAGGCGGGCTACATTTGTCTTTTCTATGCGTTGTTTTGCCATGGTATCAGATATATTACGCAAATTTAGAAAAAAGAAATATTTTTTTTGTACTTTTGGGCTATGAAACAGAGACTATTTATACTCATCATCGTGCTTCTGTCATCGTTTGCTATGGCAGGATGCTCGGCTACATCATCACCCACCAGGGTTGCAAAACACTTCTACAAGGCCATTGAGGAGGGCAACTACGAACTCGCATTGAGCTACACCACACTCGACAAGGAGGCCGACAGCGAGATTTATTATGCCATAATGCAGAAGGTGAATACATCAATCACCGAGAAGGGTGGCATCGACAAGTTGGAGCTTGTGAACGAAGAGTTTGCCGAAGTAGAAGAGGGCGAGGAGCCCACAAAGGCCACCATCACAACGCAGGTGACCTACGCCAACGGCTCGGCACAGGAGGAGATGTGCGATGTAGTGAAGATTGAGGATAAATGGTTAGTCGATGTCAGCCTCGATTCGAAATAGCGCCTCGTTAATACTACTGACTATATTTTTGACAATCTGTTCAGGTTGCGACTCTACCCCATCACCGCAACCCGAGAATCACTATGCGCCGAGCGTAATACAGCTTCCATCTGCAGAGATTCTGCTATCGGGCGATATAGCTTTTCGCCTGGGTCGTACGCTACAGAGTGAGGCGATAGCTGCGGGTGCTGACCAAGAAATGAAGTATTCACATGCAGGAATAGTTATCAAAGAGGGTGAACAGATTAGCATCGTCCACATCGAGCCCGAACGAGAGGGAGCCGAGAGGGTGAAATGCGAGAGCTTGGAGGTATTCTTTGCTACTGAAAACGCTGTTTCGGGCGCAATAGTCAGAGTGGATAGCCTTTCCGATAATCAGCGAGCCATAATCACAAAACACGCGATTGATGCCGTGAATTCGCCAATTAGATTCGACCACGACTACTCACTATCGGACACTACGCGCATGTACTGCACAGAACTCACCGAGTGGGTATTTTCAAAAGCGGACATCGAGTTATCGCAAGGCAAACGCCACCATCTGCCACTCACGGCTGAGGCGGTCATTCTGCCACGCGACATCCTTTCACGCAACGATTTGACTATTGTTTGGGAGTTTTCTAACTAACCTTCTTACTATTCGCACGACTGCCCGCACGATAGAGCTGGTAGGAATTGACGATATTCTGCCACACGATATATGCCGTAGGGGCTACCGACGACAACGGGTCAAGGAACGACTGCGACATCCACACCGCCATAACCGTATTTTTCTGACCCAACGACTGACCACCCGCCGCTGCATCGCCATAACGACGACCAAGCGCACGTCCTGTGATAAACTGCATAAGGCAAATAACAAGCGATACTGCTGCGAGCAATAGCTCTGTGCCACGATCAGCCTCGGTGTGATCGATAATAAAGCAAGTGGTACGGCCAATAATCACAATGAGCGACATCAACCATATGTAGAACGAAATCTGACTATGCTTTGCAACCCACACTCCAACGGCGGGTGTAAAATAACGGCACAACTGCGCCAAAACAAAAGGCATAATAAGCATAGGCGCCACTCGCTGTAGAATCTCGAGCACACTACACTCTCCACTGCCATAAGCCGATAGCAACATCGGCGCAAATATCGACACCGCCAAATTACCAAGCAGCGAATAGGCCACCATAGTCTCGACCTTTGCACCCAACATTCCGCCAATCACAACGGCCGCCATCGCTACGGGCGCCAATACGCATATCATACCACCCTGCGCCACAACCTCGCCGAAGGGCAACAATGCATAATATGCCACAAAGCAACCCACCGACTGGAATAGCAACAGCCATAGGTGCAACATAGAAAACTTTATCTGACGCACCTCTACGCGGCAGAATGTAACGAACAACATAGAGCCGATAAATAGCGGAGTGAGCCAACCATCGGTAACACCCTCGAGCCACTCCATCTCACGACAAAAGAGTGCCCCCGTAAGCATACCGAGAGGCATTGACATTGTTCGCATCATATGTGCAGTGGGACGCAACACGGCTACTCAATCATCTATTTATCACTATCCTTTTCGCTCAAGAAATTCAGCACACCACGCATAAGTGTATTGCGCTCGCCCTCATCGAGAATAGTCTCGAAGGGGAAGCCCATTACCATCGTGCGGTAGTTCTCACCTTTATATCCTACGGCAGCAGTCTGATTGTTTGTTGCATAGCGCATAGCGATGAATGCGCCACGACCATAGGGCGAGATACAGCCAGGCGACTCCATTGGGTAGATTTCGCTCGAAGGCTCACGGTTGAACTTGATATCCTGACGCGCCATCTTCATCGGAGAGGCTACAACACGAACCAAGCCACGGCGCGTAGCCATATCTGCATTAAACGAGAAGTGCAACACACCACGAGCAAACTCACGGTCATCACCATCAGCCTCGGGGCCATTCCAAAGGTCGCTTGCTACATAACAGCCCGATGCAAAAACAGCACCACCCTGCTTTGTGTAATCTGTGATACGCTCCTGCAAAGCATCGGTGAACACCTCGAATTCCACGCCCGAAGTACCACGACCCATCTCCACAGAGCGCTGCTTACCTAGAATCAAATCGACAATGGCATAGTCGGCCATCACAACACTACCCTTCTCAACCGACTTTGTACTGGCTGAACAGAACGAGAAGCCAGCCTCCACGATAGCACGACCGTGCACCGCAGGGTAATCAAATGTATTGCCTGCAATAATCTCGGTCTCGTAGTCGCTATAGCAAGAACCCAAGGCGTTGTTGTCGTTGCCAGCACTCGACAGACGGCGGTCGTAGTTACGCTGCTCGCCGATGAACGACATATCCTTAATGTAACCCACACCTGAGTCGTAGTAGTTATAGAATCCCGCAATAGAGTCACCCTGAATACTTAGCGGAGCGCTCACACGGTTAAAGCCATTCACAACAAGTACTCTGGCACGCTCGTTGGCCACCTTATGCGAAGAGAGAATTTCGCTCGGGAAGCTTTCACCACCTTTGTTTACGGCAGTTACCTTATAGGAGTATGTGTGGCCAACCTTTTGGGGCATCACAACCGATGTAGACTCCACCTTTGTACCATTGTCGAAGCCGCCATCATCTACACGAGTGTAAACGATATAGTAATCGGCTTCGGCTGACGGCTCTAGCTTATCCTGTACGGGGCTCCAGCTGAGCTTAACATCAGAAGACTCGGCAGAGATGAATGTTGCACTAAAACTCTCAACGGGCAGAGGCTGCACGGTGTAAGCCACATTGTATTGGCTTGAGATATAGCGCAAAACGGCCTTGTAGATAGCACGGCTAACCAGGAACTTGAATCGGGGGTCGTTACCGTAACGCATATCTGCGAAATTCTGATGCGACAACAACTCCAACAACATCGTAGGCACCGAAGGCACGCGAGCCTCATAGTAAGAACTGTTCCACATACCGCGACGGCTCCAGTTAGGCTCGTATGTAGCGCGAATATCGTCCACAATCTGCGACATCACCAAATCGGTCAAATCGCGTGAGAGATAACGGTCGGCACCACCCTCGAAGCGCCCCTTATTATCCTTTGTATAGTAGATTCCGAGTGTGCCGATAATGTCGTCATTTAGGCGCACTCCAGCATCAGAGTGGAATGCTAGCGCCATATCGAGCGGCACGCGCTTACCCTCCTGCTTAGGCAGACGCTCCGACCCACCCATAACAGCATTAATCCAGTGGGCGCGTGACATATAGTCATCTTTATAATCATCGAGATTATCCTTCGGAGTATAGACACTCTCGTCGAATCCCGACCACTGCAACCAATAACGAGCGCCCTCACAGAAACGAGGATACTCACTAACCATAGGCTCGTAATCCACTCCGGCCTCGCGGAACTTTTCAGCCGGAATACGCGCTATATTGCCATAGCCACCGCCAATCTTCACGCCATCGGCTGAGATCTTCTTACCAGCCTGCTTTGAGGTATTCTCCAACGACACAAGCACCTGCTCGTCACCCTCATTGAATTGGAAGTGACCCAGATAGACCCACATGCCGCCAGCCATAGTCTGGTTTACGGCCACACGGCTCTCGCCACCGTTGTGGTAGATTGTATATGTAGCATCATTTGCACTCTCCTTTCCAAAACTCTCGTACGACACATAGACTGCATACTCGCCCGCTTCGGGAATGTAGGCCTTCCACTCAGCACGGCTTGCGCGGCCACTCGTAATGCTCTCAATTACGCGGGTTGTACCATCACGAAATGGGTTCTGGCCAGTGAGATATGACTCCTTCTTGTGAGCAAAGCCCTTACCGCCAGCAGTCCAAGACTTTGCGCCATTGTGTTCTGCGTATTGAGTATCATCTATACCCTTGTCATTATCGATGATTATCTCATTCTTCTGCGTGTCACGCTCGCGAGGAAGCAGCACATTGGCTCCCGCATTCTCGAGCATAGGCACAAGGTAAGGCAATACATAACTCTGCGTGTACAAATCCTCTACCGTCTCCCACAAGCGAGAACGCTGCCAGCGCCAGATATTCTCATCCTGCTCGAAATAGCGACCATGACTCTGCCACATTGCGATGTGACGACCCGCCAGGCCCTGCGAAGGCTTATTCTGCGACCAAAGACGCTCGGTAAGAGGACGCTCGGCCGTATTGGTGAAACGCACACCCTCCTTCGATGGACGATAGTAGTACGGAATCAGATCCTCGATGCGATGGTTGTCAGTATAGATAGCCAACTTATATGAGTAGTATCTCTCGGGTAAAACATTTCTCACAGAGTCGTACATAGCCTTGACATTCTCCTCTCGGAACGGATAATATGACAATCCGATAGAGGTATATATCTCTACCTTATCGCCCGCGGCCTTCATCCTGTTAATCTTCACACCACCGCCCAAAATCTCACGACGCACAATGCGCGAGAGCACATCGGCAATATCGTCGCGTACATCAGAAGATATGGTCTGACCTAAAGCATTGCTTGAGATAAGAAGTGTAACCGCAAGCAGTAAAGCAAGTAAGCTATTATTTCTTTTCATCGTTTGAGTTTTTATACGAAATTAACAAGAGTCCAAAGATACAAAATAAAGCGTTATATCCCAATAGTTCGAATCCTATAAAATACCCCCACTCCTTAGCAGCAAACCACTGCAACATATAACTCAATGCGGGTGATAGGACAACAACAAACGGCAAATAACGGCTACGAATCGAGTGTTTGGTTGTAAGTCCAAAGACAAAGAGGCCCAATATAGGGCCGTAAGTATATCCAGCCACTTTGAATACGAGGTTGATAATTCCGTCACTACCGAAGTGTGCAAGCAACATCACAACGGCTGTCATCACAACCGCCATAAGCAGATGGACTCGGCGGCGCAGGCGACCAAGCTGAGCATCATCACACTTCGACCCGCCCGACATTATATCGAGCGTAAATGAGGTGGTAAGCGATGTAAGTGCCGAGCCAGCAGCAGAATAGGTACTCGACACCAGACCCGTGATAAACATCACTCCAACGATAATTGGCAACCCGCCACGAACTGCAACCATTGGGAACACATCATCCTGACGGGCTGACACAGGGATATTAGCGTGCTCGAGGTATGCATAAAGGAGCACACCCAACACCAAAAAGAGCAGAATAACCACAATCTGACAAGCGGCCGTAAGCACTATATTTATCTGCGAATCGCGCTTGCTACAGCAACTCAAATTGCGCTGCATCATATCTTGATCGAGTCCCGTCATAGCCACAAGCGATAACGCACCACCCGCCACCATCTTCCAGAAGTAGCGAGCCGATGAGGTGTCGCCCAAGAAACAAATTTGTGAATACGAAGATGAGGTCACAACTTCAAGCAGTGCTTTAGATGACAATCCCAAACTATTGCAAATAAATAGAATAATCACGACAATACTCGACACCAGGCACAGAGATTGCAACACATCGGTAACGATGAGCGAACGCACTCCTCCTCGAAATGTAAAGAGGTAAACAACGAGCATTGTAAAGAGGATATTGAAACTAAAGTGAATGTTTAAGTCATCATAGACAAGCATTTGTAATACAGCGCAAACCACATATATCTTGAGCGATGCACCGAGCAGTTTGCTCACAATAAAACATAGCGCTCCAGCACGATGAGTCAGATTATCAAAACGGTTGTCGAGATACTCATACAGCGACACCACGCGAAGGCGATAAAATATAGGCACAAGCACGAAAGCGACAACGAGTTGGCCGATGGTAAAACCGATAGCCATCTGCATATAAGAGAAGCTATCACTCGCCACCGAGGCGGGCAGCGAAACATAGGTCACGCCCGACATCGCCGCACCAATCATTGCGAGCGTGGCAACGGGCCATTTTGTGCGCCTATTACCAATAAAGAAACCTGCATTATCGACCTTGCGCCCCACCCTAAAAGAGAGGAGCAGCAACACACCCAGATAGAGTGCAATGGTAGATATAATAAAAAGTGGCGACATATAATGACTTTTCACCGCGCAAAGATACAAATTAGCCACAAAATAATTGCGGAATCAATTTAAATTAATACCTTTGCGTGGAGTCAAATGTGAACTTTGACAATAGGATAGTTAGTGTAAAACAATTTATATCATTTAAGACTATGGCGAAAGCACTTAAAATACGCGATTTAACGCTTCGCGACGGCCAGCAGTCGTCGTTTGCGACTCGTATGACGCAGGAGCAGATTAATCGCTGCCTGCCCTACTACAAGGATGCAGGCTTCTATGCTATGGAGGTTTGGGGCGGTGCAGTACCCGACTCTGTAATGCGTTACCTCGGTGAGAACCCCTGGACTCGTCTGGAGAGCATCCACCAGGAGATTGGCGACATCTCAAAGCTCACCGCACTTTCACGCGGTCGTAACTTGTTTGGATATGCGCCCTACACCGACGAGATTATCGACGGTTTCTGCCGCAACGCCATTGAGAGCGGACTCGGCATTATGCGTATCTTCGACGCATTGAACGATGTGGAAAATGTAAAGTCTACTATTAAATATGTAAAGCAGTATGGTGGTATTGCCGACTGCGCCGTATGTTACACCGTAGACCCCAAGTATCCGCAGCCTACTTTCATCCAGCGTCTGTTGGGTAAGAAGGCTCCGAAGCCCGTATTTACTGACGAGTACTTCCTCGACAAGGCTATGCAGATGGCGGCTCTCGGCGCAGATATGATTACCATCAAGGATATGTCGGGCTTGATTCCGCCCGAGCGTATCAGCCGCTTGGTTAAGCTCTTCAAGCAGCACATCAATATTCCTATCGACTTCCACACCCACTCTACTCCCGGTTACGGCTTGGCTTCAGTATTTGCCGCTATCGCAGCTGGTGTAGATGTAGTTGATACTAACTGCTGGTGGTTTGGTGGTGGCACAGGTGCCCCCGCATTGGAGTTGGTATGGGTATTCTGCCAGAAGATGGGTATCGAGATCGGCGTAAATATGGATGCCGTAGCAAAGATCAACGAGCAGTTGAAGGTTATCCGCAAGGAGTTGGAGTTGTCGGTATTTGGCTCTGAGAAGCCCCGCCCCAACCGCTTTGCATTCTCGGAGACTTCAGACAAGTACTTCAACGAGGCTGTTGCTGCAGCTAAGGCTGAGGACTTCGAGGCATTGCTCGTAGCAAGCCAGAAGATTGAGGCATACTTTGGTTTCCCCGCCCCCAACGAGTTGGTACAGAAGGCTGAGATTCCTGGTGGTATGTACTCTAATATGGTGGCTCAGTTGAAGCAGTTGAACTCTGAGGACATCCTGCCCCGCGCAATGGAGCTTATCCCCTCTGTTCGTATGAACGCAGGTTTGCCACCTCTCGTAACTCCCACATCGCAGATCGTAGGCGCACAGGCTGTAAACTGCGCTATGGACGAGAAGGCTGGTCGTGAGATGTACACAAACAAGAGCTCGCAGTTTATCGGTTTGGTGAAGGGTGATTATGGTCACACACCCGTAAAGATTGACCCCGAGTTCCGTTTGAAGATTTGCGGTTTCAGCGAGGAGGTTCCGTACGATACTTCAAAGTATCAGATGCAGCCCAACCCCGAACTCCCCGAGGCAGGTGGTGTTAAATTGGCTGCTACAGAGAAGGAGGTATTGCTGTTGGAGTTGTTCCCGCTCGTTGCAAAGAACTTCTTGACAAAGACTAAGACAAGCGCATATGAGGCTGAGCAGGCTGTGTTGGCTGCAAAGGCTGCCGAGGAGGCTCGCATAGCAGCAGAAGAGGCAAAGGCCGCTGCACAGAAGGCTGAGGGTGACGCAGCATTTAAGGCTGCAACTACTCCCGCACCTATCACTGGCAACACAATCAACGCCCCTCTGCCCGGTCGTGTAATCGAGATTAAGGTTAAGGTCGGCGACACAATCAAGCGTGGCGAGACTGCCATTATCCTGGATGCTATGAAGATGGAGAACAACATCACATCTGACTACGCTGGTAAGGTTAAGCAGATTTTGGTTTCAGTGGGTGAGGCTGTAGGTGACAACAAGCCTATGGTAGAGGTTGAGTAACCCATCAACCATATAATTTAGAAAAGACTGTTGCGACGAGAGGTTGCAGCAGTCTTTTTGTTTTGGGTGCTATTTATTATTTTGCGGCGGGTTATCGCTATGCTTTACATTATATATATTGGTAACATAGATTGTAAATATCGGAAAGAACATCATACCGATGGCGGGTAATAGCGCAGCCAGCACCTTCCCAACAGCCGTAACGGGAAAGACGGCGGCACCAACAGTGGTAACATTCATGCAGGCCCACCACATCGCATTACCAAAGCCGTTGAGATTGGGATTGACGCCTATCTCGTAATCGTAGAACATAAGCGCCGCAAGATAGGTAAAGCCGAGTACAGTCAGCACATACTGACCAAAAATTCGCACCACCTTACCATCGAGTACCCACTGTAACACCATACACATAGCCACAAACGAGCGCACGACAGGCAAGGCGGCAACAGCCATCGAGAGCCAGCGTTCGGGATTAAAGTGGGTCCACGCAAAGATATTTAAGTAAGGAATGGAGATAAGCAGCAGGAGAAAATTATACCAAATAGTACTTTTTTCCACCTTATGACGGACCGCAAGCACCCAAATAAAATCCACAATATAGACAATACAGACGATAAGTTGTAGCCAAAGATACCACGACGAGTAGGAAAGATGGTTACCCATCAGCACTTCGAATGACAAACCGACCATAATAGCTATGGCGGCGACCAAATTTACGATTCGCATTATTTTACACTCATTTTTCGAACAATCAACGACTTAGCCCATTTTAGACAAAATGCGCGCCAAAAAAAATGCAAGAAATATTGATTTTTTTTCAAAAAGATTTTGCATAGATAAAAAATTCGCTTATCTTTGCACTCGCATTTAGAACAATGGCGAGATAGCTCAGCTGGTTAGAGCGCATGATTCATAATCATGAGGTCGAGAGTTCAAGTCTCTCTCTCGCTACTAAGATGCAAATTCGGGATGTAGCTCAGCCCGGTTAGAGTACACGTCTGGGGGGCGTGGTGTCGCAAGTTCGAATCTTGTCATCCCGACTAACCGAAAGCCTTGATAATTATTCGATTATCAAGGCTTTTTTCATATTAACTACCAAACAAAGGAAACTACAACTACCCTATTCTGACAATTAGCAAAATCTAAAACAGATAGAACTATGAAAAAATCATTAAACTTAATTGCAGGGGCTTTGCTTTTCGCATCGGCTATGCTTTCGGCTTGTGCTGAAGGTAACAGCGCGATCGATTATGTAGACCCCAAAATCGGCTCTGGTGGCCACGGCCATGTATTCGTAGGAGCAAGCGTACCCTTCGGCTTGGTACAGGTAGGCCCCACAAGCATCCCTCAGGATTGGGACTGGTGTTCGGGCTACCACAGCAGTGACGAGACAGTCATCGGCTTTTCGCACACACACCTTTCTGGTACAGGTATTGGCGATTTGTTCGATGTGACATTAATGCCCGTTATCGGCGAGGTTACTTATGCTCGCGGCAAGCACGAGAGCTACGACACAGGCATGTGGTCTTATGCCGACCGTACAAAAGAGGTTGCCTCACCCTACTACTATTCAGTTCCCTTGAAGCGTTACGGCATCACAGCCGAGATGACAGCGACCAGCCGTGTAGGCTTCCACCGCTACACATTCCCCGCATCGGATGATGCTGCAATTGTAATCGACCTTGAGAATGGAGGTTGCTGGGACAAGGCCACAGAGGTAAAGATGGAGCAGGAGAGCGACACACGCATCGTGGGTTATCGTCACTCACGCGGTTGGGCAAACAACCAGAAGGTTTACTTCGTTGCTGATTTCTCACGCCCCTTCGATTCATTCGAGTTGGTTGGCAACAAAATGTATGGTCGCGTTGCATTCACAGCAAAGGAGAACGAGCAGATTTATGTTAAGGTGGCTCTCTCGCCCGTAAGCATCGAGGGCGCAAAGGCAAATATGGAGGCTGAGTTGCCAGGCTGGAACTTCAAGCGTACCATCGCCGAGGCCAAGAAGGCTTGGGAGAAGGAGTTGTCGAAGATGGAGATTACAACCACAGACGAGGCTGCAAAGCGCACATTCTACACAGCACTCTACCACACAATGATTGCACCTTCGGAGTACTGCGATGTAAACGGCGACTACTATGGCCCCGACAAGCAGATTCACAAAGGTAATGGTCACACAACATACACCACATACTCATTGTGGGACACCTATCGTGCGGCTATGCCCCTTATGTCTATTATCCAGAAGGAGCGCATGACCGACATCATCAACACAATGCTTAACATCTACGATGAGCAGGGAATACTGCCCGTATGGCACTTATGGGGTTGGGAGACCTATTGTATGGTTGGTAATCCTGGCCTTATTTCGGTTGCTGACGCCGTAGTCAAGGGAGACACCGGCATCGACAAGGAGCGCGCATTTGAGGCCATCAAAAAGACCGCTATGCACCCTGGTCGTGGCAACGCCTACCGCATCGAGTCTGGCTTTATCCCCAGCGACAAGATGAACCAGAGCATCGCATACGATATGGAGTACGCTATCGCCGATGCAGCAGCAGCCAACGCCGCACGCGCTTTAGGCAAGACAGAGGATGCTGAGTACTTTGAGAATCGTAGCCACTCATACCGCAACTACTTTGACCACGAGACACAGTTCATTCGTGGCCGCTTGAGCGATGGTAGCTGGCGTCAGGAGTTCGACCCCAACCACTCATCACACGGTAACGACGACTACTGCGAGGGTAACGCTTGGCAGTACACTTGGCTCGTTCCCCACGATATCAAGGGTCTGCAGGAGTGTTTTGGCAGCCGCGAGACAACACTCGAGAAATTGGATTTGTTATTCACTACAAGTTCAGAGATTACCGGCGAGAACGCTTCAGCTGATATCTCGGGTCTTATCGGACAGTATGCTCACGGTAATGAGCCGAGCCACCATGTCATCTATATGTACTCAATGTTGGGCGAACCTCACAAGGCCGCAGACCGTGTCCGCGAGGTATTGACTACACTCTACTTCGATGCAGAAGAGGGTTTGTCAGGCAATGAGGATGTAGGCCAGATGTCGGCTTGGTATATTATGTCTGCTATGGGATTCTACGAGGTAGAGCCCGCATCAGCTCGCTACTGGTTTGGCTCACCGCTCTTCGATGAGGTGAAGATTAACCTCGCAGAAGGTACATTCACAATCGTAGCGGAGAATAACTCTGCAGAGAATAAGTACATCCAGCGCGTATGGCTCAACGGCGAGCCCTATGAGAAGGGTTGGATTTCACACTCTGACATCAAGGCTGGCGGTGTATTGAAGTTCGAGATGGGCTCAACTCCCCAGTGCTGGTACGAGGTCGAGTAACGACACAACATACAGAAAAAGAATCAGGGTGGATGCGCGTTGCATCCACCCTGATTTATTTAGCAGAGAAGTGCCAAATTACCTCTCGACTACAATCTGATAAACTCCACTACCGAGTTCGATAGCGCTATTCTCCATAGCCATTGTAGTGCCATTTACCACGCACTCTGCCGCATCGACGGGCGAGAAGAATGCAGCAGTAGCATTGGCAGGAATCTCCACCTCGAAATAGAGCTTATCGCTCTGCTGCCACTCCGAACGAACTGTACCATAAGGAGTCTGCTTCGAAGTCTTAACCCACTCAACACCTGCGGGCACCTGAGGACGCAGATTAATATGCTTGAAGCCCACACTCTCGGCATCGGGTAAGATACCACCAGCCGCCTGGATAAACCACGAGCCAACGCCATTGAAGCAGTTGTGAATACGACTACGGCCAGCATCCCAATACTCCCAAGTGGTAGTAGCGCCGTTGTCAATCATATAGAGGTAACCAGGATACTCTCGCTTCTTGAGCATAGAGTAGTAGAATTCGGTTTGCTGATTATCGGTAGCCCAATCAGTCAAGATGGTAATACCAACCAAACCTACGCCAATATGACCATTCCTACGCTCGGTATCAGCATAGAGAGCCTGCTTAACAGCCTCAATCTTATCCTCGGGTACTACACCTACGGTCAGCGGATAGGTCATATCAATCTGCGAGCCCGTAGCATAAGTAGATGTCTCCTCGTTGAAGAACTCCTTATGGATAAGAGGATTTATAACATCGCGGCGAGCCTTGAACATCTCGGCATCATCATTCTTACCCAATACGGCAGCAATCTTTGACAACATATCGAAGCTCTGACTCACAACGCAGTTGCTGACAAGGTCTGCTGATACTTTATCCTTGTAGTCCACACCATTGGGAGCAAGCCAATCGCCAAGATACCAGTGACGATACCACTCATTAGGCCAGGGGCGCAACAAGCCATCAACGCTATGTGCATCTACATAATCAATCCAGCGCAACATAACGGGATAGTAGCGCTCGAGGAGTCGCTTGTCACCATAGTTCAAATATGCCTGCCAAGAGGCTGAAATAACAAACTGACACCAATACGGGCCACCACCTGTCTTATAAGGGTTCGGCACACTATGGGGCAGGCTACCACCCTCGCGCTGGCAATCCTCCCACATCTGCATCCAGTTCATATAGAGAGGCGAGCCATTGTAGAGGGTCTGGAATGTACGGCAAGAGCCGTTACCATCACCGCCATAACCCATACGCTCGTAGTGGGGACAATCGACAATATAACCACCCCACGAGATGGCGTTGAATGTGTAGTCAATAAGAGAATAGATAGCCTCAAGATCCTTGTCAGAAGACTCAAAAGTAGAGGCCTTCTCGAAGTTGTGACTAACCAGATAACCCGTCACTTTCTCGGGTGCAGCGGGGAGGTTATAGATAAGGATATACTGGAAAGCGTGGTGATTGAACTTATTGCAGAACAACTCCTCGCCCTCGCCAGCGGCCACAAAGCCATCCATAAATTCGTGACGGCGGGCACCATCCTGCGGGTTAAATTCACCCTTATCGGTCAAGCGGTCACTATACTCCATAACAACACTCTTACCTGCAGGCATTGCAGGGAAGTCAATCTCTACCCAACCATTCATACACTTACCCATATCGACCATCCAGACACTGTCGCTCACTTGACGAATCTCCTTGGCAGGGATTACCTCGCGCAAAATATTCATCTCACACATCTGGGGTGTAACTTGATGCTTGGGCACCTCGGCAACCCAAACATCGCTCCACTCTTGAGCATCGAGAGTCTTAGTCTTGAGATTGGGGAGTTTATAGCGAGCATCAACCTGCTCTCCACCGAAACGGTGAGGACGCCAAGTTCCATCACCCACCTCGCTATATTCACTCTGGCGAGCCTTCCACGAAGAATCACTAACCAATACGACCTCAGCCTTGCCATCCTTAACAGCATCGAGTTCCACCTTCACGAGCGGACCATTATGCACAGCCATATCAGCGTAGAGGTCTGTACGATACCAGCCTCGGCCGAGCCAAATCATCAAATCATTCTTACCTCGCTTAAGAAGTGAAGTGATATCATAGGTTACCGACAACGAACGCTTGGCCATCTCCGACACTGCGGGTGTAAGAACTGCATCACCCACCTTCTTGCCGTTGAGATAGATCTCGTGGTAACCCAGGGAGTTGATGTGTAACATATAAGTAGCGTTCTTGTCCTTCACCTCGAACTGACGGCGCACCTGCGGAACGGCGCAATCCTTAAGGCCGATATAGTCACCCTGCCACTCATCAGAAGAGAGGATACCCACGCCAAAGCGCTGTTCCTTACTCCAGGGTGATACATTACCATAGTTATCCCATACTCTCACCTTCCAATAGGCAAGCGTACGCGACGAGAGCGGACTACCCGCATAGGACACCATCACCGACTCATCAGAAGCCACCTTACCTGACGACCAGAGGTCGGCATTGCCCACACGCAGAGCAGCACTGCTGGTGGCAACCATAATCTCGTAGTGAGTCTGCACGACATCACTATCCTCACTCTTAATCTTCCAACTAAAGTGAGGCGCTGCAGAGTCGATAGCGTTGGGGCTAACGAGATTCTCACACTTCAAATCATAGAGGCTCAACGGCTCCCCCACCGAGCAAGAGAAGAGCATCGGCACAAGAGCAAGCCACATTAGAGTTAATAGTTTTTTCATAGTTTATAGTTTTAAGTTGTATTTACCGATAGGAATTATGGTGTTACACCCATCTCCTCGAAGCGGGCAGCGGCATTGAGGAAGTGAGCCGTAATCCAAAAGACAGTCCAACTCTCTGAATAGCCACCACGCAACTTATAGACATTACTCATATCGCCGTGCTGGGCGAAGTTGGTCTGCTGCAACTGCTCACCCTGCGAGCCATAGGCATCGGTAAGTTGATAGCAGGTACGATACATTACCTTTGCAAGACGGCACAAGCGCTCATCCTTGAGATATTTGCCCATCTTATAGACTTCGGGGGCGAATAATACGCCATAGACATCGATATGCTGATTCTGTGCAGATACAACGGTCCAACCCGTAGTCTTGAAGTTATAGTCGGCCATACGACCTGCGGGCATAGGAATATCCCATACCACCACATAACTCAAGCATACATCCATAGCGTGCTTGGCCCAAATGAGATACTTCTCATCCTTGAAGCGCTCGTACATCTCCAAGAAACCCTGGAACGCAGCCCACGAGCCCTCCTTGTCTTCGCAAGTAGCATCGAGTGTTCCACCCCAATAGCAACCGTTCATCGTAAGGTGACGCTCGGCAAAGAGCGCAGCAGCCTTCTCGGCAGCCTGACGGTATATGTTATTCTTAAAGAGTTTTGAGGCGATAGCCAGAGGTGCAATATAGAAGCCTTCGGCGGTAGAGCGGGGATTCCACTCTGCAGAGAGGATAGTGGCACTCACAGCATCTGCCGCACGGCGCAAGAAATTCTCCCACTGCTTGATATCGTAATCGCGACTCTTGCGGGCGGTTTCGATAGCCTTAGCAAAGTTATACATAGCCTGACCACACGACACGGGGTCGCCACCGTGGAAGTCCTTGCCATTAAAGCCAACAGGGAAGAGGCCACGCGTAGCATCTACCTCGAAGGTAGAGAGGTAGTCGAGCGAGCGTTGCACCATAGACTCAATCTGCTCGTCGTCCAATCTATCAGCCAGCACCTGCAATGAATAACCAGGAGAGTCAGCCTGACCACACCAGCCCATCACCAAATCCTTGCGACTCTTGGTGTCGTACATATTAAAGCCAACAGCCTTGTCATCAAACTCAATCCAACGATTCTTGGCGAATGCAAACTTACCCTTCACGATTTCGTCAAACGAAGGGAAACGCTCGACATCGTAGGGTTTATTCAAATCGAGCGAAGTGTAGATGGGCTGCTGGAAGCCAGTGCCCTCGCCAGAGATTTTATAGAGTTCTACATAGAAGGTCTTTTCAATAATACGACCGGGCTCGATATTGAGGTAGGTATCGGCATAACGCATTGGCTTGCGCTGCAACGCCTTGGCAACACTATGCTGACCATTATAACCAATCGGGCCAGAGTAGAGAACAAAGTCGGTATAACCATCGCCAGCCTCTACGCCCACCGACCACCACTGATCAGCCAACACTGCGCCACGCACAGGGCTTGGCACGGTATGCAGAGCTGCGGCATAACCACCCGCCGCCGACTCCAACATAGCAAATGGCATAGGATAACGATGCTCCTCAAATATGGCAAACTCGCCCGCCTTACCCTCATATACAGGGATAATGGTAGAGTTCACCTTGGCGCCGTTCTTATTGCCGTAGTACAAAATACCAGGCATACAAGGCATCATCTCGCGCCCCTTCATTCTCAAGCGCACAGAGAGCGTAGCCGTCGGCAGAGTCTGCTCACCACGCCACTCATAACGACGCACACACTGCACCAAACCGTCACGCACCTGACGATAGGAGTCTCTAACAAGCATATCTCCCTGTGGGAGTTTAATCACACCCGAGAGGATAGTCCACTCGCCACTCTGCTCCTGCTTGGTAGCCGAAGCAGAGTGCCAATCGCCCATCCAATCGTCGCTCCACGATGTGGCTACCGACCACAAACCCTCGTCGGGAGATGTGATAATGGCCGAGCCATCGAGACTAAAGACAGGGCGACAATCAACTATCTGAAACTGCGCACTCGCCGACAGCACGGTAGCCGTCACGAGAGCAAAAAGCAATGCAACCCTTTTCATATACTTCGGTTTTATTTATTCTTTTTCAGCAGATTAAGAACCTTACCAACAGTCTCTGCGGCCTTATTATTGTTGGTAGTATTGTTAGTAGCAGTAGAGTCAGCCTGCTCGGTCTTGGATGTACCCAGCAACTTCTCGCCCAGACCCTTTACAACCTGCTCGGCAGCCTTCTGTGCAGCCTGCTTGGCAAGGCTCTCCATATCGATACCAACCTTGGGCGAAGTGAATGTACCACCAATAGTCATATCGACAGTACCCAACTTCGAGATATTACCAGCCGAAGCGGGCAGAGTAATCTTACCACGATAATCGATGCTCTGGTCAAGACCTGTTGTACCCGACAGATTCATCGTATAGTCACCCAACTTCAGGTCGAAGGGCTTAGTTGCTACCCTACCGTTATTGATTGTAAACTCGATGGCCAAATCCTTAGCGCGGATATTCTTCAAATCGGGCTTGTTTACGATGGTTGCCACCTGGTCGATAATCTTCACACCACTAAGACTCAAATCCTTTGTCGAGAGTTTACCGCTACCGCTTACACTCTGCAGAATAGGGCTCATCTGCTCATCCAGCAAGGCGTCGATATTGATATTACCAGAGAAAGTGCCACTCAAACCCTCGAAGATGGGAGCAAGTTGCTTAACCATATCCAAATCCTTGTAAGCCTCGGCAAAGACGATATTATTGAGGGCAAAACCAGCATCCAGCACGGGCTCGCCAACCTCAGGTGCGGCGTAAGAACCATTTACCACGACGCTACCGCCCATAGTATTGAGCGAGAGGTTACGCATATCAACTTTGCAATCCTTTACAACCAACAGACCCTTGACATCGTTGAACGACATCTTGTTAAACAGTACCTTCTTGAACGAAGCGTTCATATTGAAGTTGATGTTATGAGGAACGCGAATAACACCCGTAGGCTCGCCCTCGGCAGTAGCATCCTCGTTTGCGGGTGCGTTATCTGCAGAGTCAGCAGTTGTGGCGTCAGACATAAAGTCGTTGAGATTTATCTTATTGCTGCTTACATTCAGCACACCATCGAGAGTTGTACCCTTGAATACAAAGCCGAGGTAATTCTCAAAACGGCTGTCGAGCGTAATATCGTTGTCGCCAATATTGATTGTAGTCTGGCTCAACTCCAGATAACGGGGAGTGAACGAGAAGTTAGACTTCTGAATGTTGATATCAGGAAAATCCTCCATCTGGAGATTCATTCCGCTCAGCTGCAAGTTACCCGATGCCTTCACCTGATCGTACTTCTCCTGCTCAACATAAGACATACGGCCCGCAAGGCTCATGTCGGCATCCACGACGCCGTTGAGATTCATATCCTCCAAGGGATAGACATCCTTGACTTTGCCCAAATCGAGTTTACCCTTGGCAGTCACATTGAAATCGAGATCGCTGACGGGAGTCTTGACATCGGCAGTCATAGAGAAGGGATTGCCAGCAAAGACGAAATTGAAGGGATTGACCTTGATTGTAGTGGCATCGATATTGCCACCAGGATTCTTTACGAAAGCTGTGATATTAATATTATCCACACCAGCGGGAAGCGAAGGATAGCGGAACATGGCGTTCTTTACATTAAGCGCAACATCAAACTGGGGAACCTGCTCGCCAACCATCTTACCCTTGGCGTAGGCTGTGAGTGTAGCGCTACCATCGGTCTTGAGGTCAGAGAACTCCTTGGCATAGATAGCGGGGATAAGTGACAGTACCTCTTTGAAACCAACCTCGTTGGTATTAAGCGCAATATCCATATCGAAGCCCTCATCGAGCATTGCTACCCAACCGTCGATTGCAGCCTTGATGGCGTTGAGCTCGATAGAGTTCTTATTGAGCGTGAATTTGTTGTTCACAAGGTCAGCATCGACATTCATATCGGCCTTGATAGATGCGCCATTGAGCATAGGCACGCCACCCATACGGAAAGTGAGCGCGGGAGTGGCCATCTTAAGACGAATGGTTGTCTGGTCACTACCCAAGTCGCCAGAGCATACGGCATCGAAGTTCTTGAGGGCAGCGTACATATCACCCTGACGGTCGTCATAGATGACATTGAGGTTGTCGATTGAGAGGCGCTGGAGCTTTACTCTAAAGGGGCTTGACTCCTCGGCTGTGGTCTCCTCCTGCTCAACCCCCTCGGTAGGTTTCATCACATCCCAGTTCACCTGGCCGTCGGGCAGAATGATTGCCTTCACGCGAGTGTCGTCGATGATAACCTTCGAGATATCAAAACCGCTATCATCAAACAACGACATAACATTTACAGCCGCAGTCAGCTCACCAGCATAGACCAATGTGTCGTTCTCAAACTCACCCACACCCTTGAGCCAGAAATTCTTCAGCGTCAGCGAAGCCGAGGGGAAGTTACGCAAAAGACTGATGTCGAGTTTATCGAAATCGAACTCGGCATTGAGCATCTTGTTGGCCTCGGTCTTAACCAAAGCCTCAATCTTGCCACGGAACATCATAGGCAAGGTAATCAGCGCTACCAAAACTACCGCAAGGGCGATAGAGGTAATCTTCAAAACTTTTTTCATAGACTAAATATTTTTATTGTTTCTTTTCTATTTATTTATGCCGCCAAACAGCATATTTTCCCGAATACAAAGATACAAATCGTTTCACAATTTACTATACTTCGCAAGGTAATATTATCGGGTATAAGGGCTGTTTTTTGACACTTTCGCCAAATAATAGCCACCCGCTGTCGCGGCATCTAAAAATTGGAGTATATTTGTATAACAAAACTCGATATTATGAGAAGATTTCTAACGGCAATATACTGCATAGCTACGCTCTCTGCGATATCGTGTAGCAGTAAAGAATATGAGATTAAATGGGACGCCACATCGTTACGACACATCTGCGGTGGCGTATACGCACGCATAAAGAGCGTAGGCGACGATTTTGCGTTGGTATATAGCGCAGGGCCAACAGCTTACATACGCTGGAGCAGCGACGAGTGCAAGAATTGGAGCGAGCCTAAAGAAGTGGCACGAGCCGAGGGTTACAACTACACCAACTGCGAGTTGCTCGCACTAAAGAGTGGCCGACTGTTATATATGTGGAATGCACGACCACAGACCGAGACCCTACCCTACAAGATTATGGCGGCCATATCTGACGATTGCGGTAAAAGTTGGAGCGAACAGACACTCTATATTGCCGACACATCGTTTAGCAACGGCTGTTGGGAACCCGTAGCGCTGGAATTACCCAATGGTGAGATTCAGCTATACTTTGCAAATGAATCTCCATACCGACAAAGCGATGAGCAGGAGATTACAATGTTGCGTTCCTTCGACGGGGGTGACAGTTGGAGCGAGCCCGAAACCGTGGCGATGCGTAAAGGATCGCGTGATGGTATGCCTGTACCGTTATATCTCCCCACAAGCAAAGAGGTAGTGATGGCAATAGAGGATAATGGTTTGCGTGGCAAATTCAAACCCGTTATTGTACGCTCAGCCGATGGCTGGCACGACGGATGTGTTGGCGGTGATGACCCGAGGCGCGAAGAGGCTTTGAAAGAGGTGTGGCAGTTGCACGACACGATATATGCGGGTGCGCCCTATCTGATTAGCATAGGGGATAAGCACACGCTTCTCTCGGTACAATCAACCGAAGGCCGCAAGGGACACGACCACCGCTTTGCCAATATGCAAGTATATGTGGGCGACAACGAAGCCCGTAATTTTCGCAACGGAACAGCACCGATGCCCGAGCTGGATGCAGACGGCAGTGCGTTATGGAATTCGCTTTGCGCTATAAATTCGCACAGGGTAATTGCCATAATGTCGGTAAGCAAAGCCCCTGCGGGCAAGAACGGCATTTGGGTAGTAGAAGGCGAATTAACAGAGGTCGAAAAGTACTGATAATTTGGGTCATACACCCTCTAGTTAAAGAAGAAGTTAAGCAAAAAAAAAAGAAAAGAGCCTTTGCTTAAAGCATTGCTTTATACAAAGACTTTTTTCCTATTAATAATCAGCAGGAAACTACCCTACTTCTCAACCTTTACCAAACCCTTCTTTGACTGGCCATCGACATAGATGTAGAGAGGTTTTTCAAACTCGACACAACGCAAGTATTCACCATCAAAAGAGGCGGGCATAGCATTCAGACTCTCAACATCCAGCACACCATCACCAGCTGATGGATTGAGCGACATATAGCCAACACCCAGCGAGGTGACATTCTGGAAGAAGTGTGTACCCTGGCTCGCCTCGATATTGAAATCGGGCAGAGCAGACTCGACAATAACCCTCGCCTCGGAGATGTGCGCCCACTTGACTGGAACACCCAGGTTGGGGTCAGACGAGCCCCAACGACCCGTACCGATAAGCACATATTCGCATCCGTCGGCACGCATACGCTTATTGATTTCAAACAACTCATCGGCAATTTGTTGCGTCTTGAGCGACGAGAATTTATCGAACTTAAGATAAACCACACGGCGAATATCGCGCATCAGACCGACGCCCAAAGCACACTCGGAATAGACTATTGCATCGGATGTATCGACCGTAGACCAATCGAGTTTGGCACCCTCCTCATTGCGGATAATGGGGCGAATCTGCAATAGATTGAAGATTTGCATCTCACCAGCAGGGACATCCATATTTACAGCAAACTCTATCTCAACGGGACAACGCATCTCTCTTTCGCCCATCGAGAGCATATCCTTGATAATATCAGCCAACGGGAACGAGCCATACTTAAGCACGCGATTGAATGTTATGACGCGGAAATAACGCGACAGCGTGGGACTCTCGCTAATACGGCTGTTCTGATAGTCGTAGTACGAACAAGTATATTTTGCATTGCGAAAATCATTCATTCGCGACACGGGAATACGCTCAATATTGATGGCATCGTCAGTCGAAGAGCGGAAATGGTCGGGGTTAAGGCTCAAGGCCATAACCTCGGTTTGAGCATCCTGAATGGTGAGTTCAAGCGTAGAGGTCTGCAACGCCTTATCGGGATAAGCCGGCGAGAAACGCAAGCTCTTACCACCATCTACCACAGCCTTACCCAAGCCCATAACGATATTGCAAACACCATCCTCGGCCGTTTCATCGCCTATGGGATAGAGGTTTTGTGAGCGAGCCACACCCGACAGCGTGGGGAAGAAGTAGCCATTCTGCTCCGTGCCGCACACCTCCTGGATAAGTACAGCCATCTTCTCCTCGGAGATAACATTCTGCGACGACTGGATATAGGCACGCGACGATGCAAAATAGACCGACGCATAGACGCTCTTGATGGCGCGCACCAGCATACGCAGCATCTGATCGTCATTCTCGCATCGGGGAATCATATATGTAGAATAGATACCCGCAAATGGCTGATAGTGCGAATCCTCAAGCTTTGACGAAGAGCGTATAGCCAGAGGTTTGGTACAAGTCGAAACAAAGACCTTCAGTTTGGCATACAACTCTGCTGGCAGCTCCGAATTGAGGAACTCTGACAAGATACCCTCATCGTCGAGTTCAAGGCCGATGACATACTTTAGACCATTCAGTTTGATGAATTGGTCGAAGTAGTCGGTGGCAATAACCAAACTGCGGGGAATCATTATTCGCACATTGGGGTATTTGTAGTACTGGTTATATTTAGCCAGCATACTATTCATAAAGGCCAATCCACGCGCCTTACCACCAATAGAACCTTCGCCCACTCGTGCGAAACCGATGGCGTCGCTATATGTAGTCTCGTCGAACTGCGCAACAAGGCCCTGACCGAGCATTGTACGATAGTCCTTAAAGAGTGACACCAACGCGGCACGGTGCTCGTCAATAGAGTTAAAATTACTACTATTAATGCTACGCAACACCTTCGCCAACGGGAATAGACCTCGTGAGTAGAGCCACTTCGAGAGGTGCATCTGCGAGAGGTGATACTCCAACACATCATCGGGAACAGTAGCAATAAGCTCCTGCATCTGCATCAAGTCGCGAGCACGACCCACTACGGCGCCAGTCTTCAAGTCTCGGAAGAGGAATTCACCGAAGCCAAACTCGCGCAGGATAACATCACGCAACTCCTGAAGCAGAGTTTTAGACGATTTTGCAATAAATCCTGCATCGAGGCTTTCGGCCGTTGAGCGCAGATTCACCTGCGAAGACTGCATAATAACGGGCATCCAAGGCGTCTCGGCCTTAATCATCTTACAGATGTCGATACCCGCATCACTCTTCTCGTCCTCTGACCTATCGCCCGACTTAAGGATTAGTCCTACATCAGAGATAACACCCAAAAGATTCTTCTTATAGCGGTTGTAAATATCTATTGCATCGCTGTAATTGGTTGCGAGTAGCACTTTAGGACGCGCACGCTTACGGTTAATCTGCTGCTGCTCATTGTAGGCATCCTTCAAGAATTCGCTATTCTGGACAAGCAAAATCCTATACAACTCGGGCAGATATGTCGAGTAGAACCTCACCGAATCCTCCACCAACAAAATGGCCTGCACACCGCCATCCAAAATATCGTTCTCAGCATTGAGCTTATCCTCCATCAACTTGATGATGGCGATGATAAGGTCGGTATTACCGTGCCAACAGAATATATTATCGATAGCCGAACACTCCTGCTCGTCAATCTGACGGTATATCTCTTTAGAGAAACTTGTGAGCAAAACAACGGGCAGATTGGGGCACATCTTCTTGACCTCTTTGGCAAAGTCAAAGACATTGGGCTCGCCAACATTGTACATCGTAAGCACAAAGTCGAAGTCGGAACTGTGTTTCAACAGCTCCAACGCCTCGGATGTAGACTCCACGCGGGTGAGCGAAGGGGGATTACTCATATTGAGCTCCATATACTCGCGGTTGATTTGCGACTCGATATGACCATCCTCCTCGAGGATATAGCCATCGTAGGTGCAACATACAAGCAATATCTTGTGAATACGGTGTTGCATAAAACGATGGAACTCGCCCTGTTCGATGCTCAAATAAGTATGCTCGTGCATAATAAATCTTTTTTGAATGAATCCTACACAAAGATATGCAGAATTTGCGAAAAACATTGCAAAATGGTTAAATTTGCACTCAAAACAAGCTGAAATATGAAAGTAGATGTAGCAATGCGCTCGAAGCAGGCAAAGGAGCTTTTCGAGGCGGGATATAACTGCGCACAAGCGGTATTTTTGGCCTATCGCGACATAAGCGGTCTTGACGAAGTGATGGCCGCAACGATTGCCGCACCCTTTGGTGGCGGTATGGGCCGACTGCGCGAGGTGTGTGGTGCGGTGAGCGGCATGACAATGGTTGCAGGATTCCTCTATCCAAACGCTGACCCCAAAGATAGTCAGCGCAAAAAGGAGAACTATGCCGCCGTGCAAGAGTTGGCCGAAAAATTCCGTCAGGAGAATGGTGCGATAGTATGCCGTGAGTTGTTAGGTTTAGCACAACGCAGTGATGACCCTACCCCATCACCTCGCACCGAGGAGTATTACAAGCGTCGCCCCTGCGCCGAGTATGTAGCCATAGCGGCACGCATCGTGGGCGAGAAGATTAACTCGATGGAGTAAACAAGCATTGGCAATAAAACAAATGAGGAGCCTGGCACTAACGGTCAGACTCCTCATCTTTTTTAGCTATAGCGAGCTATTATTTCTTCTCCTTCAAGAGGTCACGAATCTCGGTCAAGAGCAACTCCTCCTTGCTGGGCTTAGGCTCGGGAGCAGGTGCGGGGGCGGGAGCCTCCTTCTTCTTGATGAGCTGGTTCATAACCTTAACCATCATAAATACGCAGAATGCCAACAATGTGAAATCGACAACCTGCTGAACAAATGCACCATAGTTCCAAGTAACAGCAGGATTGAGCACCTCACCAGCAGCATCCAAAACAGGCTGCTTGAGTGTAAGCTTAAGGTCAGTGAAATCTACGCCACCAATAAGCAAACCGATAGGAGGCATAATAACATCATTAACAAGCGAGGTAACAATCTTACCAAATGCACCACCAATGATAACACCGACAGCCATATCCATCACATTACCCTTGAGTGCAAAAGCCTTAAATTCTTGTAAAAATCCCATAATTCAACTCTTTTTATAATTTGTATTACTTAAATTTTCTTATCCTTATTTTGACCTCAGTCGCCGGTTAGCCGACGAGTAACAACCTACAACAAAATCTCGCGCAACTTGCAGCAGCTCGCCTCGTAGTCGTTGCGATCGAAATGGAACGGAGTGATACCCTTAGCCTCGGCAGCCTTGACATTCTCCTCTCTATCGTCGATAAACATCGTCTCGCTGGCATCAAGAGCGTAGCGATCAAGCAGAATATCGTAGATTTCGGGCATAGGCTTAACCACACCCTCCTCGCACGAGATAACCTCGCCATCAAAGTTGGCGTAAACCGCCTGCTGACGCAAAAAGTCGATAAACTCACGCGACATATTAGACAGCACATAGAGTTTGTAGCCTGCCGCCTTCAAGTCGGCAATAAGTGCAGCCGTAGGCGCAATGGTCTCCTGACGAGAGATAGCCAGAAGTATCATTTCGCGCGTGAAATCCTCACCCACTCCTCTATACTCACTCAACTCACGCACTACCGTATCGAAGTCCGATGCTCCAAGGTCGTAATCGACCCAAAAACGCGGCATTGGAGATTGGGCGACATATGAGAAAAACTGCTTAAACTCGTCGCTACTCTTTGTGGGGTCCTGCGCAAAAACGACACGCCCCAGGTCAAAAACAATATTCTTCATATAGACAAAGATAGTGATTTACAACGAAAACTCCAAATTGAGTAGCACAACCAGACAGAATAAATAGAACGAAAATGGTCGATACATATAATATTTTGACTATATTTGCGTTTACCTAAATGAATATTGCAAATAAAAATTAATCTATAATGAGAAAACTACTTTTACTTGCAGTGACCATCATAAGCACTGCATCTCTGATGATTTCGTGCAACAAAAAGGACGATATGCCAGAGAAACATTCACAACTGGTTACCATCTTGGACGGCAGCTGGGACACAGGAAACTTCACCGTAAAATTCGACGACAACAAGACAGCCTATGTAGAGAACTCGTCAAAGTTCTTTATCTCTGGTTCGTCGTACCTTAACGGGGAGACACGCGCGATGATAACATTCCACTACGCCGAGGGGCAACAAAAGGAGGGCTTCGACCACACTATCACCATTACAGAGCTTTTCCCCTTACCCACCTCATATTTGAAGCACCTCGAGGAGTCGGGCATCGCCAACATTGAGGAGTATGATACGGGCATCAACATTGATTCTGGATTCTTCGCCAACGGCTATGTGAACATAGCAATACGCTATAAGTCAAGTCCCGAGATGGGTTCGAAACACAGCGTAAAGTTGGTATATAACACCGACATCGAGAACAGCCCATATAAGGATTTGTACAAGGCTGATGACAAATACCTCTACCTGGAGCTGTATCACGACAATAAGAACGACGCAAAGACCTCGGAGTATTCGATTTACCAGTGCTACAAACTCATTCCCGAAAATCTGGCAATCGACAACTACAAAGGCATAAAGGTGCTGTACAAATCGGAGATCGACGGCGAATACAAGAACTTTTCCATCGTGCTGTAAAGCGGCAAAAAAAGAAAAACTTTAATGGGGTTGATTACGCATATCGCGTAGCCAACCCCATTATTTTTTTTTGCGCAGACAAGAGTTAGAAATTAATTGCACTATCACGCATTACGCCCTCACCGCGCCAGACGCGTTGCGAAGACCACATCTCATCCTTGTCGCTCCAGAACTCACTATCAGCAGGCAGACCCAATGGCAAAAAAACAAAGCAACAGAGATATGCACTACCCGTTGAGACATACGACTCTGCCACCAAAGGCTGATGGCCGCAAAATCCGAGCGTAAGCCAGCCATCCTTATCGAACATCTGCTTTACGGTCTGTCGCTTGATTACAGCCGTCAAGGCGGCGCGCACTTGGGCAGGCTTTATATTATCGTTCAGAGCGCCGAGGAGTGCCGTATGCGACAACACCTGAAATGCGCCATAGCGATAACCGCACGAGCGACCTAACATCGGGAATGTACCCTCGGGCGAGATGAGCATCTCCTGCTGCGAAGCGTAACGCGACATACGGCCGAGGAACTTATCATACATAGCGCCATAGTCGGCGTACTCTCTACTCTTATCAGCATTGGCCTTCAACACGGCAGTGATATCGACCAGCATAGGCTGAATCACATAGCTGTTGTAGTAGTCGAGGTGGAATACCTTACCGTCGCCATACCAGCCGTCGCCCTTATACCACTCCTCGTGTTTATCGATGGCATATTTTATCTTTTGAAAATCACACTCGCCCGTAAATTGTAGCAATGCCGCCTCAATCGTTGCAGAGAAGAGCAACCAATTATTCTCCCAAGCGCGTATCTTTCGAGAGCGATGAAACTCTTCGATGATTCGCTGGCGGGTCTGACTGTCGAGTTGTGGCCAGACGACATCTTTCGAGCGCAACAGCCCCTGTGCAAAAAAGGCGGCATCAACAAGCGGCTGCGTACCTGGGCCATCGAAAGGCATATAGTCGGGGCTTGAAGGATCTACAGCATTGGCAATGGCCTTAACCACCAGCGAGGTCATACGCTTGCGCTGCTCGCCTTCGCGGCTATCCTTTTCACCAAGATTAAGCCAAGGGGCAATTCCATTGAAAGAGCGGCCCAGAGCCTCGAGGTGGGTAACATCGGCTCGCTTGCCCTCATTAGTGCCGTCATTGACCTCGACAGGCATATTCTCGCGCAATGTACCTGCCGCTAAATTCTCATAGACGGGAGTGGCAATGCGCAGCATTGTATTCACCCAATAACTTCTCACCACCTTGGGATTGGCTGCCTCGGCCGAGAGTGCAGAAAAAGCCATAGCGCACAAAAGCGCAACGATTGAAAGAGTCCGTTTCATACTATTTATATTATACACGCCACTTCACGCAAGCAGCGTTACACAAATATAGCTTATTATTTCATCATCTGCAAGCACAAAAAAAATACCCCGTCGGACTTTGCGTCTGACGGGGAGTATAGAAAATCCCTAAAGGATTATGCACCGAAGTTATCGAAGAGGATATTCTCGGCGGGAACTCCAAGGCTGTCGAGCATATTTACAACAGCTGAAGCCATCATCGGAGGTCCACACATCAAGTAGATGCAGCCCTCGGGCTCGTCGTGATTTTTAAGGTAGTTCTCATACAAAACATTGTGTACGAAACCAACCTTGTACTCTACGCCAGCAGCATCAGCTGCGGGGTCGGGACGGTCCAAAGCCAAGTTAAACTTGAAGTTGGGGAACTCCTTCTCGATAGCGGCAAAGTCCTCCAAATAGAAAGCCTCCTTGAGTGAACGAGCACCATACCAGAAAGTAACGGGACGCTTAGTCTTCTCGGTCTTGAAGAGGTGCATCAAGTGGCTACGCATAGGAGCCATACCAGCACCACCACCGATGAATACCAACTCCTGTGTATCAGGCAGGTTATCGGGCAAGAAGAACTCACCGTAAGGCCCTGAGATAGTAATCTTATCACCGGGCTTAAGTGAGTAGATGTATGAAGAACATACACCAGGATTAACATTCATAAAGCCACCTGTAGCACGATCGAAGGGAGGAGTAGCGATACGAACATTCAACTTGATGACATTACCCTCGGCAGGATATGTAGCGCAAGAGTAAGCGCGCACCTGAGGCTCGGGGTTCACCATCTGCAAGTCAAAGACCTTCATCTTCTCCCAATCCTCACGGTACTCGGGATCTACATCGATGTCCTTATAGTTCACTGTGATTGCGGGCACATCAATCTGGATGTAACCACCACTGCGGAAGTTCAAATCCTCACCCTCGGGCAACTTAACAACGAACTCCTTGATAAAGGTAGCCACATTGTGGTTTGAAACAACCTCGCACTCCCACTTCTTGATAGAAAGAACTGAAGCGGGAACAGCAATCTTCATATTCTCCTTAACCTTAACCTGGCAACCCAGACGCCACTTCTGCTGGATCTGCTTACGGTTGAAGAAGCCAGTCTCGGTGGGCAGGATATCACCACCACCCTCCAAAACCTGACACTTGCACTGACCACAAGCACCCTTACCACCACAAGCTGAAGGGAGGAAGATACCCTGCGCTGTGAGTGTGTTCAAAAGTGTTGAGCCTGCCTCTACGGTCAAGACCTTGTTTCCGTCATTAATATCGATAGTAACATCGCCTGACGATGTAAGTTTAGCCTTTGCAAAGAGAAGCAACGCTACCAAAAGCAGTGTTACCACCAGAAAGGCAACTATCGCAACAATAATTGTTAAAATATCCATTTCTAATCTCTTATTAAAGGTTTACAACTTAATACCAGAGAAAATCATAAATGCAATACCCATCAAACCAGTGATGATAAATGCAATACCGGGGCCCTTCAAAGCTGAGGGGATGTGAGAGTACTGCAAACGCTCACGGATAGCAGCCATCATAACGATAGCCAACCACCAGCCCAAACCTGAGCCTACACCGTAAACGATGCTCTGCCACAAACCGTCAATCTCGCCTGAAACGACCTTCTGCTGCATAAAGAGTGAACCACCCATGATGGCGCAGTTTACAGCGATAAGCGGCAAGAAGATACCCAACTGGTTGTATAGTGAGGGTGAATACTTCTCAACGATCATCTCAACCAACTGCACGAATGATGCAATAACGGCAATGAAGACGATAAATGTCAAGAAGCTCAAATCAACACCTTCAACCAAAGCATTGGGAGCCAATACATACTCGTTCAAAAGGTAGTTCAAAGGCACTGTCATAGCCATCACGAATGTAACGGCAGCACCAAGACCAAGTGCAGTCTTTACGCTCTTCGACACGGCGATGTAAGAACACATACCGAAGAAGAAGGCGAATACCATGTTGTCGATAAAAATCGAGCGTATAAAAAGATTCAATGTTTCCATATTCTACCTCCTATTTTTCCTGCAAATCCTTGTTAAACGAACGATGTACCCAGATGATAACACCTACAATGATAAGTGCCATCGGAGGGAACAACATAATACCAACATTCGAGTAGAAACCGCCATTGGCAATATACCAGCTCTCGGGGATGATTCGGATGTTGAACACTGTACCTGAGCCGAACAACTCACGGAAGAAGGCTACGATAAGCAGGATAGCTGCGTAACCCAAACCATTGCCAATACCATCGAGGAATGAATCCCAAGGCTTGTTACCCAAAGCGTAGGCCTCTACACGACCCATAATAATACAGTTGGTAATGATAAGACCCACATATACCGACAACTGCTTAGACACATCGTAAACAAATGCCTTCAATACCTGGTCAACGATAATTACCAACGCAGCGATTACAACCAACTGAACGATGATACGGATGCGTGAGGGGATACCATTACGCAAAAGTGACATCACCAGGTTGGCAAATGCTGTAACAACCATAACAGAGATACCCATCACGAATGCGGGCTCCATCTTTACGGTTACCGCCAAAGCCGAACAAATACCCAAAATCTGAACGATTACAGGGTTGTTTGCACTCAGCGGGCCAGTTAAATTTTTCAAATTACTCATAGTTCCGCCTGTTTTTATTTGTTAGACTTGTTAGCATTAATATAAGGAAGGTAACCCTCAATGCCAGACTTAATCATAGCGTTTACGCCGTCGCAAGTCTTGGTACCACCAGAGATGGCATCCACCTCGTGGTTGTTTGTAGCACCACCCTTACGCATTGATACTGACACGAAGTTCTCACCCTCGAAAATTGTCTTGCCTACGAAAGAAGACTGTACCTTAGATGTAGTAATCTCGGCACCAAGACCGGGAGTCTCACCCGAGTGGTCCATAACGATACCCTTAACGGTGTTCATATCGGGCTCGAGGGCTACATAACCCCAAACGGGACCCCACAAACCTGCACCATATACAGGGATAACGACACAACCATTAGCTGCCTTGAAGATGGGGAACTCGCCAGCCTCGAATGAAGCAGTCAAATCACCCAACGCAGCGAAGATGTCTGCGTCAGTCTTACCCTCAATCTTATTGCCGCTCTTATCGAGCATAACAGACTCAGCTACAACATCTGAATAAGATACTGCTGCGGGATTCTCACCCAACGCCTTAACAATCTGCTGGCGCTTTTCGTTCAGGATGTTCTCGCCCTGACGCTCCTGCAACGAGAGCGATGTAACAGCCAACAGAACAGCCACTACTACTACCATTACTACCGAGTAGATAATGATATATGCATTGCTATTTACATTAAACTTTGCCATACTCTCGTCTTATTTTACAGTTTTAACACGACTCTTACGACGGTTGATATTTGCCTCTACTACGAAGTAATCAACAGTAGGAGCCAACGCGTTCATAAAGAGAATTGCCAACATCATACCCTCGGGATATGCGGGGTTTACAACGCGTACCATAACAGCCAAAGCACCAGTCATAAAGCCTACGATATACTTACCCAAGTTAGTCTGTGCAGAGGTAACGGGGTCAGTAGCCATAAATACAGCACCGAAAGCGAAACCACCAACCAACAGGTGATAGTATGCGGGATAGTCAGTAAGACCAACTGCCTGGAACAGGTAACCGATTGACAAACCACCCACAAATACGCTCAACATAGTGCGCCATGAAGCTACGCCAGTCCAAAGAAGGAACAAACCACCGAGCAGGATACAGAGTGTAGAAGTCTCACCGAATGAACCAGGGATAAAACCGAGGAATGCATCCAGAGCGCTCCACTGCATCTGACCGTTTGTAGCCAACTGCTCCAAAGCTGTGGCACCAGTAGTTGCATCAACAGCACCCATCATCTTCCAGTCTGAGAACCAAACCTTCTCACCAGACATCTGGGGAGTGAAGGCGAAGAATACGAATGCACGAGCAACGAGTGCGGGGTTAAAGATGTTCATACCAGTACCACCGAATACCTCCTTACCAAAGATTACAGAGAAGGCTACACCCAAAGCAACCATCCACAGAGGAGTGCTAACGGGCATAATCATCGGGATAAGAAGACCTGTTACCAAGTAACCCTCGGCAACCTCCTCCTTACGAATCTGTGCATAGGCAACCTCTATACCCAAACCTACGATATAAGATACGGCAACCATAGGAAGAACGCGTACCAAACCGTAGAGAAGAGCATTAACACCCTCAAGACCTACCTGCGAACCTGTGTTGAAACAGCCGAACAAGAAGGCGGGGATAAGAGCCAAAATCACCATTGTCATAGTGCGCTTCAAATCGTTACAGTCACGAATGTGAGCACCCTTCTTAGTGGTTGTATTGGGAACAAAAAGGAATGTTTCAAAAGCATCGAATGTAGATGCGAGGAAACTCAGCTTACCCTCTGTGAAGGTAGGCTTAATATTATCAACAAAATTTCTCAGTCCTTTCATAACTAACACTCCTTAATCATTAAGTTAATACCGTCACGAACCAACTGCTGAATCTCGGTCTTCGAGGGATCAACGAACTCACAAAGAGCAACATCCTCCTCTACAATCTCGTAGATACCGAGGTTCTCCATCTTGTCGATGTCGTTTGCCATAATAGCTTTGAACAGATACATAGGATAGATATCCATCGGGAGATACTCCTCGAAAAGACCTGTTACAACAAATGCACGAGGACCACCGTTTACATTGGTATCGAGTTTATACTCCTTCTTCGGGCAGAGCCAAGAGAAGTATGAGCGAGAAACTGAGAACTTGTTGAGGCGGGGTGAAATCCAACCCAACATCTCATACTTGTCACCCTCGGGGATAACAGTAATCTGAGTAGCTGTAGCCGAGATGAAACCGTCGGCAGCAACCTTCTTACCTGTCAGTACATTACCAGAGATGATACGCACGCTGTCGCCCTCAGCCTGAGGCTTGATATTACCAGCCACGATTGAAGAGATGGGTGCGCCACTGATGATGCGGTAGTACTGAGGCTTCTCAACCTCGCTACCCACCAAAGCGATAACCTTGCGCAGATCAACCTTGCCTGTAGAGAACAGACGACCGATAGCCGCTACATCCTCGATAGCAACAGTCCACGCAATGTCGCCCTTAGCGATGGGATCGATGTGGTGGATCTGGATACCAACACAACCTACGGGGTGCTTACCCTCAAAAGTGTGAATCTCGGCACCCTTGAGTGAAGTCATCTCACCCTCGGCAGCAGCCTTCACTGAGAGGTGAACCTTGCCACCAGAGAGCTTTGACAGCACCTCGATACCCTTCTGCAAATTCTGCTGCTCACCCTTGAGTGCAAAATTCATATCAGCAGCCAAAGGTGCTGAATCGAATGCTGACACAAAGATAGCCTTCGGCATATCGGCAGGATTAGCCACAATACCGTAGGGGCGTTGCAGAATCATCGTCCACAAACCCGATTTAAGCAACATCTCGACAACCTCGTCACGAGTAGCCTTCTGCAAATCGAGTGCAGGGAACTCGGCGTACTCCTGAGTAGCGTCAGCCGCAACAGTGACATTGAGAACCTTACGCTTCTCGCCACGATTAACAGCCGATACAGTACCGCTGACGGGTGAAGTAAACAATACACGAGGATTGTTCTTATCGAAGAACAAAGGCTCGCCAGCCTTCACCTTGTCGCCTACCTTCACCAACAGCTTAGGAGTCACATTCTCAAAATCCAGAGGTGAAACAGCATACTCAGCAGCCATTGGCAACTCTACCAAAGACTGTGTAGCCTTACCCTGAAGATTGATGTCGAGACCTTTCCTTAGTTTAATGATTTTCGACATAGATTTGTAATTAAATTTGAATGAAATTTATGTAATTTGTGTGTGTTAAATAATCAAAAAAATGGGATTTCTGCCCAAACATTATAAAACGCGCACGAAGGTACGATTTTTTTTGCAGTTTTTTGTACTATTTGCGTTATTATTTCAGTTTTACTGCAAAATTTATTATTTTTCTCTACTTTTGTAGAGCAATGAGTCGCTACATCGACATACACACCCACCATCCGACCCTCAGCCACATCGAGCCGCAGGGCGTAGGCGTGCATCCGTGGGATGCCGAGTTAGCGGGTGAAGCCGACATAGAAAAGTACGCGTCGGCGACCCTCATTGGCGAGATTGGGCTCGACTTCGCGTGCGATATAGACCGCACAAAACAAGAGGCTATTTTCAGGCGAGAATTAGAGCTGGCACAACACCTCAAAAAGCCCGTAGTACTGCACTGCGTAAGGGCGTTTGAGCCGACGATGAATATACTGAAAGAGTACGACCTAAAGGCGGTGATTTTTCACGGTTTTATAGGCTCAAAGCAGCAGGCCACAGCAGCCATCAACAGAGGCTATTACCTATCGTTCGGGGCATCCTCCTTTAAGTCACCTAAAACCATTGAAGCTCTGAAGAATACACCACTTGACAGAGTATTCATAGAGAGCGACGATAGCCAACAAAAAATTGAAGATATTTACGCAAAAATAGCCCAACTGCGAGGCGTAGAAATAGAGTCCTTACAGCAGGCAATTTTGGAAAATTACGATAAAATTTTCGACACGCAATTATGCAAGAAAAATGGTTAGAAAGAACATCACTCCTACTGGGCGATGAGAAGTTAAATAAGTTAAAATCGGCCAATGTTCTGGTGGTCGGATTAGGTGGCGTGGGATCTTACGCAGCCGAAATGATTGCCCGTGCCGGCGTAGGTCGTATGACCATTGCCGATGCCGATGTGGTATCAGAGAGTAACATCAACCGCCAGCTCGTAGCACTGCACTCAACCGTTGGAAAACACAAGTGCGATGTATTGGCTGAACGCCTTAAAGACATCAATCCCAACATCGAACTTACGATGGTTAATCGCTTTATCAAGGACGACGAGACTGACGCCCTACTCGACAGCCAACTATTTGATTATGTGGTTGATGCCATTGACACGCTCTCGCCAAAACTCGCCCTTATCAGCGGTGCTTTAAGCCGTCAGATTCCGCTAGTTAGTTCGATGGGAGCAGGTGCCAAAACCGACCCTACAAAGATGGAGATATGCGACATATCGAAGACCCACCACTGCCCGCTGGCGCATATGCTGCGCAAGCGTCTGCACAAGATTGGCATCCGCAAAGGCTTTAGTGCGGTGTTCTCACCAGAGCCCGTACGCGAGGGCGCAATGATACTCTGCGAGGAGCAGAACAAGAAGTCGAATATGGGTACCATCTCCTACATCCCCGCGATGTTCGGCATCGGATGCGCATCGGTAGTAATCCGTGGTCTGATAGATGAATTTTAGAACCTAAAAACCAAACGAAATGAAGATTGTTTTTCTTGACGAGTACTCTGTATGCGGACGCAACATCGAGTCGATAGCATCACAGGGCGAATACACCGGTTATGAAACAACCTCTCCCGAAGAGGTGCTGACCCACTGCGAAGGTGCAGAGGTGGTAATCAGCAACAAGGTGATACTCTCGGCCGAAACGATAGCCTCACTACCCCACTTGCGATTAATCTGCGTTGCCGCCACGGGAATGAACAACATAGACCTCGCCGCCGCTGCAGACCATAATATAGAGGTAAAGAATGCCGTAGGATACTCAACCTATGCAGTTGCCGAGACAACACTCTGTTCGGCACTATCACTCATGCGCGAGGTAGTATATTACGATAACTTCTTCCACTCTGGTAGCTATGCCACTGCCGAACGAATTTTCAATTTCGACCGCCCCACAGCCCAACTACGAGGCAAGCGTTGGGGAATCATCGGTCTGGGCAACATTGGCCGCGAGGTGGCACGACTTGCCGAAGCGTTCGGCTGCGAAGTGGTTTACGCATCCACATCGGGCGTAAAGCGAGAGGAGAAGTACGGGGAGCTTTCGTTAGAGGAGTTACTCAAGACATCGGACATTGTATCGATTCACTGCCCGCTCAATGACCGCACTGCTGGCCTTATTGGCGCCGAGGAGTTGAAGTGGATGAAGTCATCGGCTATATTAATAAATGTAGCGCGTGGCGGCATCGTCGATGAGCAGACTCTGGCCGACGCCCTCGACAACGGCACAATACGCGCTGCAGCGCTCGATGTATTCTCTTCGGAGCCTCTACGCGAATCACCGCTATACAACCTGCGCGACAAACGCCAACTGCTGGCATCACCCCATAACGCCTGGTCATCAGTCGAGGCCATCGACCGATTAATCGGGTGCATCGCCCACAACATCGAAGAGTACAAGGCAAAGAGAGGATAAAACAATTAGGGCTGTCAAGCACAATGCTGACAGCCCTAAATTATTATATAAGTATAGATTCTTACTTCTTCTCAATAAGAACCTCACCAGTCATCTCTGCAGGGATATCAAGACCCATCAAAGACAATACTGTGGGAGCCACATCGGCCAAGATACCATCCTTAACGCTCTTAACCTCGTCTGACACCACGATGATAGGCACAGGGTTCAGCGAGTGAGCAGTGTTGGGTGAACCGTCGGGGTTGAGTACATTGTCGGCATTACCGTGGTCAGCAATAATCACAACATCGTAACCATTAGCACGAGCAGCCTCTACAACACAACCGGCACACATATCAACGGTCTTAACAGCCTTCTCTACAGCCTCGTAGATACCAGTGTGACCAACCATATCGCCATTAGCAAAGTTCAGACACACGAGGTCGAACTTCTGTGTATTAAGCGCCTCGATCAACTCATCCTTAACCTCGCAAGCACTCATCTCGGGCTTAAGGTCATAAGTAGCAACCTTGGGTGATGCAACCAAGATACGCTCCTCACCCTCGAACTTCTCCTCACGACCACCATTAAGGAAGAATGTCACATGAGCATACTTCTCTGTCTCAGCAATACGCAACTGTGTAAGGCCAAGTGATGAGATGTACTCACCCAAAGTGTTAGTTACATTATCCTTATCGAAAAGGATGTGCAGCCCCTTGAACTTTGCGTCATAGGGAGTCATACAGCAGTAGTACAAAGGCAGAGTATGCATACCCTCAGCAGGCATATCCTCCTGAGTCAATACAACTGTAATCTCCTTTGCACGGTCGTTACGATAGTTGAAGAAGATAACGACATCGTTGGGCTTGATGCGGCCGATAACCTCACCGTTCTCGTCTACGCGAACAATAGCCTTAACGAACTCATCGGTAACACCTGCATCGTATGAGCGCTGCATAGCCTCCACCATATCGGTAGCAGCCTCACCAACGCCATTAACCAACAAATCATAAGCCTCCTTAACACGCTCCCAACGAGTGTCGCGGTCCATAGCGTAGTAGCGGCCAATGATTGATGCAATCTTACCTGTAGACTTTGCCAAGTGCTCCTCTACATCAGCAATAAAGCCCTTACCGCTCTTGGGGTCGGTATCACGACCATCCATAAAGCAGTGTACAAATGTATTCTCGATACCGTAGCTGGCTGAAATCTCGCACAACTTATAGAGGTGCTCGATTGAAGAGTGTACACCACCGTCTGAAGTCAGACCCATAAAGTGTACATTCACGCCATTCTGCTTAGCATACTCGAAAGCCTTTACAATCTCCTCGTTCTTGTAGATTGAGTTGTCAGCGCAAGCGCGGTTAATCTTAACCAAGTCCTGATATACTACACGACCAGCACCAATGTTAAGGTGACCTACCTCCGAGTTACCCATCTGACCGTTGGGCAAACCTACATTCTCACCCGAAGTGTACAACTTTGCGTTGGGATACTTCTCGGTCAAAGCGGTGATGCGGTCAGGGTGCATTGTGTAAATCACATCAGACTTGCTGTGGTCGCCAATGCCCCAACCATCAAGAATCATCAATAATACTTTCTTACTCATTTCTTATAATCATTAAAATCTTAGTCCAACTTAGACATAATAATCTCTACAGCCTTATCGATAGCAGCCTGCAATGCATCGGGGTTCTTACCACCAGCTGTTGCAAAGAACTTCTGACCGCCACCGCCACCATTCATAACCTTGGCAGCCTCGCGAACAACTGCGCCCGCATCTACACCCTTGGCTACGATCTCGTCACCTAGCATAATGGTGAGCGTAGGCTTGTCGTTAGAGATATTACCCAATATCAATACTATATCTGCAACCTTTGCACGCAAAGCATAGGCCAAATCCTTAACAAGGTTAGATGCATAGGGCACCTGACGAGCCACAACAAAGTACTTATCCTCGGGATTGCGCTTTGCCATAACCTTCTCGACCATACCATCCACCTGCTCTTTGTGCAACTGCTCGATCTCCTTCTGCAGAGCCTCGTTGCTCTCGATCATCTTCTTGATAGCAACCTCTACCTTGGGGTTATTAACCAACTCGGCGATAGTGTGAATCTGATCCTCTACACCGTAGATAATCTCCTCGGCACGCTCAGCAGTAACAGCCTCGATACGACGAACACCTGCAGAGATAGCGCTCTCACCAACAATCTTGAATACGCCCAATGTACCAGTAGCCGAAGTGTGAGTACCACCACACAACTCGACTGAGTCGCCGAACTTAACTACGCGCACCTTGTCGCCATACTTCTCACCGAAGAGGGCGATAGCACCCATAGCGTTAGCCTCCTCCATAGTAGCCTCGCGATTCTCCTCGAGAGGATAGTTGCTACGGATTGACTTATTAACCAGACGCTCAACCTCGCGTAACTGCTCGGGTGTAACCTTCTGGAAGTGCGAGAAGTCGAAACGCAAACCCTGGGGTGTAACCATTGAACCCTTCTGCTCGACATGAGTACCCAATACCTGACGCAACGCCTGATCCAAAAGGTGGGTTGCAGTGTGGTTGTTGGCTGCTGACTGACGCTTCGCAGCATCTACAACAGCAACGAACTCGGCCTCTACATTCTCGGGGAGAGTATTTGTAATGTGGATAATCAAGCCATTTTCCTTCTCGGTTGCAACGACATCAATCTTCTCGTTTGCGCTCTCGATATAACCTGTATCACCAATCTGACCACCAGAGTTACCGTAGAAAGGAGTCTTGTCGAATACCAGCTGGTAGGTAGTCTTACCCTTTGAGGTCACACGACGGTAGCGTGCGATGCGAATGGGCGAAGTAAGGTTGTCGTAACCAATAAACTCACTCTGCTCAATCTTCATCACCTCCTGCCAGTCGTCGATATCCTGTGCAGCAGCGTTGCGTGAACGCTCCTTCTGAGCTTGCAACTCCTTCTCGAAGCCCTCGAGGTCGATGCCTACACCCTGCTCACGAGCAATAAGCTCAGTAAGGTCGATGGGGAATCCGAATGTATCGTAGAGTTCGAAAGCATCCTTACCAGCGATAACGCCATCCTTGCCAACCTTTGCGATAACACGATCGAGCAGGTTGATACCGGTTGCCAGAGTGCGCAAGAATGATGCCTCCTCCTCCTCGATAACGCGCTCGATGAGAGTCTGCTGCTTCTTAAGCTCGGGGAACTGATGACCCATCTGATCCGCAAGACCTGCAACCAACTTACACAATGTAGGCTCGGTGAAGCCAAGGTAAGTATAACCGTAACGCACTGCACGACGCAAGATACGACGGATTACATAACCAGCCTTTGCGTTAGCGGGGAGCTGACCATCGGCGATGGAGAATGAGATAGCACGCAAGTGGTCTGCGATAACGCGCATAGCCACATCACACTTCTCGTCTGCGCCATACTGCTTGCCAGCCATAGCGGCAATGCGAGCAATTGTAGGCTGGAATACATCAGTATCGTAATTAGACTTCTTACCCTGAAGAATCATACACAGACGCTCGAAGCCCATACCTGTATCAACATGCTTTGCGGGCAACGACTCCAACTCGCCATTAGCCTTGCGGTTGAACTGCATAAACACGAGGTTCCAGATTTCAATAACCTGAGGGTGGCTCATATTAACCATCTCACGACCGGGAATCTTGGCAATCTCCTCCTCATCACGAAGGTCGAAGTGAATCTCGCTACAAGGACCGCAGGGACCTGTCTCGCCCATCTCCCAGAAGTTGTCGTGCTTGTTACCGCGAATGATATGGTCCTCGGGCAGATACTGCTTCCAATAACCGAAAGCCTCTTCATCGAAAGGTACGCCATCCTCGGGGCTACCCTCGAATACGGTTGCGTACATACGACTCTTGTCAAGGCCGTAAACCTCAGTCAGCAACTCCCAAGCCCAAGCAATGGCCTCTTTCTTGAAGTAATCGCCAAACGACCAGTTGCCAAGCATCTCGAACATAGTGTGGTGATAAGTATCGTGACCTACCTCCTCCAGGTCGTTGTGCTTACCCGACACACGCAAACACTTCTGTGTATCGGCTGCTCGCGGAGTCTGGCGGGGTGCATTACCCAGGAAGATATCCTTAAACTGGTTCATACCCGCATTGGTAAACATCAATGTGGGGTCGCCCTTTACCACCATAGGTGCTGAGGGCACAATAGTATGCTCCTTGCTCTTGAAGAAGTCAAGAAACGCCTCTCTAATCTTATTTGACTCCATAAATATATAGTTTTTATCGTTCTTATCGTTATAATCTCGTAACGGATTGCAAAATTACACATTTTGCGTTAAATTTGCACCATAAAACAGGATATTTTACTATATTATGGGACGAAAATTCAATCTACGACGACAAAAGCGTGAGGTTCGCAGCCTCATCCATCGCTTGCGCTCGTACCGTCTCATCAGAAAAGGCCTCATTGGATTCTTCATCGTATCGATGGCCAACCTGCTGTTTTCGTCGCTTTTCTACACCCCAAAGCTCTACACTTTGGCCAACGAGAATCGCGAGATTCAACTAAAATTCAACCTTTTGCAGAGTCGCATCTCGGCAGCACAGAGTCGCCTTGCTGAAATCAAGCATCGCGACAACAATGTCTATCGTCCGCTTTTCTCGTCAGACACGCTCTCTATCGATGGCATCTACTCACCCTACGAGCAGGCGAAGTATGCCGATATGCAGAACGACGAGTACTCACCCATCATCCTCGATGCGTGGAACGACATCGACCAGTTGGCTCGTAGCCTCTACCTGGCATCGAAGTCTATGGACGAGTTGCAAGTACTCTCGAAGGATAAAGAGAAATTCTCTACCGCAATACCTGCCATCTGGCCTATCGACCGTTCGAAGATGCGCAATAAAATCGGAGCTTTCGGCTACCGCAATCACCCCATCTTCAAGCGTTGGAAGTTCCACAGCGGCGTGGATATGCCGGGCCGCGTAGGCGACCCCATCTATGCTACGGGCGATGGCGTTGTGGAGTACATCGAGCGCAGCCGCGCACGCTTTGGCTATGGTTCACAAGTGGTTATCAACCACGGCTATGGTTACAAGACCCGCTATGCCCACTTGAACAAGATTCATATAGCCAAGGGCGACACCATCAAGCGTGGACAACTCATTGCCGATATGGGTAACACAGGACAATCCACCTCACCACACCTGCACTATGAGGTGATATACAACCGTTCACATGTGAACCCCATCAACTACTTCGACCGCAACATGTCGGCCGATGCTTACAAGAGTTTGATGAATCAGATGCAGGATGCAACATACGAGAAGGAGTAACACTATGCAGAATAACAACACACCCAACCCCACCAAGCGCCATAAGACGCGCAGCCAGAGAGTCGTGAGATTTATCATTCGACTCTTTGCTTGGATTGGTGTATCGTTGCTGTACTACATCATTTTCGCTCTACTGTTCGACACTCCACTCGAGCATCGTATGCGCCACTCGACAGACAAGCTGCGCAGCGAATATAAGGCTTTGAGCGAACGCTACGACTCACTGGAGATGGTGCTGAACAACATCGAAGAGCGTGACCGCGGCGTATTCCGCATACTCTTTGAGTCAGACCCCTACGACCTCGTATCAGAACAGAACAAAGAGCGCCTTGCGCTACACGAAAAGACTATTTCCAAGTCGAAGCGCGACATCGCCGCCGACCTCAATCAGCGTATAGACAACATCGACAAACGCATCTCTAGCCTCGAAGCATCGTGGAATCGCATCAAGTTGCTGGGCGACACGCTCGGCGACAAGAGCAGCCGCATACCCTCGATACAGCCCGTACTAAACAAGCAGCTGACACTGCTGACGGCTGGCTATGGCAACTTACTCAACCCCTTCTACCGCACACTGCAGTCACATCAGGGCGTGGACTACACCGTAGCCGAGGGATCGAGCGTATTTGCTACGGCCGACGGTACGGTAAAGGAGATTTCAGACAAGAGTTCTACATTGGGTAAGACCATCATCATCGACCACGGCAACGGCTATCAGACATCGTACAGCCACCTGCTCTCGACACTTGTGCGCCGAGGCCAGAAGGTTGAGCGCGGCGACATCATCGCCCTATCGGGTAACTCTGGTCTATCGTTGGCTCCGCATCTACATTACGAAGTGCGTTTCAATGGTCTGCGTGTGGACCCCATACACTACTTCTTTATGGAGCTTTCGCCCGACGAATACAGCCGCATTATCCGCATCTCACAGTCGGGTATGCAGTCGTTTGATTAGCAGACGAATCACATTTTTTACAAATTCTTCCTTTTTCAGCAGAGCACCCTCTGCCCAAAATTGCATTGTCTTTTGAGAAGAAAAAGATTGTCGCGGGGAGTGTTTTTTTGACTTTATTTTACTAACTTCGTGACAAATTAAACACACAAGAGAATGCAGCAGACCTTTCTGGGCGAAGTGGCCCGTCATCTGTACACAAAATATGGCGACGAATTGTCGAAACTCACAATCGTACTACCCTCGCAGCGTGCGCGTCTGTTCTTTTCAGACGAGATTGCACAACTCATCGACCGACCGATATGGCAACCCACATATCTGTCGATGGACGACATTATGCGCGAGGCCACAACTCTCACGATAGGCGAAAAGGTGAGGGTCATAACCGAGCTATACAAGATTTACGCCCAATACCACGAAGAGACCTTTGACAAATTCTACTTCCGGGGCGAGATGTTGCTATCGGATTTCGACCTCGTGGACAAATATATGATTGACGCCGACACCCTATTCCGCAACCTATGCGATATCAAGGAGTTGGAGGCCGACCTTTCGTACCTGACGCCAGAGATGCGACAGATAATACACTCTTTTTGGGGCAATTTCTCGAACGAAGCGACACTCTCTGACGAGAAGCGCAAGTTCCTGAAAGTATGGCTATCGCTGGCACCAATATACCACCGTTTCAAAGAACGATTACAGGAGCTGGGGTTTGCCTACACGGGTATGCTCTACCGCTCGGCTGCCGAGAACATAGCAAATGGCGCAAACGAGCCAAATATGCAGCGCCGATATGTATTCGTGGGATTCAACGCCCTCTCGGAGTGTGAGAAGCGTATGTTGCGCTACATCGAGAACAACGCAGAGGGTTGTGAGTTCTTCTGGGACTACGATTCATACTATGTGAACAGTGCCGAGCAAGAGGCTGGAAAATTCATTCGTGAGAACATTAAAGCATTTCAATCAAAGATTGAGATAACTCACGATAATTTCCTCGGCATCAATAAAAAGCTAACAGCCGTATCTACCGTATCGAACATTTCGCAATGTAAGTTCGTAAACAAGCTGTTGCGCGACATTTCGCCCTCGCTCAAATTCGACAAACGCACCGCAATAGTGCTGACCGACGAGTCGCTGTTGATACCATTGTTACACTCTCTACCCAAGGAGTTGGGCGACGAGATAAATGTAACAATGGGTTATCCCCTGAGACAAACCACAGCCTACGCCTTTATCGAGCGACTGATTGAGCTACAGAAGAACAGCCGTTGCGGCAGCGACAAGACTACATTCTATCACATCGATGTGATGGGCCTGCTGTCACACCCCTACATCACCGAGCGCGCAGAAAAAGAGAGCGAATCGCTACGCAAAAAGATTTTGGATGGCAGATACATCAGAGTAAAAAAAGAGGAGTTTAGTGGCCACAAGTTATTAAAGACAATATTCTGCTCGACAAGTAGTTGGGAAGAGTTGTCTAAATATCTGCTTGATGTAATCGACACAATCACCTCTATGCCAGCCGACAAGCAGAAATGCGATAAGTTACAATTATCGTATCTATCGCTGTTGGCCGGGCAGATTACAGAGTTGAGTAATTGTTTGAAGTTATGCGATATAGAGTTATCTACTTCAATCTTTACTTCACTTCTGAAACGCCACTTGCAGACAATACGCATACCATTCGACGGCAAGCCTCTGCGTGGCCTGCAGATTATGGGTATTTTGGAGACGCGAAATATAGATTTTGACAATGTGATTATACTCTCGATGAACGACGACACATTCCCTGGTAATTTAACGGGCTCACCGTCGTTCATACCCTACAATTTGAAGGCGGCGTATGGCATACCTACGCCCGAACACCACGAGGGTGTGTATGCCTACTATTTCTATAGACTGATTCAGCGAGCATCGCGAGTTGATATGCTGTACTGCTCACACAGCGACGACAAGACCACGGGCGAGCAGAGCCGATATATACATCAGCTGAATTACGAGGCGCCCTATCCGATTAGCAGAATCAATTTCGGTGTGGATGTGGCTGCGTCATCATCTAAGGAGATAACTATCCCCAAGAGCGGTAGCACACTGGAGAAGCTGATGAAGTTCACCGACAAGGAGAATCCTCGTCTGATGGCTCCCGCTGCATTGGCGCCATACATCAACTGCCCGCTGAAGTTCTATTTCGCCTCTATTGCAGGATTGAAATCGAGCGACGAACTGAGTGAGGAGATCGATAGCCCAATGTTCGGTAACATTCTCCACCGAGCTATGCAGAATCTCTACACCGAGATAAAGGACATAGCCAACCCTGCGGAACATTTGAAACAGATGCTAAAGGGCAAAAAGGTGGAAAACGCAGTAATCGAGGCTATTAACAACAAATTCCTGAACGACAAGGAGGCGACACCCGATGAGTACACGGGAAATTTGGTATTGGTTAAGAATATGGTAACGAACTACATTCGCCAATGCATCATCCCTTACGACATCGAGCACAACAACTTTGCCGTCAAGAGCCTGGAACAGAAAATCACCCTACCGATGGATTTGGGCGACGGGCGCACAATATTGGTGGGTGGATATGCCGACCGCATAGACTCGATGGATGATGGTACGATACGCGTTGTGGACTACAAGACGGGCAAGGAACACAAAGAGTTCAACGGCATTGAATCACTATTCGAGGGAGAGAATCGCTCAGCACAGAGCAACATCACGCAAACACTGATCTATTCGATGGTGTTGCACCACACATTCAAGCGGGATGTCACGCCAGAACTATACTATGTGCGACAGATGAACGACAAGGAGTACTCACCGCGCCTGATGGACAAGAGCCGAGATTGCGAGGTGAACTACAATGCGTACGCCGAAGAGTTCGAGACGCTGATAAACGAAAAGTTACAAGAGCTGTTCAACCCCGAAATACCCTTTACGCAGTGCCCCAAAGAGGATGCTGGCAGCGTATGCGAATATTGTGATTTTAGAATTTTATGTAAACGATAGACTGGTATGAGAGCAAAGATTTTAAGCGCAAGCGCCGGAAGTGGCAAAACATACCGTCTGGCCTACAAATATGTGCACGACACGATTAAGCACTTCAACGACAAACCCTATCTGTATAGGGCCATACTCGCAGTGACCTTTACGAACAAGGCCACCGAGGAGATGAAGAGTCGAATATTGAAGGAGATAAACGACATAGTGGTGAATCCCGACGGATGTAGCTACCTCAAAGACCTACAACGCGACACTAAGCTTGCAAGAGAGGAGATTATCACCCGTGCAAAGACCACCCTATCGCGCATACTGCACGACTATTCGCGTTTCACTATTCTAACGATTGATAAATTCTTCCAGCGAATACTGCGAGCATTCATCAAGGAGTTGGGTATTGATATCAACTACAACATCGAGCTGGAAACCTCGACAATTCTGTCGCGCAGTACCGATGCTCTGATTGACGACATAACTACCAACACCGAGTTGCAGCAGTGGATAATGGAGTTCGCGCAGGAGAATATCGATGATAACGGAGATTGGGATATAAGAAAATATATCCTGCAACTCGGCGGCGAGTTATTCAAGGAGTCAAACAAGCAGGCTATATTGCAAGCACTACCTAAAGAACGACTCAAGGAGATAATCAGCCAAGCCGAGACGCGCTACGCGCAAACCATAGCCACAGCAAAGCGCTTGGGTGGCGAGGCGTTGGAGATTATGCACCGTGCTGGCGTGGATACCGTTGATTTTACGGGTAAATCTACATCGTTTACCAACTACTTCCGCAAGGCTGCCGACGGCATACTCGCGGCACCCACTAAGACTATTCGCGACAAGAGTCAAACCACAGACAAATGGTCGGCACTACCCACGGCACAAGCATTGGCGCCACAGTTGCAGCCCATACTGGCGGAGTTGTGTGATTTATATGATGGCAGCCTTCGACTGACAACGACTCTGCCGAAAATCAAGCGCAACTATCGCAGTTTCGCGCTTTTGCAGGATATTTACCAAAAACTAAGCACACTCTGTCAAGAGGAGGGCATTATGTTGCTGTCGGAGACAAAGTATATACTCTCACGATTTGTAGCCGACAACGATGCTCCGTTTATCTATGAAAAGACGGGTAACAGATTCGAGCGATTTATGATTGACGAGTTCCAGGACACCTCATTGAAGGAGTGGAGCAATTTCGTACCTCTGCTACAGAATGCCATGTCACAATCGGAGGACACTTCGGTGCTGATTGTGGGCGATGTAAAGCAGTCGATATATCGTTGGCGTGGTGGCGACTGGAGAATCCTTCAGCAGGGTGTAAGCAAGGTGTTAGGCGAAGCTGACACCAAGTTGGAGATTATGGCCAACAACTACCGCAGCTTGAGAAATGTGGTGAAGTTCAACAACATGGCCATAAAGCGCGTAGTTAAATACGCCAACAACGAGATAAACAGCAATCTAGACAAAGCACTAGAGGCGAAAAACATCACCGAGAGTTGCTATCATGAGTTACATAATACACTCAAAAGCGCATACAAGGGGCATCACCAGAAACCGAAGAGTTCGTCTGACAACAACGGCTACATACGCGTAGAGCGCTATGACGAGGAGCCACCCATTGTGGAGTGCATAAAGTCGGTTATCGAGAGAGGATACTCCTACAACGACATTATGATTCTTCACCGCAAAGGTGACGACGGAGCGAAGACTGCAAAGATTCTGCTTGACTATAAACAGCAGACCAATGCGCCGTTCAACATTATGACGCAGGACTCGTTGGTGGTAGGTAATGCCGACATCAGCAACTTCGTAATCGCATTGTTGCGTCTGTCGCAGAACAGCAACGACCATATTAGCCGAGCCATCGCAAATGACTTTCTGGGTCGCAGATACGACGAGGAACCGACAAAAGAGGAGCTCAACGAATTGGCCTACATCAGTCAGCTAACACCAGAGCAGGCCTTCGAGAGAATAGTCATCAACTACGAACTCGACAAGTACAGAGGAGAGATGGCCTATCTGCAAGCACTGCACGAGCAAATCATCACATTCTGCTCGTCGAAGGTGGCTGACATACAGCTCTTTCTAAAGGAGTGGGAGGAGTCGGGTTGCAACAAGAACCTGGTAGTTGAAAAGAGCGATATGACCATAGAACTCACCTCGATTCACAAGTCGAAGGGTCTGGAGCGAAAAGTCATCATCATACCCTACTGCGACTGGAAGATTGGCCCAAAGACAAACAGCACCATCTGGGCTACGCCCGAAGTTACAGCAGATAACAACAGTGAGGAGTTAGCCGAGATAGGACAGTTCCCCGTGTCGTTTGACAAGAGCCTAAACAACTCGATATATAGCGACGACTACCATCGCGAGACAGTATTTGCCCATATCGACAATATCAATCTGTTGTATGTGGCGCTAACTCGTGCTTGTGAGGCACTATATGTATATATACCCAATCGTGCGCAGAAAAACATTGGCTCGGTGCTATGGGAAGTGCTTACAAAAGATAACCCAAACAATGACTCAACACGCATAGAATATGGCGTGGAGGAGTCACCTATACGCAGTGCAGAGAGGGGCGACAAAGGCATAGAGAATATGATTATGGAGGAGTACCCCACGACCGACATAACCACATCGCTACATCTATCGAGCGAGAGATACTTCGACGACGAGGAGCCTTCGCAGGCAGTATCAGCAAGAAATATGGGTATCGCTATGCACGCCATAATGTGCGAGGCAACAAATATGCAGAGTGTCATCGAGCGCATTGAGGAATACACAGCAGCGGGCAAGATAGACTCTACGCAGGCCGAGGAGTTGAAGAGTGTGATGAAGAGAGAACTTTCACGCGCTGATATTGCAGAGTGGTTCTCTGACGAGTGGGATGCCATCCACAACGAGGAGGATATAATCTGCAACGCCCACATAGGCACTCGCCGACCCGACAGAGTGATGATTCGGGGTGATAGAGCCGTGGTTGTGGACTACAAGTTCGGCCACGACAAACCCAAAGGACACGCAAAAACTATGAGTATATATATGCAGCAGTTGCGTGATATGGGATATAGCAAAGTGGAGGGATATCTATGGTATCTGACTCTAGGCGAGATAGAGAAGGTGGAAATGTAGTATCTTTGTATTTTAAATATCGTTTAGTAACAAAAGAGCAATGTTCAAAAAGATTTTGGCAATAATACCCCCGCAGTATAAATGGCGCGGAGTAGCAGTGGCGGCAACGATTCTGTTGCGCGCCTGCCTTAACTTTTTTGGAATTACAATGCTCATTCCACTACTCATGCTGATGCTCGACAGCGACTCACTACACCAAAACGACAAGGTGCAATGGTTGTACGAGGCGTTGGGATGCAAGAGCGATATGCAGTTTACAATAGTGATTGCTCTGATGATTGTGGGTGCTATTGCGCTGAAAAACATAGTCAGCCTTTGGCTGTATAGGCATGAGAGAGATTTCACCTACTCGCTCTACCGCAACCTCTCGCGCAGACTCTACATCGACTACCACAGCCGAGGCTTGGCCTTTGCACAGCAACACAACTCTGCAGAACTATCTCGCAATGTAAACTTCGTCTGTCTGAATTTTGTAACGGGCATACTACGCCCCATAGCAATATTGGTGAGCGAAGTGGCGCTATTTCTGATGATCTTGGCGGCTATCACTGTCATCAATTTCAAGGTAGCGTTACTGCTGACACTGATTTTTATGCTTGCAATATGGGTATATTACTTCTTTGTTCGCCGACGCTTGAACCAATACGGCAAGGCCGAGAATGAGGCACACAGGTCGCGTTTCCAGAGTGTAACGGAGAGCTTCAGAGGGTATGCCGACATCGAAATCAACAACGCCTTTCCGCAGATGCTATCAAACTTTGACCTCTCAACAGACCGCCTGGTAGAGATGCGCAAGCGTGACGCTATGCTCTCGGCAATGCCGCAGAGTATCACAGAGACGACACTCGCGGCAGGTATGGCGGCATTGGTGATTGTGGGAGCATATCTTCATTCTGGAAATATTGGATTGGTGTTTGGCATCTTTGCGGTAGCGGCAGTAAGATTGATGCCTTCAGTAAGGAGCATATTGTCGGCATATACAGCAATACGATACAATATGTACTCACTCGATACACTGCTCGGCATTGAGGATAACAAGCAGAGCAACACGACCAACGAGCGATTGCACCTAAGAGAGAAAATCGAATTAAGAGATGTATCGTTTGAGTATAAGGACACGCAGAGTGGAGCATCGTGCCGAGTGATAGAAAATCTGTCACTGACGATTAATCGTGGCGAGCGCATAGGCATACGAGGTGCGTCAGGTGCAGGAAAGAGTACGCTAATGAATCTGATGCTGGGACTCTACACCGTAGAGAGTGGTGAGATTCTGATTGACAACACTCCGCTGAACGATTCGACACGCCGCAAGTGGCAGAACTCGGTGGGATATGTTCCGCAGAGTGTATTCATTGCAGACTCTACGCTCGCCCAAAATGTAGCACTCGGCACAAAGCCCGAGCTAATTGACCGCCAGAGGGTGATTAAGGCGTTGGAGATGGCAAGTCTAAAGACTTTCACCAAGAATTTAGCCAATGGCATAGAGTCGATGATTGGCGAGTCGGGATGCCGAGTTTCGGGCGGAGAGCGCCAACGAATAGGTATAGCCAGAGCGTTATACAAGCAGCCCGACATACTCTTCTTTGACGAAGCAACATCGGCCCTGGATAAGGAGACCGAGAGGAGTGTCAACTCCTCGATAGAGAGTCTGTCGGAGCAGAACAGAGAATTAACAATAGTGGTGATAGCACACCGAGAGAGTTCGCTCGGCTACTGCGACCGCATAATAGAGATAGGAGAGTAATGGAGCTGGTGAGAGATTACATAATTGCCGACAATCGCATCAGGGTATTTGGCCCTGCGGCCGACATTGCGAGTGCTGGAGTACGAAGTTTCGAGGTGTTCGCCGCTGAGTATGATGCTGCAACTAAGCCCGCTGTAGAGGTCTTCACAGGCTACAACATCAACAAGAAGCAGATGGAGAGCCAGACATTAACCAAGTTCGACTTTAGCGAAGGTCAGGCTTTGTGCATATTAGGCAACACGGCGACACACTATACCTTCCGCATAGAGAACGAGGCAAGTGAGCCATTCTATCTATATTATGAGAAAGCCACCGACAAGGCATATTGCAATGCTAAAGCAAATGGAGAATCTAACCCTTCATTTATACGATTCGGGATGTGGATGGCCATCGGGTTGGCTATGGCAAAGCACTTGACAGCGGCCATACACTCCTCGACGATTATTGCTAATGGTGGAGCAGTGATGTTTCTCGGCGAATCGGGAACGGGCAAAAGCACCCACACGCGATTATGGAGAGAGTGCGTCGAGGGCGCTACCCTACTGAACGACGACAGCCCATTCCTAAAAATCGTAGATGGCAAAGCCGTAGTATATGGCTCACCTTGGAGTGGCAAGACACCATGTTATAAGAATGAGTCGTATCCGCTGCGCGCCATCGTGCGATTGAGCCAAGCGCCACACAATGCAATACACCGACTAAAGGGCGTACGAGCTATTGGTGCATTACTGCCATCGATGCCACCCGCATTTGCCTTCGACAAGGAGCTGGAGTGTAGGATGATAGATATTTTATCGGCCACGATTTCAGCCGTACCCGTATATCATCTGGAGTGTTTACCCGACACAGATGCGGCAAAACTCGCATATAATACTATCTTTGCAGTATGAAATTAGAGTTACCAAATAGTATATTCTTTGCAGAGGTGGAGCGACTGCTTGGCCAAGGTCAGTGCGTGACGATTCCCGTCAAGGGGCATAGCATGCGTCCGATGATGCATAACGAGCGTGACAAGGTTACGCTTACGCCCTGCAACGAGGAGCAGATAGAGGTGGGCGCCGTAGTGCTATTCCGTCACCATAACGGGCACATAATGCATCGCATCTGCGCCATAGATGGCGAGAAGGTGACATTTGCGGGCGATGGCAACTACCGCACGAAAGAGCAGGCCGAGCGCAAAGATATAGTGGCAAAGGTGGTATCCATCACAAGACTTTCGGGGCAAGTGATAAAACTTGACAGCGCTCGATGGAGGATATACTCGGCCCTATGGCTGAGTACGCCCGCCATCGTAAGAAGATATATTTTAGCAATAACATTCAGATTAAAGATATGGATATAAGAGTAGGACAAGGTTACGATGTACACTCTCTCGGCGAGGGGTTGCGACTGGTTTTAGGTGGTATAGAGGTGCCTCACACAAAGGGTTGCATAGCACACTCTGATGGTGATGTGGCTATTCACGCTATATGCGATGCGCTGTTGGGCGCATTGGCTTTAGGCGACATAGGCAAGCTCTTTCCCGACAACGACCCCACACTGAAGGGTATCGACTCGAAGATTTTATTGCGCAAGGTATGCCAGGAGGTGACCGATAGAGGTTACTCGATATCGAATGTGGACTGCACAATTGCTATGCAGCGCCCAAAGTTGCGCCCCTACATTGACACTATGCGCGAGGTATTGGCCGAGCAGATGGGCATCACTGCCGATAGAGTATCGATGAAGGCGACGACTACCGAGCGTCTGGGTTTTGAGGGTCGTGAGGAGGGCGTATCAGCAATGGCCGTCGTACTCATCTGCAAGGAATAGCCCACAAAAAGCCTCAAAAGAGGGCTTAAAATTGCAAAAGAGAAAAAAAATCGCCCAAAATCGAAAAAAAATCACATTTTTCTTTGCAGAATAGAAATAATATTCTACTTTTGCGGTGTCAAAAATGATGACGACCTGATTGGGCTATGGTGTAATGGTAACACTACAGATTCTGGTCCTGTCATTCCAGGTTCGAATCCTGGTAGCCCAACAAAAAATGCAGTCTTTATGGACTGCATTTTTCGTTTTATACATTTTGCTTTTAGAGCTTATCGGCTTATTGGGCTTATTGGTCAAAATAGTAGATAAAATCGGGGCAATATTTGTTTATTGGTCAGAATTAGTAGATAAATGCGGGTGTTTTCCCGCATTTATCATTTCCATTTGATCCTGAAATACTCG
>JAFZFX010000038.1 GCA_017555695.1 Alistipes sp.
ATCAAGAATTAAGAATTTATCCAAATAGTAGGGGAGTTAGCCATAGCTGACTCCCTCGTTTTTATATCTAGGGCTTGTATTTTCTAAAATGAATTTGTAATTTTGCTATAACATACTAACAAACACGGAAAGTGTAAGTTTATTTTCATAGATAGAATGTAGGAAATTCTAAATAGGAGAGGATAGGCAGACATTTTGCCGCGTCACATCCATCAATGGATTGTGGCGTGGGACTGATGCTTATTTTATCCTTGAGGTTATTCCTACGACCCTATCTATTAGAATAAGTTTTCAGCACCACGCTTTCTTTTTAATAATAATATCGTCGGGGCTGCGATACCAAAATATTATAACTAATATGAAAAAAATCCAACTTTGCATTTGGATAATTTGTACTATATTATCATTTAATAGTTGTGCCCCTCTTAAAGATCCAATAATTATCGCAAATGCAGACATTTCTTCATATAAATATATTTATATAACTCCGACACAGGTAATTACTTCATCTTCAGGAGGTATAGTTGCAAACCAATTTGGAGTATATGACACTACCGATATCAAAAGTATCAATCCAAGTGACATCATTTCTGGGGTATTGCTAAAACAAGGATATATAATAATACCACATCTTAATTCCGAGCTATATAATGACACTTTAATTGTTAATTATGGCGAGAGTGGTAGACGTAATAGAGGTTTAGGTTATACGATAGAGGTAACCATTCAATTTATTTCAGCAAAAACAAATGAACTAATATATTCTTGCACCGCAGAAGGACAAGGATCTAAAGAAACTGATGATATTCGTATTGCAATCAATCGGGCATTATCAAGTATACCTTCTAAAAAAAATAAAATAACGGTACTACCTTCGTGGTAGTACCGCTTTAAGGTCTCAAAACTTAAATTTTTACAACAGCGCGTCAACCTTTGCTTTAAGGGTCTCCTTGCTTGTTGCGCCGACAACCTTATCGACAACCTCACCATTCTTGATGAAAATAACAGTAGGAATGTTGCGAACACGGTACTGTGCTACGATATCATCTGCTGAATCAACATCGCACTTGCCGATAACAACCTTACCCTCGTACTCGGTAGCCAACTCGTCGATGATGGGACCTACCATACGGCAGGGGCCACACCACTCTGCCCAAAAGTCGATTACTACGGGCTGACCCGATGCAATCAATGACTCATAATTCTCGTTTGTAATTGCTAATGCCATAGTTTTAATAAGTTTAATTAGTTTATGTTAATGTAAATTTTATCTCGTTCTTATCCAAATAATCTACCAAATCGGATGTCATCGTCACCTTATATCGTTTCGAGAACATATTGAGCGACACACGGTCCGTACCGCTGACAATCGATATACGCAGCAGCGTATTACCCTTGTTGGCCTGAATAATCGAAGCGAACTCCTGCACAAACGATGGGGTTACCTCCTCGACAGGCAGCGTGATATGCAACTCCTTAATCAACTCGTCGCGCACCTGATTGAGCTGCGTCATCGACAACACCTTAAACTCCAGCTCGGGGTTATCGCCATAGGGGCGCGGCTGCACCTTACCCTTAACGAAGAGGAAGTAGTTGGGGTACATCATCGGGCGGAACTGCTCATAGTCCTTATTAAAGAGGGCGAACTCGCGTGTACCACCAGTGTAGTCCTCAAGCGTGAACTTACCCCACGGGCGTCCCGTCTTGGTAACCATCTCCTGCACCGAAGTTACAACTCCAGCAAGACCCAACTCCTGACCATTAAACTGCTCGAGTTCTGAGAGGTCGGCAAGCGAAGCCTTACACATATGGTTAATAATGACCTTATACTCATCCAGCGGGTGTGACGAGAGGTAGAGGCCAATCATCTCGCGCTCCTTATTGAGCACCTGCAACTGATTCCACTCCTCGGCAACGGGAAGGGTAGGAGGCTGGATATCGACAACGCCACCGCCACCAAAGAGGCTCTGCTGTGAGTTGTTACGCTCCTGCTGAACACGCTGACCGTAGCGGATAAGCGACTCAACGAAAGTCTGACCACCTGCACGAGCATCCTCGGCGAAGAACTTGCTACGATGGAAATCGATGATAGAGTCAAAGCCACCCGCATAGGCGAGGTTCTCAAGACACTTACGGTTCACCACGGCAAAGTTCACACGCTCAACAAAGTCGTATATATTCTTGAACGGGCCACCCTTTTCGCGCTCGTCGATGATAGACTTAACGGCCGCCTCACCGACACCCTTAACCGCCGCCAAACCGAAGCGGATATCACCGTTGCGGTTAGACGAGAAGTCCACAATAGAGTCGTTCACATCGGGACCAAGCACTCTGATACCCATCTGCTTACACTCGGTCATATACTGAGTGATGGTCTTGATATCGGCCAAGTTACGGCTCAATACCGCTGCCATATACTCCGAGGGGTAGTTAGCCTTGAGGTAGGCAGTCTGGTAGGCTACCCACGAGTAGCAAGTTGCGTGCGATTTGTTGAAGGCATACGAAGCAAACTTCTCCCAGTCGGCCCAAATCTTCTCCAACACATCGGGGTTGTGGCCATTGGCCTGACCGCCCTTGATGAACTTGGGTTTGAGTTCGTCCAGTTTCGACTTAATCTTCTTACCCATCGCCTTACGCAGTGTATCACTCTCGCCTCGGGTAAAGCCACCCAACAGACGAGAGAGAAGCATCACCTGCTCCTGATAGACCGTAATACCATAAGTATCCTTTAGATACTTTTCCATGATATCAATGTCGTAAACAATAGGCTTACGGCCGTGCTTACGGTCGATGAAGTCAGGAATGTAGTCCATCGGACCCGGACGATAGAGCGCATTCATCGCAATAAGGTCCTCGAAGGTCGAAGGTTTCAACTCTCGCAAATACTTCTGCATACCAGGCGACTCGAACTGGAATGTACCAATGGTTCCGCCCTCGCAGAAGAGTTTATATGTAGTGGGGTCGTCAATCGAAATAGTATCTATATCGATGTCGATACCTCGTGTACGCTTGACATTGGCGACTGCGTCCTTGATAATCGAAAGGGTCTTCAGACCCAAGAAGTCCATCTTGATAAGTCCCGTATCCTCGATAACGGCACCCTCGTACTGGGTTACGAGCATCTTCTCGCCCGTCTCTTTATCGTCGGCCGTGCTGACTGGCACCCAATCGGTGATGTCGTCACGACAGATAATTGTACCGCAAGCGTGAACACCCGTACCACGCACATTACCCTCGAGCATACGAGCATACTTGATGGTCTCGCTCATAGTGATATCATCCGACTCCTCGGCAGCCTTCAATTCGGGCACATAGTCGATAGCATTGGCAAGATTTATCTTCTTGTCTGGGATGCGATCGGGGATAAGTTTACACAAACGGTCAGACTCCTTAAGCGGGAGTTTCTGGACACGCGCGACATCCTTCAAGGCCATCTTGGTGGCCATAGTACCGTAGGTGATGATGTGAGCCACCTTCTCCTTACCATACTTCTGCGTCACCCAATTAAGCACTCGGCCACGACCATCATCATCGAAGTCGATATCGATATCGGGCAACGAGATACGGTCGGGATTTAGGAAACGCTCGAACAGCAAGTCATATTTAATAGGGTCAATCTGCGTAATTCCCAAGCAGTAAGCCACAGCCGAACCTGCGGCAGAGCCACGACCCGGACCTACAGATACATCCAACTCTTCGCGGGCCGCACGAATAAAGTCCTGCACGATAAGGAAGTAGCCAGGGAAACCCATCGTCTTCATAATGTGCAACTCGAACTTCATACGCTCTGACACCTCCTCGGTAAGAGGTGCGCCGTAACGCTTGATGGCGCCATCCATAGCCAACTTGGCAAGGTAGTCAGCCTCCAATTTGATACGGTAGAGTTTATCGTATCCGCCCAACTTGTCAATCTTCTTGTGAGCATCAGCCTCCGACATTATGACATTACCGTTCTCGTCGCGCGTAAACTCATCAAAGAGGTCTTGCTCGCTGAACTTTATACGATAACTCTCCTCCGTACCGAAATCTTCGGGGATGGCGAAGGTGGGCATAATGGGGGCGTGGTCGATAGAGTAGCTCTCGACCTTATTACAGATCTCAACCGTATTTGAAAGTGCATCGGGCACATCGCCAAAGATGGCGTTCATCTCGGCGCGCGTCTTCATCCACTCCTGCTTGGAGTAGAGCATACGCTTCGGATCGTCCAGATCTCGGCTCGTAGAGAGGCAAATCAGACGGTCGTGCGCCTCGGCGTGAACTTCATCCACAAAGTGGACATCGTTCGAGCAAATTAGTTTGATTGAGTGCTTATTGGCAAATGCAATAAGTTGCTCATTAACGGCAAGCTGAAGAGGGTATACCTCGTGGTTGGCACGCTCGACAGTTGCTTTATGCAACTGGAGCTCAAGATAATAATCGTCACCAAAGAGGTTCTTATACCAAAGTATTGACTCCTCGGCCGCCTCCAAATTGCCAGCCGTAATGTGTTTGGGTATCTCACCTCCCAAACAAGCAGAGCAACAGATAAGACCTTCGTGATACTTCTCCAACTCGGTCTTATCGGTACGCGGACGCATATAGAAACCTTCGGTCCACGCCTTTGAAACAATCTTGATAAGGTTGTGGTAGCCCTTCTCGTTCTTGGCCAGAAGGATGAGGTGATAACCGCTTTGGTCCATCTTACCCTCCTTAAACTGCATACCACGACGAGCAACATAGACCTCGCAACCAATGATGGCTTTGAAGTCCTCTTTAGGCAGAGCATCGTACTCGGCCTTGAGTTTTGCCAACTCAGTCTTCTGCTCGTCGGTAGCTTCGTCGGCATCGACCTTGGCCTGAAGGTCGGCGATGGCGGCAGATTTCTGCTTCACCTCATCGCGACGAGCTCCGTTCTTCTTCTTGACATAGTTCCAGAACTCCTTTATACCGAACATATTACCGTGGTCGGTAATAGCAATACCACGCATACCATCCTTAATGGCCTTATCGACAAGTTTTTGAATACTTGCCTGACCATCGAGAATGGAGAAGTGTGAGTGCACATGAAGGTGTACGAAGTCCTGCATTGTCTTTATCTATAAAAATATCCATTATCCGCCCCAATTCAAGTTTGGGGCAAAAGTAAAATCTAATAGCGTCAAACTCTGTCAGTGGAACGACTCTCTACTCGTCCAAAGCAGAGAATACGATGTTAGTAACCGTAGCGCGAGCGCGGCTGACACCACCATCATCGTAAGGGTGAACACGGTTAGCCAGGAAAATGATAGCGATGCCCTCGTCGGGATACATAGCCATTGAAGTACCTGTATAACCAGTGTGATTTGCGATGCTATAGGGAGTGTACAACTCGCCGAAGCTTCCAGAGTAAGCAGAAGCTACATCCCAACCCAATGCACGACCGTGCTGTGCAAACTCCTCGGGAACGCGGAAGAATGTCTTAACAGTAGATTCAGAGAACAATCTCACGCGGCGTGTTGCGCCCAACTTACCAGCTAGGCCATCCTCAGGAAGACGAATAACACCACCATTGAGCAACATAGAGGCTACAACTGCCAAATCCTCGGCAGACGAGAAAAGACCAGCATTACCCGATACACCACGATTAACTACGCGCGCTGTGGGGTCGTGAACCTCACCATAGAGCAACTTACCATCTGCCAAAACCTCGGTGGGAACGATGGGAGCATCAGCCGCAAATGGACGCTGCTCGTCATCGATAGCATTATACCAAGTATTCTTAAGACCCAACGGACCAAAGACCTCGGCGTGGGCAAACTTATCCATACGCTGCTGTGAGAGGCGCTCGATGATAGCCTGCACAGTGATAAAGTTCAAGCAGCTGTAACGCATAACCTCGCCAGGGCGAGACATACGCGCAGCGTCGTGTGCAAGGTATGTAGTGAGCGAATCGCGCAGATTCATTGTCATGGGATCGCCATACTGCTCATAGCGCTTCATCCAATAAGGGGGATGGATAGAGGCAGGCAGACCAGAGGTGTGAGTAAGCAAGTGAGTGATAGTGATATTCTCACGCTCGGGACGCTCACCCTTCTTCTCGGGAGTGCTCTCCCAAGCCTTGAAACCGGGGATATAACGCGACACATTATCAGAAAGACGCACCCAACCATTCTCCACTACACGCATAAACGAGAGGGTAGTACCGACACACTTGCTCACCGAGGCCAAGTCGAAGATAGCATCGGGAGTCATAGGGATAGTATCGGGAATCATCTCGCCGCTGACAGCATCACGACCAGAGCACACCTGACGGTTACCGTATGCCTTGAGGTAGAGAATCTCGCCCATAGACTCGCCATCGTCAGCGCGCTTAACAACACACAAGACAGCTCCAGGGAAGTCATCATCGGCAATAGCGCCATTGATTACGCTATCAGCCAAAGCCATACGCTCGACCTTAAATGAGCCCTCACTCTTGCGGAACATACCGCAATGCAGAGCAGTGACCACGAAACAAGCAACAACCACAATCGGCAACAATAGATTAAGCGTTCTTTTCATATTGAATATTAATTAGTTATATTTATCCTTAAATAATCGGTAATTACCAAATACAAATATAGTAATAAAAACCGAATATTTTGGTTTACTCATTGCAAGTTATGAATAAAAATAACTAACTTTGTATAGAAACGCTAAAACACGATTTGGTATGAGCAATGATGGTTTTGTAGTTTTACGAGAGTATAACTCTGTGAACGACGCAGAGTGGGAGAAGTCTATATTAGACGGTGCGGGTATCTACTCAATGATTCGAAATGAGCTAATGTCGGCCATATATCCCATAGGGGCAATGTCGGCGCAGTTGGTAGTCCGCTCCAAAGACAAGGCAAAAGCCGAAGAGGTGCTGAATGCCTACACCAACGATTAGGGTTTATTCTTCCCTATTCCAAATACTCCACGCAGATTCGGCCTGGGCATATAACATATCGAGGCCAGAGAGGGCGTGTGCGCCATATTCGGCACCCAGCGTCATAAAGCGTGTCGTGGTGGGGTTATAGACCAAGTCAAAGAGATAGTGGTCAGCCGAAAGCAGATGATAAGGAATATCGGGAGCAACATCAACCTTAGGATACATTCCCACAGGCGAAGCGTTGATTATAAGATGATTGGAGTTAATCACCGTTTCATCCAACTCGCTATACAAAAGGTCGCCTTTGCTCTTGTCACGCGACACCAACGAGTAGGGTATGCCTCGCTCAGAAAGGACATAACCAACAGCCAATGACGCACCACCCGTACCCAAAATCAGCGCAGAGTCTATCACTTTATCACCCAACAACTTATCAAGAGAAACACGAATGCCGTCAATGTCGGTATTATAGCCAACCTTACGGCCGTCGGGCGTGATTTTTACACAATTCACAGCCCCGATATCCTCGGCCTCGCGGCTAAGAGAGTCGAGATAGGGTATAATCTGCTGCTTATAGGGGATAGTGACATTAAAGCCTACAAGATTAGGTGTCGTCTGCATAAACTCCTCGACACACTCGATGGCTGGAAGTTCAAACAAACGATACGAACACTCCTCAGACAAACCCTCACGCAAAAACTTATCCGCAAAATAGTTTGCCGAAAACGAGTGCCCCAACTTGAGTCCTATAAGACCATACTGACGCATCACTAAAGGAATTTACCTACTAAAATAAACGAACCGATAAGCAACACAGTAAAGACAATAGCCAAAAGATTGAAGTACTTATCAATGAATGTTTTGATAGGCGCACCAAACTTCCAAATCAGACCGCCAATTAAGAAGAAACGCAGACCGCGTGACACCACTGAAGCCAAGATAAACATCACAAAGTTGATGTGGAACAGACCTCCCGTGATAGTAAATAGCTTATACGGCAGTGGCGTGAAACCAGCAGTGAAGACAATCCAAAAATCCCACTTATCATAGAGATTCTTTACCTCGAAGAAACTCTCCTGGCTAAACACATTGCTAAAGAACCAATTTGCCAACGCAGTATATTCGCCTGCGGTGTTCTGCCACAAGAAATAACCAATAGCATAACCCGCAATAGCGCCCAAAATAGAGCCCAACAGACATACAGCCGCATATCTGAATGAACGAGTCACCGCGCCCAAGCACAAAGCAATGAGCAGCACATCGGGTGGAATAGGAAAGAAACTCGACTCGGCAAAAGCCAAAACAAACAGAGCCAACACTCCCCAGCGAGACTCTCCCCACGAGAGTACCCAATCGTACAGACGCTTAACGATATTCATCTTATTAATAAGTTTTTATTTTCCCGTTTTGAATGATTGAACTTCACGACCATAACGGTGCGCGGCATCAAACGGTGCAAAGATAATACAAAGCTAAAGAATTATCAATAGCAACGACGGAGAAAACCGCCGCCAATGACGCGATCACAACGATAGAATACAACGGGCTGACCTGCCGCTGCAGCCCAAGCGGGATGACTCAACTCCACCTTATAACCGCCATCGCAAGGTTGAATAGAGCGAGCAAAGCCTTCTGGATTACGGCCAATACCGCGTATTACAACAGAAATATCTTCCGCCGACAGTAATTCACTTTCAGACACAACATTACACTTTTCTACTTCAAGTGTTAGTTTAAGTAATTCATCATTACGTCCCACCCTCAATTCGTTACGCACAGCATCTATGCCGACAATGGCCGCACCTGGCATTTCAGCCGCAAGAGCAAAGCCTCGTTTCTGGCCGATTGTATAGAAAGCAAAGCCATCGTGACTACCAACTACTTTTCCGTTAGCATCCACAACATTGCCGCCTGCCGCAAGCGAAGGACGGTGGCTACAAATAAAATCACGGTAGTTCACGCCTCGCAAAAAGCAGACACCCATACTCTCGCGCTTATCTTCAAAACCAAGTTTAACCTCGGCCTTGATTTTATCAGACATTGGGGTGATGATACGACTCAGGATATCCTGCTTGAGCCCCCACAGATAATACGACTGATCTTTCGCCGGGTCGGCACCGCGAGCGACATAATATAGACCTTTGTGAGAAACTACACTAAAGTAATGCCCCGTAGCGATATGCTCCACACCAAGGCGGTCGGCTGCTTCGGCCAAAAAGCGCCATTTGATAGCAGAGTTACATACCGTACAAGGGGCAGGGGTACGGCCCGAAGAGTAGCTGTCGATAAAATAATCTACAACTAATTGCTGAAACTCAGATTTCACATCCACGATATGGTGCTCCACACCAAGCGTGGCGGCCGATTCGCGGGCTTTGGAGAGCATAATCTCATCTCCGATGGTATCAAGCGTAACAGCAATAACACGCCAACCCGCATCACGCAATAACGAAGCTGATGTAATACTGTCTATACCACCGCTAAAACCCAAGACTACACTCTTTCCCATAAACTTCCGCACAAATCGACAAATGAACCTACGACAGATGCCGCCCAGACAAAGGCGGCACTAAATAGGCTATTTATTTTTTATTCTGCTTGATATAATTGAATGCCTCTATCATACCTTCAGACAACTTATCAAAGTCCTCCTCATAGATAAAGACTTTGTTACGCTCGTTTACCACGCCGTTAGCAGTATTCTTCTTACGCAACTCGGTAATGCTTAAAAAATAATCATCCTGACGAGTAATCTTTACATCGATAAAATAGGTGCGATGACCCGCTTTTATCATCTTGCTAAATGGAGAATCACCATAGCTTACAGTAGTGGTATCAATAGACCCTTCTGTGTTAAAATCTTCTTGCATCGTATAATTTTTTGTTGTTTTTCGTGTGTCGAAATTATACAAAATTTATCGTTGATACAAATTAGTCGATACTTTTTTACACTTTTGGCCCACATTTAATCACCAAATATAGTTATTACGGCAAATTTTGGAGTAATTTACCACCCACCACATCCCAATTCTGCAAAATCGACAGAGCCTTTTTATAGTATAGATTACGGCGTGGATTGAGCCAGCGATAGCCATCAGAGAGGCTATAGAGTCGCTGGGCAACGAGCGATGTAATCTGCGCACGCAACAGTTCTTTCGACTGCTGATACTCGGCCTCGTTATACTCTATACCCTTATCGGTCGCCTTCTGCACAAGCGACTGCATATCCTCATCAGAGAGGATGAACGAAGAATTGAACTTTTCGAATGTGGGGTATTGCGACTTCAGGGCATCACGACGAGAATCCAAATAATCCATCACAAAGTCAGCATAGATACCTTGTGCGACTATCTTTGCCATATAAGAAGAGACCTCGGTAGTGTCGCTTTCGATATAGACATCGGGGTGAATACCGCCACCACCATAGACCTTACGACCAGAGCGCAGGGTCTTATATTCGGGATACAACAAGGTATCGACAGCCACCGAGTCAGCCTGACGGCTACGAAGACGCTCGGCGTAGGATTTATAGTAACCCTCTTTATTACCTCTCTCGTATGGTCGCTGAATCACACGACCCGAGGGGGTATGATAGCGTGCCACGGTGATTCTAACAGCAGAGCCGTCACCTAAAGGCACCTGACTCTGAACCAAGCCCTTACCGAAACTATCTCGGCCAACAATAACGCCTCTATCCCAATCCTGCAATGCACCAGCCACAATCTCGCTGGCCGAAGCCGAGGAGTCGTTAATCAACACGACAACACGGCCATCAAACTCACCAGCCGTCTGCGAGGCATAGACCTCATCAGGCACGGCACGACCCTCGGTAGATACCACACGAGTGCCTTGAGGCAGAAAATAGCCAGCCATCTCGACAGCCTGATTGAGCAGGCCACCGCCATTGCTACACAAATCGAGGATCAGCGATTCGGCGCCAGGCATCGTAGCCATAGCGTTGCGGAATTCGGTCATAGTGGTACGACCAAAGCGATTGACCTTGATATATGCAATCTTCTGCTGTTCATCTGCCCAGAATGAGGCATCGATAGTATTGACGGGGATATTATCGCGTGTGATAGAGAAACGCTGCACATCAGGCTGACCACGGCGCACAATACCGATATTAACCTCACTACCACGCTCACCACGCAACTTCGACGGCACATCACTGCGCTTGATGCCAACAACGCCCTCGCCATCAATCTCGACAATGCGGTCGTTAGGCATTACGCCCACACGCTCAGCAGGTCCGTGAACCACCGTATTAACGACTATAATAGTGTCGTTGTGGATGTTATATTCTATACCAATACCACTAAACCCTCCTTCGAAACTCTCCCGCTCGGCCTTGACCTCATCGGCATCGAGATAGTAGGAGTGGGGGTCTAACTTAGAGAGCATCTCACGGATAGCGCTCTCGACAATGGGCTGCATATCGACCTCATCGACATACATATTGCCCAGGTAGCGGTAGAAACGGCTCAACTTCTGGTACTGTTCGGCGACATCGCCCCTCTGCTGGGCAGAGCCAGCAAAGGGCAAAAGCGTTGCTATGACCATAATCACAACAACATATATCGACAGACAGCGATGTCTCATACCTACGACCAAATTAAAGCCGATAAAATCAAATTATTTCAGTCGTGAGCAAACCTCGTCGAAATCGACTGCAGACTGCTCACCCGTAACCATATTCTTGATGGTGGCCTTACGCTCCTGCAGCTCGTTGCTACCGATGATTACCACATAAGGGATCATACGGCGATTGGCATACTCCATCTGTTTCTTCATCTTGGCTGACTCGGGATAAATCTCGGCAGCAATGCCATTATCACGCAACTCAGAGATAATCTTCAACGATGCCATCTGCTCGGCCTCACCAAGATTTACGAACAACACCTTGGTAGTGAAATTCACCTCCTCGGGGAAGAGATTAAGACCCACCATAACATCGTAGATACGGTCGGCACCAAACGAGATACCTACGCCCGAAGTATTAGGCAAGCCAAAGATACCTGTCAAGTCGTCATAACGGCCACCACCACAGATTGAACCAATAGCATAATCCATAGCCTTAACCTCAAAGATTGCGCCAGTGTAGTAATTCAAACCGCGTGCCAGCGAGAGGTCAAGTTCTATGGGAAGTTTGATGCCCAACCGCTCGACATAACCAAAAATTTCGGCCATCTCCTCAATACCCTTAAGACCTGCTTCAGAGTCACCAATCACCTCACGCAAGCTAATGAGTTTCTGCGAATTTGTGCCACTCAATTCAAGTATTGGTTGAAGCTTATCGATAGCCTCTTGCTCAAGACCACGCTCGGCAAGTTCGGCCTTAACATTGTCAATACCAATCTTCTCGAGCTTGTCGATTGCAACCGTGATATCAATCATCTTGTCGGCGTGACCGATTGACTCGGCGATACCGAAAAGTATTTTACGGTTGTTCATCTTGAGCGTAACATTGATGTTCAGCTTCGAGAAGACGCGCTCGACGATAGAAATCAACTCAACCTCATTGAGCAGTGAGCGCGAACCGATAACATCAACATCACACTGATAGAACTCGCGATAGCGACCCTTCTGCGGACGATCGGCACGCCATACGGGCTGCACCTGATAACGCTTGAAGGGGAATGCAATTTCACTCTGATGCTGAACGACATAACGAGCAAAGGGAACGGTCAAATCATAACGCAAACCCTTCTCGCTGATGTTAGAGGGCTGACGAAGCTGCTCGTCAGAGAGCTTTGCGCCGTAATCACCCGAGTTGAGAATCTTGAAGAGAAGCTTGTCGCCCTCGTCGCCATACTTACCCAAAAGGGTAGAGAGATTCTCCATAGCGGGAGTCTCAAGCGGAGCGAAGCCATAAGTGCGGAACACACTCTTGATGGTATCGAAAATATATGTACGACGCATCATCTCTGCGGGAGAGAAGTCGCGCGTACCCTTTGGAATTGACGGTTTCTGTGCCATATTATTATTTTATAATTTTAACTTCTATAGATTGGGGCTTTGCGCCACGACAGCCGACACAATAGCTTCGGCATCGGGGGCTGTAGCCTTTATTTGACGGTTGTACTCTTTTATAAGGTCGAGATTAAAGCCATCCTTAGCTATTTTATCACGCACAGTCTTGGCGGCACGGATAGATTGCTGCTCATAGGGACGCATAGCCTCGATAGAGCGGCTGATGATATCCATACGCATATAACGAGAGCCATTACCTCGGCTGACGGGGAAGACCTTGCGCTTCAAACTAACAGCCAGACGATTGGCGGCAGAGCGGCCATTGTCGGCAGCAGCGATAGGATAGGCTATCTCATCGGCTGCCTTAACCCACGACGCTACAGCATAACCACAAGGCGGGTAACCAAGAACACTCCAGATGGTAGTAGCATCCACATTCTCGCCCTTGGCAACACCCTCGACAACAACAGATGCGCTTGACGACTTGCGTGGGATATAATCCTGATCGATAGCCCAACCAGAAGCTGATGAGGGGTTGCTCATTAAATCAGTGTTAAGCATCGCATTAAAGAACGAGCGTGAGGCCGACTCAAAAATCCACTCTGCAGAGAGCGCTCCAGCAGCGTAAGCACGATGTAGCAGATACTCGGCATTCTGATAGCGGATATAGCCCATACCTTCGTCTTGTACTCCCGAGAATGAGTAGTTGGAACGAATGATGTAACCATTAGGGCATTGAGCCGTATCGTTGGCATCGTATTTAGTGTAGCCATAGTCCCACACCTCAAAATAGGCTGCACCACCCTCGGCATCGATAACGCCGAAGTTAGTCTCCAGCGCACGAGGCTGGGGCATATTTTTGATAAACTCCTCAAACTCAGCCACCGAACCACACTCACCCAATGCAGCCTTCATCACTTCGCCCTCGCGTTCGGGAAGGTATTTCAGCGAATCAGGCTTCATATTATATGAGGCGGTGTTCATTATAGCAAAGCCACGCTCATTGGCGCCAGCCCAAACCTCCTTACGCTCGGCATCGTCGGAATTGACAAGACCCGTAAAGGCAAATCGCTTACCGCGAAAATGCTCGATATGGTTCCACTCCGTACCCGTATCGCGGTGTTTCCACAGCAACGGACGACCCGACTTTGTAGCACGAGCCGAAATGACAGCCGAAGTACACGCCTCGGCCGCAGGCAACATCATCACCACAAAGAGCAACGAAAGGAGATATTTAAGGCTTCTCGACATCATAAGAGATTACTCCATAAGTTTCTTATACTTCACGCGCTTGGGGGTAGTATCCTCACCCTGCAACTTCTTCCACTCCTCATACTCAGAATATGAGCCCTCGTAGAAGACAACCTTCGAGTCACCCTCGAATGAAAGGATGTGCGTAGCGATACGGTCGAGGAACCAACGGTCGTGCGAGATAACAACAGCGCAACCTGCGAAGTTCTCCAAACCCTCCTCCAATGCACGCAGTGTATTAACATCGATATCGTTGGTAGGCTCATCGAGGAGCAATACATTACCCTCCTCCTTAAGAGCAAGAGCCAAGTGCAAGCGGTTACGCTCACCACCAGACAACATACCGCACTTCTTCTCCTGGTCGGCACCGCTAAAGTTGAAGCGAGCGACATAGGCGCGAGAGGGGATCTGACGGTTACCCAAAGTGATGAGGTCGCTATTCTGTGAGATAACCTCATATACACTCTTTTCGGGGTCGATAGACTTGTGCTGCTGATCTACATAAGCAAGCTTAACAGTCTGACCTACAGTGAATGTTCCATCAGTAGGCTCCTCAAGACCCATAATCATACGGAAGAGCGTAGTCTTACCAGTACCGTTGGCACCGATAACACCTACGATACCTGCAGGGGGAAGATTGAAGTTAAGTCCCTCGTAAAGGATGCGGTCACCAAAGACCTTCTTAACATCGTGAGCCTCGATAACCACATCACCCAAACGAGGTCCGTTGGGGATGAAGATCTCGAGCTTCTCCTCCTTCTGCTTAACATCCTCATTAAGCATCTTATCGTAAGCTGACAGACGAGCCTTGCTCTTGGCACGACGACCAGAGGGCGACATACGCACCCACTCCAACTCGCGCTCCAGAGTCTTGCGACGCTTCGACTCCTGCTTCTCCTCCTGTGCCAGACGCTTTGATTTCTGATCCAACCAGCCAGAGTAATTACCCTTCCAAGGAATACCCTCACCACGGTCGAGCTCCAAAATCCAGCCCGCAACATTATCCAAGAAGTAACGGTCGTGGGTAACAGCAATAACGGTACCCTTATACTGCTGGAGGTGCTGCTCCAACCAGTCGATAGACTCGGCATCAAGGTGGTTGGTAGGCTCATCGAGCAAAAGCACATCGGGCTGCTGCAACAACAGACGGCAGAGGGCAACACGACGGCGCTCGCCGCCCGACAACACCTTTACGCTCTGGTCGGGATCGGGACAACGCAGTGCATCCATTGCACGCTCCAAAACACTATCCAACTCCCAGCCGTTTACATGGTCAATCTGCTCGTAGAGCTCACCCTGACGCTCGATAAGACGATTCATCTCATCATCAGACATAGGCTCACAGAGCTTCATATTGATATCCTCATACTCCTTAAGCAGGGCAACCGTAGCGGCACAGCCCTCCTCGACAACCTCCTTAACAGTCTTGTCATCATCGAGCTGGGGCTCCTGCTCGAGGTAACCAACAGAGTAACCGGGAGCAAAAACCACCTCACCCTGATAGTTCTTGTCGATACCGGCAATAATCTTCATCAAGGTAGACTTACCCGAACCGTTAAGACCGATGATACCAATCTTGGCACCATAGAAGAACGAGAGATAGATGTTGTTCAAAACTTTTTTTTGATTAGTGAAGGTCTTTGAGACACCCACCATCGAAAAGATAATTTTTTCGTCTGACATATTTATATGTTTTTGTATTTCCTATAATTTTGGCAAAAATACAAAACAATCTTCACAAAAGCCAATCAAAAGGCGGGTTTTATTTGCCGAGAACAACAATTTAAGCGAATTAATACCCATTAATAAAGAGATTATAGCGGCAGAAAGAGCAATATAAGGCGCATTTATAGCAATATAAAATTTTATAATCGCAAAGGTATTGACACAAAACAATCTTTTCATATCTTTGCATTAGAAAAATAAAAGAAATTATTTAACCAAAATTACAAACACATAAAACAGACAGATTATGAAGAGTTTGAAGGGTACATTGACCGAGCAGAATTTGCTTAAGTCTTTCGCTGGAGAGAGCCAGGCACGCAACCGCTACACATTTTTCGCAAGCGTAGCAAAGAAGGAGGGTTACGAGCAGATTTCAGGTATCTTTATGGAGACTGCCGAGCAGGAGAAGGAGCACGCTAAGCGTTTCTTCAAGTACCTGGAGGGTGGTGAGGTTGAGATTACCGCTACATTCCCCGCAGGTAAGATTGGCACAACTGCCGAGAACCTGCTGGCTGCCGCACAGGGCGAGCACGAGGAGTGGGATTTGCTCTACGCCGAGTTCGCTAAGGTTGCTGACGAGGAGGGCTTCAGCGAGATAGCAGAGACTTTCCGCCAGATTGCAATCGTAGAGGCTGAGCACGAGCGTCGCTACCTGAAGCTGTTGAGCCGCATCACTGATGGCAACTTCTTCGTACGCGATAACGAGATTTGGTGGCAGTGCCGCAACTGCGGTTACATTCTCCGCGCTAAGGAGGCTCCCTTGAAGTGTCCCGCTTGCGCTCATCCGCAGGCTTACTTCGAGCCCAGAAAAGAGAATTACTAATAGGGGTAATTAAATAGAGTGTTTTTTTCGAGCGGCCAATCCTTCGGGGTTGGCCGTTCACTTTTTACGCATTACAGATTGAGACGACGGCGAGTGTCGGCCATAAAACGGCGGTAGCGCATACGCGAGTCGGCACTCATCGTGAGCGTATCGCCAACCTCTGGCGGGAGGATGGCATAGTCGGGCAGATGCACCCATACGGGCGTGAGTGTCAGGTCGTAATCAAATGTGCGACGAGTGGTGCGCCCCGAACTATCAAGGCTGTCGGTAATCTCAATGTCAAGCGTAGCGACCAGACCTCCGTCGCGAGGTACGGTGCGTTGGTTAGAGACAAAATTTCCGAGCGAATAGACCACAACGCCATCGGGGTATATTTCGGCTGGCTGTACCACATGGGGATGACTGCCGAAAATCACATCCACACCGTTGCGGCGCAAGAAGTCGGCCTGGCGGCGTTGGATGGAGTTGGACTTGAGTTCATACTCGTTACCCCAATGCACGACGGCGATAACACAATCCACCTCAGAGCGGTCGATTTGCTTGAGGTCGCGAGCAATGGCGACGGTATCGAGAAGATTGACAACCGTCGAGCGCGGAACGGGAATACCGTTAGTACCATAGGTGTAGTTTACGATGGCGAAACGGATATCGCAACGCTTGAGATATAGGATATTACGCGACTGATAATCAAGCGAGTCGGGATAGACTCCCACGCGCGAAATCTTCATCGAGTCGAGAATAGCTGTCGTTGAACGGATGCCGCGCAGACTACGGTCGCAGCAGTGGTTGTTGGCCAGAGCAGCGACATCGACACCCATATCGTACATAGCATCAGCCAACGAGGCGGGCGAGCAAAATGCTGGGTAACCCGTATAGGGGCCTCGATAGGAGAGTGTTGTTTCGAGGTTTACTATAGCGAGGTCGGCTCGGCGGAAGTAGGGGGCGATATAGCGAAACGAAGGCGAAAAATCGTAAGTGACGCTATCGGCTTGGCGAGCCGCATCGAGTTGCGGCTTATGCTGCATCAAGTCTCCTGCCGCCACCACACGGGCTCGGCGCACCCTGACCTTTGGGGGCGCGGAGTGTCGCACATCTACATCCGTTTCGGGTTGAACGCAGGCGAATTGTACCAGCACAAAGGCGCATAGCAGGAGTATGTGGTAGAGGCGTTTCAATTTTGTTCTGTTTGTAACTAACAAATATAAGCAGGGGAATTCAATATTCAAAATCAAGAATCAGAAAATAAAAAAACTCCCTCGCCCGAAAGCGAGAGAGTCGATAGCTTATACAGAAAAAATTATTCTTGAACAGAGGGGACAACTTTCTCCCACCACTTACTATCGCTTGTTTGTCTTTTTAATAACACTTTCTCAGATAAAAATTTTCCCTCTTCTGTAGTGAATCTATACTCTTCAGAATAATTCATCTCTAATAAAACTTGGTTTTCATCGTACGCAACTACCTTATATTCGAAATACAATTTTTCGTTATAATAACAACTATAAAAACCATTATTATCCTTAATAGAAAGACTCCACACATCTTTCAAATTTGGGCCACCATTTGAATAGATATTAACGACATTATCAGCAAATCGATAAATAGTTGTACCGCCACCTTCTCCTTCCAATCCATTTCCGAGTTTTAGACTTTCTATTATTTTACCATCTTTTTCAAAATAATAATATACAATATTTTCACCCCAATATTCATTATCTCGCAAAGATTTCAAGACATCCATAGCAGATAATTCCGTTGTTTCCATTTCTGCGACAATCTTATCCCAATCAAACATCGTTGAGTCTTCATCCTTATTGCAAGCCATCATTATCAATGATAGCATAAGCACTGATAATAACTTTTTCATAGTAATAAATATTAAATTAAGATGATTTTCACCCATAAAGTTATTATACTTTTTATTATTATGCAAAATATTTTAGGCGAAATTTTATAAGAAAGGTTGCATTTTAGATATTATTGCAAAACACACAGACAAGAAAGGCGGGTGTCTTGGAGAAGACAACCCGCCAACAGACAATGTGGGGAGCATCAGAAATTGTACTGAATCATCAGACTCAGACGATTGGCCTCGCCTCTGGTGGTATCCATATCGGTGCGTGAACCGTGGAGATACTCGATAGCCAGACGGCAGTTGTCGGTAGCCTGATAGAATAGATTTCCGAAGATGTAGGTGCCGCGCTTGTACTCATTCTCGGCATAGTAGCCGTGATTCTTATTGACGCGGGCGACTGAATAACCTCCTGACGCAAATAACTTTGAGGGTATGATATTCACCTGACCTGCAACCTGCCACGCCCACATTGGCATAGTCTGTATGCGATAGGCATCCTCGGGATTGGGCGTAAAATCAAGCCCGCTGCCTGTTAAATCCTGAATATAGGGAGTGATGCCCTTGCCATAGACGCCATTGAAGAACATCGTGAAGTAATCGCAAGTTTCGATGCGGCCGCTGGCCTGAACGCCCCAACCCAAGAGGCTTGTAGTGCGCTCGGTATCGGCATTGTGCAGATACATATTACGCAAGACGGCAGAGGCACGGAAGTGGCTTTGACGGTCGGCACCCCAAGCATACTGGACATACATAGGAATATCGGGCACGCGCTGTGAGATGGGGGCGAAGTTGTCGCCATAGGTACCACTAACTTCGGGCATCTCGGCTGCTATACCCAACTTCAAGTGGTTGTCGATAAGGTTAGCCTCATATCGCAACATAGTGGCAAAGTTAAAGTTATAGGCGTTGGGGCCTTGAAAATCGACAGTAATAGGAGCAGCCTCGAGGTCGCAGAAAGTCGAGACATCACGACCTGCCGTAAAGCCGAGCATAGAGATATAGGCCGAGCGCAGACGCGGAGTGTAGCTAAACTCCTTACCGCCACGAAAGTCCATATCAACAAAGGCCACAACCTGACCAAGCGTGGGCGAATTGATGACGGCCTTAGTGAAGAGGCGCGAAGTGGTAGCATCCATCATCACGCGCTGGCGGTTGGCATAGGTAGCCTCGATGGGGATATCGTAGGGGACAAAGTCAATATTACCCACGGCGCCCTTCATATCGTAGCTCGCACGCAGATTGACATAACCACCGATACCTAACGAGAAGCGATTATCGCGCGTAGAGAAGATAAACTGCGGAGGATGCACCTGCTGGAAGCCACGACGGAAGGTGTTTTCGAAATCCTCCTGAGCATAGTCGGCAGCCAGACTATTAAGGGCTACAATCTCGCCAACACTATGGTAGTAGGGAACCTCGCTGGCATCGACCGCAACCATATATATGGCTGGCTGTCCCGACACATCGGCCGATTGTGATTGCGCCGAGAGACGGCAACAAGACAACATCGCAATGAGCGAAACTGTGAAAAGTCGAATTGTTTTCATAAATAAATCAATTAAATTAAAAAAGTTATCTTTGCAGTGCAAAAGCAACTCCTATGCCAAATAAGAATCGGGCAGAGGAGAGAACTTTAGAGAAGCAAGAGAGTTATGATTTGGGTGATTACATTCTGTTCGGCGGTGATGCTTGGTCTGGACTACAAGGTGGCAACGCGATTATTTGGCGGGGCTTCCTCGACAAAGGCGAAGTGTTATCTGGGCGTAGTGTGGTTTGTGGATGTGATGCCGCTGATATATCACATAGTGGGGTATTGCCTGCCCGACAACAGCACACTATCGGTGATGATTTCGATGTGGATACACTTTGGCTATATGGTAGCAGCCATCGCACGACAACCATTGAACATTGCCATATTATTGAGTAACGAGGTTGCCGCGAGGCTTCTGGGCGCAGCCGTATGGATAGTAGCCGCAGGCATCTGCTTTTATGGAATGGCCATAACGAGAACTAATTACACGGTCAGACAGGTGGAAATCGTATCGGATAGGCTACCGCAGAGTTTTGACGAGTATAGAGTAGTGCACATCTCGGATTTACACATAGGCACAATGCTCAATCCCGAAATAGAGTTGGCCGAAGTTGTTGAGATCTGCAACGAACTGAATGGCGACATCGTAGCTTTCAGTGGCGACATAATAAACATCCGACAAGAGGAGATTACACCACAGATTGAAGCCACAATGCGCAGACTGAAGGCGAGGGATGGGGTATATGCCGTAATGGGTAACCACGACATAGGCATCTGCATCAAGGACTCGATTACATACACACCCGAAGAGAACACCCGACTGCTTGTCGAGAAGCAGAGACGATGCGGATGGAGGGTAGTGATGGATAGCACCGAATATATCCACCGAAGCAATGATTCGATAGCACTGACGGGAATATCATTTACCAAGGAGCAGAAAGAGCAACGCCACTCGGCAAAGGCGGCAGATATGGAGATTGAACACGCCTACGACGGAGTGCCAGCCGAAACATTCAACATCACGCTATCGCACATCCCACAGCATTGGGATGATATAGTAGCACAGAAGAGGGCTGACCTTACGCTATCGGGGCATGTTCACGCGATGCAGATGAAGTTGCCCACAAAAGAGGGTAGAGGCATTTCGCCGTCGCGTATACTATACAAGCGCTGGAGCGGATTGTATGAAGAGCAGGGTAGATGGCTCTACATAAATGACGGCATAGGATGCATAATGTACCCTATGAGATTAGGAACGCCGCCCGAGATAACGGTATTGACACTAAAAAGAATGGAGCCTTAAATATGGGCTCCATTCTCTTTTTCTATAGTTGTGATATTGCTTGTCGTAGCTGCTCCATTGCTTGCTGCAGGACAGAGCGTTGCGTACCGACATTCATACGCATACACTGCTCGCCCTCGATGCCAAACATAGCACCGTCGTTCATAGCCAAATGAGCTCTACCAACAATCATATCAACCAAATCAGCGTGCTGCAATCCCAAAGCCGAGAAGTCGAGCCATACAAGGAACGAAGCCTGAGGCTTGAGCAGTTTAACCTGCGGAATATAACGGCGGAGGCAGTCATCAACAAAGTCGATATTACCCTCGATATAAGCGAGCATCTGTCGGCGCCAATCATCGCCACAATTAAACGCCGCCTCGGTAGCCGTCATAGCGAAGATGGTGGGCATATCCAACTCACTGGCCGAAAGCCAAGAGAAGAACTGCTCGCGCAGCGTAGCATCGGGCACAATAGCGTAAGAGCTTACTATACCCGCAATATTGAAAGTCTTGGATGGCGCACCGAATGTAATACTGCATTTTGCAGCAGCCTCGCTAACCATAGCGAATGGGGTATGCTTATGACCATAGAGCGCCATATCACAGTGAATCTCATCGGAAATAACAATCAGATTATGTTTTACAGCAATATCCGCCAAGCGAGCAAGAGTCTCTCGCGGCCACACAATACCTGCAGGGTTGTGTGGATTGGAGAGAATAAGGATTTTACAACGCTCGTCAATAACACTCTCCAGGTGGTCTAAATCCATCTCAAAAGAGCCATCGGCCTGACGGCGCAACGGATTGAGCACCACCTTGCGATGGTTATGTTCGGGCACAAGACGAAAGGGGTGATAAACGGGCGGCTGGATGATAATCTTATCGCCAACCGATGTAAAGGCATTAATCACCATTCCTATACCCTTGACAATACCTGGGATATAGCGCATCCACTCGCGCTCGACACACCAACCGTGCTGACGCAACAGCCATTGCTGAATACTCTCCCAATAGGAATCATAGGCCACTGTGTAGCCAAAGACAGGGTGGTCGAGACGCTGACGCATAGCGTCGATAATAAAATCAGGGGTCTCGAAATCCATATCAGCAACCCACAAAGGCAACAAATCGTCGCGACCATAAAACTCCTTCAGAGCATCATGCTTGACACAGTGCGAACCGCGACGGCTGACTGGTTTATCGAAATCGTAAATTTTAGACATACGAAAGATTTATCGGGTTAAAAATTCAATCACATCCACACCATCGGCATAGTCATCGAGCGACGGATACTGTGCACGGCCAAACGGCACAACACGCGGATGACAAGCCACATTCGACACTACGCACTGCAACGAAGAGTCGCGCTCATTGAGCCACTGCTGAACCTCTGCAATATCATCGTAGTAGGCATAGTTAATGCAACTGATTGCGTCGGAATACTCCGCACGGCAGCGCATCGTGCAAAAGCCCAAATCGTCAAACTCAACACCCTGCATAAGCATCAGTGCTCGCTGCGAAAGGTAATTTCCTTTATACATAGGATTGAGTTGCGCGGGCTGATGCAACAAGATCCTGCAACCCCGGGGCATAAATATCAGCGACACATTGCGACATCCCAGACCATTGTATGAAAATATATCTCGATGCAGAGCCTCTATCTCGGCTTCTCTCTCTGCGCCATCAAGCACAGCAACCGAATGGCGGCTACCACGAATCAGGGTGGGGCAGTTGGGGTAGAGCATACGGAAGTGAGTGGCGGCAGCATCTCCACCAGTTGCGATAACCATATCAACCTCCCCCGAGGGCGAATATTCATATACAGCAATATCGGGAGCGATAGAGCGTAGTTGCGCCACAACATAGTCGGTCAGCACCTTATCTTTATGCGACGGCTTAAGATAGGCCGCGTGGCCACATAGCAACACGCACATAAGGTCGAAGAAGCCCACCAACGGAATATTACCCGCCATAACGATAGCCACGCGACGATGGGTAAGGTCGGCTTTAGGCGTCAGCATATCGTACTGCGCAAGCCATCGCTCGAGTTTTTCGCGCGAGAGATATTCCTGGCGTATGGCATCAACGGCCATCAATATATCAGACTCGGAAAACCATTCATTCTCCGAGGCCGCATGAGCGACAATCTGCGCAGTGCAATCATCCTTGCCAAAGGCCTCGAAACGCCGTCCAAGTTCCACAAAAACATCGAGCATAGGGGTCATAAATCAAAAAAATCACAAATTTTCTCGTCAAAGATAAGAAAAAATTTGCAGATTAAAATTTTTTATATACCTTTGCACTCGCAATCAGATAAAACGACTGCACGATTTAATACATTCTGCGGAAATAGCTCAGTTGGTAGAGCACAACCTTGCCAAGGTTGGGGTCGCGAGTTCGAGTCTCGTTTTCCGCTCCAAGAGTCCAAATAAAAAAGGACAAAGTAACGAAAAACCTCTTTGAAACGCTGTTTCAGAGTGGTTTTCTCATTTTTGGTCCGATAGTCCAAAACCCGAAAATCACGGCTTATTGGTCAAAATAGTAGATAAAATCGGGGCAATATTTGTTTATTGGTCAGAATTAGTAGATAAATGCGGGTGTTTTCCCGCATTTATCATTTCCATTTGATCCTGAAATACTCGTCTATAAATAGTTTTCGATACC
>JAFZFX010000039.1 GCA_017555695.1 Alistipes sp.
AAAAAATGTATATTTGTAGTCGAAATGATGAATATACCATATTATAAAATAGGATTTCTGGTAGTTTTTGTTCTTGCAACATTTGTTTCGCAGGCACAAAACTCGTTGGTGCGCTTCGATAGCGACAAGTGGAATTTTGGGCAAATTGCCGAAGATGGGGGTAGTGTCGAGCATACTTTCTCGTTCACCAATGCCTCACCAAAGCCCGTGGTCATACTCGATGTGACCACAAGTTGTGGTTGTACGACCCCGTCGTATTCGCGAAAACCCATCGTTGCTGGTGGCAAAGGCGAGATAGTTGTTTCGATTGACCCGATGAATCGTGCAGGTCACTTCTCGAAGACGGTGTCGGTTGTGACATCTTTTTCGCAGGAGCCTATCAATCTCAAGGTCGAGGGAACAATCACGCCTCGTGTCAAGAGTCTCGAGGAGCAATATCCGTTCGATATTGGAGGTGGGGTACGCCTATCGGCCAACTTCCACGCTTTTGCCTATGTGGGTCGTGGCGACAGCATCTCGGAAACGATTGGCTATGTCAATACTTCGCAGAGTGCGGTGCGCCTAAAGTTTATCCCCAGGGAGAGTAGTGGACTTTTCGAAATCAATTATTCCGAAACAATACCCGCGGGAGCGAAGGGAGAGATAAAACTCACATACGCAATACCCGCTGCGAGTGATAAATACGGCACTTTGAACGATGTATTTGCCATTGAAGTGAACGGCAAATTATCGAGAACTTCGTTCAGCGCAAACGCCATTGCGGTGGATAGATTCGACAGCGCGAGTGATGATATATCGTCACCTATTGCAGAATTATCAAAAAAATTTATTAAATTTGGCGATGTAAAACATGGCCGTAAAGCTGAGGATGCAACGGTAAAGCTGATTGACAATGGCTCACAGCCTCTGATTATCAGGGCGGTAGAGTGGCAAGGCGAGGCTCTGCAATGTTCGCTTAAAGCGGGCGATAGCATAGCCGCAGGCAAGGAATTGACCATTCGACTCAGCCTCGATACATCGAAATGTGACTACGGAGTATGGGTCGATAGGTTAAAAATTATAACCAACGATCCGACCCGCCCGATGCAGACCCTGCGTGTTACGGCTATAGTAGTAGATTAGGCTGGCAAACTATAGACCTAATCCAAATTTGGTTAGTAGGAGAAATCATTGAGTCCTGGATAGGACTCGCATTGCTTATGTTTAGAATTGTAGAGAAAAAGGCGTTGGCAGACAACATCTATCTGCTGCGCATCGAAGCCCCGAGAGTCGCTCAAAGCGCACAGCCCGGGCAGTTCGTCATCGTTAGAGTGGACGAACAAGGTGAGCGCGTGCCCCTGACTATTGCCGATTATGACAAGGCTGAGGGTACGGTTACTATCGTTATTCAGACCATCGGCGTATCTACACGCAAGTTGTGTGCATTGGCCGAGGGTGATATGATTGCCGATTTTGTAGGTCCGTTGGGTAATCCCTCGGAGTTTGTTCATATGACAGACGAGGAGTTGAAGAGCCGTCACTACCTCTTCGTAGCAGGTGGTGTGGGTACAGCTCCCGTATATCCCCAGGTTAAGTGGTTGCACGAGCACGGTGCCGATGTTGATGTGATTATCGGTGCAAAGACCGAGTCGTTGCTTATTTACACCGAGGAGATGGCGAAGGTTTGTTCAAACCTCTATATTGCAACTGATGACGGTAGCCGCGGCTTCAAGGGTATGGTAACCGCCAAAATCAAGGAGTTGATAGATGTCGAGGGTAAGCACTACGACGAGTGCGTCGCCATTGGCCCTATGATAATGATGAAATTTGTTACGCTCACCACTCGTGAGTACTCACTGCCCACAACAGTTTCGCTCAATGCGTTGATGGTTGATGGTACGGGTATGTGCGGTGCCTGCCGTGTGAGTGTGGGCGGTAAGACTCTCTTTACCTGCGTTGATGGTCCCGAGTTCGATGGCCACCAGGTAGATTTTGACGAGGCTATGCGCCGTCAGGCGATGTATCGTGCTCAAGAGAGCGAAGCAAACGAAAGACATAACCATAAATGTAACTGCTATGGCAAATAAGATACCACGCGTAAGTGTTCGTGAGCAGGAGCCCGCAGTGCGCGCCACCAATTTCGAGGAGGTGTGCTACGGTTACAATGCCGAGGAGGCTCAGTTGGAGGCTTCACGCTGTCTGAATTGTAAGAATCCCCGCTGTGTGTCAGCGTGTCCAGTAAATATCAATATTCCTGCATTCATCGGCAAGATTGCCGAGGGTGATTACACTGCTGCTTCGGCTATCATTTCAGAGGATAGCTCATTGCCTAGCATCTGTGGTCGTGTTTGTCCGCAGGAGAACCAGTGTGAGGGCTCTTGTATTCTCGGAATCAAGGGCGAGCCTGTGGCTATCGGCAAGTTGGAGCGTTTCGTAGGTGACTGGAGCCTCGAGAACGAGTGCAAGGGTTGTGTAGATGTTACACCCAACGGCCATAAGGTTGCTGTTATTGGTAGCGGTCCTTCAGGTTTGGCTTGCGCCAGCGACTTGGCAAAGATGGGCTACGAGGTGACTATCTTCGAGGCTCTGCACAAGTTGGGCGGTGTGTTGGTATATGGTATCCCCGAGTTCCGTCTGCCGAAGGAGAAGATTGTGGCTCGCGAGATTGATAACCTCCGTAAGTTGGGCGTTAAGTTCGAGACCGATGTTGTCGTAGGTCGCACCATCACCATCGATTCGCTGATGGATGACGAGGGTTACGACGCTGTATTCATTGGCTCGGGTGCTGGTCTGCCCCGCTTTATGGGTATTGAGGGCGAGAACCTCAATGGCGTTGTGTCGGCTAACGAGTTCTTGACTCGTGCCAACCTGATGCGCGCTTTCGATGAGGAGTATGATACACCGATTTATGTTGGCAAGAGCGTAGTAGTTGTGGGTGGTGGTAATGTAGCAATGGATGCTGTGCGTACCGCCAAGCGTTTGGGTGCTAATGCTACTATCGTTTACCGCCGTTCAGAGACCGAGCTACCTGCTCGTCGTGAGGAGGTACACCACGCCAAGGAGGAGGGCATCGAGTTCCGTATGTTGACCAATCCTACATCTATCCTTGGTGACGATAAGGGCTGGGTTAAGGGTCTGCGTTGCGTTGAGATGGAGTTGGGCGAGCCCGATGAGAGTGGCCGTCGTTCACCCGTTGAGAAGCAGGGCTCTGACTTCGAGGTTGAGTGCGATGTTGTGATTATGGCGCTTGGTACATCCCCTAATCCGCTGCTCAAACAGACTACAAAGGGTCTGGAGACTAACCGCCGTGGTTGTATCGTGGCTAACGAGGATGGTGCTACTACACGCGAGGGCGTATTCGCTGGTGGTGATGCTGTTACGGGTGCTGCTACGGTTATCTTGGCTATGGGTGCAGGTCGTAAGGCTGCCAAGGCTATCGATGAGTATGTAAAATCGAAGTAGGCCATTAAGGCCTTTCAAGAATAAGGGGTTGTCCATAGTGTTGGACAACCCCTTCTGTTTTGCTGTTGCGTAGTATGTTATTTGTGCAAATCCAAAACCACTTCGTATGTTGAGTTGGGCTCGAAGTCGGCATTGTAGATAAGCAGGAAGTTCTCATCCAGAGCTACATCCCACTCTTGACCTTCGGCGAGTGTGGGGTTGCACAGACGCTGCGGGAAGAAGTAGCTGAATGGCAAGTCCAGGACATGCTCCTCCTTCCACTTGTCACCCTTCATTCTGTTGAGGCTGAAGTTCTCTTTGGTCTTGATTGTGATATAGCACTTGTCACCCTTAATCTGTGATGTAACATCGAAGTCGCTCTCTCCCTCAACCTCCTGCAGGCGTACCTCCCACTTGGGGTCGCCGTAGTAGGCCAATACATCTCTGTCGTGCCAGAAGCCGAGCTGGTCCATCGAGGGACGGTCGCCCAATACCTCCTGCAGACGCTGACGAGCTACGCGGAACTCGTCGTGACCAAAGTCGGGGTAGCGCTCCTCAAGCAGTGAGGGGAACCATTGGTGCTGCTGGTGCAGGAAGTCCTGCTGATTGACGAAGATAGCCTCCGAGAGAGTGTAGCGGCCAGGGTTGGTAATCCAATACTTCAAACCACCCCAACCGTTGCGGCCGTGCCAAGTGGTAACTACATAACCAATCATTGTGGCGGCATTGGCGTCGTTCATCCACGCTATAGCCATGCTCTCTTTTGTGTTGTTTACATTGCCAATAAGGCAGTTGCCCACAGCAAAATATACCTTGCGCTTGCCACTCTGCTCGATGTCCCAAGTCTCCTTGGTGAAACGATCCTCGGCGTAGAGCCCACCATCCTTGGGCTTGAAGTTACCCAACGAGAAGGGCATCTCGAGGTTGCGCTCGGTGGCGTGTGCCGCTGTAACCACCAAGTCGGGGTTGTATGCGGCGTAGAGGTCTGAGAACTTTCTCAATACCTGCTCGGGAGCGATGCTGTCGCGCTTAACCTCGGCATTGCGACCCTGCTTCTCGCCCCAAAGACCCTTCTTGTGGTCATCTACCCAAGCGTAGTTGTCGAACCACTTTGCGCTGTTGAGCTCGGTGATTGTTGCTACGGCGTCCTTTACGAGCAGCGGCTCGGTGCTGTTGTCCACCATTCGCATAGCGGCTGCAGCGTTGTAGCCCGTAATCATACCCCATACGAAGTCGGCGTAGATATCGTCATCGACCTTGCGGCTGGCAAGGTGCATCTCGATTACATAGTCGCGACCGATGTTTTCGGGCTTCTCAACGATAGCTACATAGCGGGGCTTGAGCTCCTTCAGTGCGTCGAGGCACTCGCAGGGCGATGTTTTGTATGTGATAAGCTCGGCCGAATGTTTCTGCTGTAATGCTTGCGCCACCTTCAGCCACTCGGCATCCTGGCTCACGGCCTCGGACATAATAACCACATAGTTGTCGTCCATCACGGCCTTGCTGCAACTCATCGTGGTGAGTGCCACGATAAGACCCAATGCGAAATTCAAAATAGTTCTCTTCATATTGTTTGCGTTTTAGATTATTCTATAGGCAAATATAGTGATAAAGAATGTAGTTTGCGAAAAATCAGCGCGTTTTATTTGGTCGTTCAGCGAAATAATCTTCTCTGTCGGAGAAAATCTCGGCCAATATAGCCTCTATGTCAAAAATTATTTTTACCTTTAGCTGATAATGTGCCTGCCTTAATGCATGCCGTTGTCGGTAGCGGCGGGGTAGTGCGAAACGCAATGGTTCAGCCCCTTTGGTAGGGCGGTAAGAGTTGCAAAAAATGATAGGAATGAAACAAAAACGATATGAATAAGAGATTTTCGAGCAGATATATTGTCGGCCTCTTTTGGCTGGTGGTGGCTGTGGCTATAGCGTTGTATATGCATATCAAGCATCGCTACCACTTTCCATTCATCGAGCAGTCGCAGATGTTCCTCTTCGATAAGGCCTACATCGTTGATAAGTTGTGCCAGGTGGCTGGTGTAGCCACTTTGGTTGAGGAGTTCTTTACTCAGTTCTTTGTGTTGCCATTTGTGGGACCACTGTTTGTGGCGGTAGCGCTCGTGGCGGTGGGTCTGTTGGCGCGTAGCATCGTCAAGAGGGTAGCACCTACGGTTGATGCTCCGTTGGTGTGGTTGTTGCCCGTTGCGTTGCAGCTCTATACGATGGTGGATTACGACTACCAATATAGCGGCATAATAGCCTATATTATGGCTCTTGCGACTTTTAGACTATATATTGCAGTTGCTGATTGGCGATATAAAACCCTGCTTGCGAGCGTGTTGGCGCTGGTGTTGTATTGGTTCGCGGGCCCTGCGGCTCTGATGTTTGTGTTGGGTATTGTGGCCTACGAACTCTGCTCTGCACCGCGTTGGGGAGTGGCCTATTCGCTTATCCCGATGGTCGTGGTTGCGGCGGCAGGATGGGTGGCTGTGTACTATATGCACCTGGTGGGTGAGGTGCGCTATGCGTTCCTGCCCGACCTCTACTACAAGCCGATGTTGCGCCCATCGTCTGATATCTATTACGCGTGGGCAGTGTTGCCGCTGATATGTGCTGTTGCACCTCTGCTTCGCCGTTGTAAGGAGCCAAAGGCGGGATTGAAGCGAGTAGTTGGCGTAGCGCAAATTGTCTGCGTGGCGTTGTTGGTTGTGCTTTTGGGTAAGGATAAGGAGTATCTTCAGCCCTCGGTTACCAAATTTAAGGAGATGGACTACCACTTGCGTTTCGAGCAGTGGGACGACCTGCTGGCATTGAGCCGAGAGCAGGGCGTGGATAATGCGTTGCACATAATGATGCAGAATATCGCCCTAATTCAGAAAGATGCCCTTGGCGATGAAGCCTTTGCCTATACACAGGCGGGACTCGATGGCATCACTATGGATTGGAGCGATAATAACCCCTTCATCTTCTCGATGCTCAGCGACCTGCACTTTGCTTTGGGTAATACATCCATTTCGCAGGAGGTGGCTTTCAAGAAGAACAGCGAGAGCATTGCAGTAAACCATAGCTACAATCCCCGAATGTTGAAACGATTGATTCAGACCAATATTATCTATGGCGGTGAGAGTGGCTATGCTGTAGCCGAGAAGTATATCTCGATTCTGGAGAAGAGCCTCTTCTACGCCGAGTGGGCCACAGCGCAGCGAGCCTTGCTTGGAAATGATGACCTGCTTGAGCCTATGATGCTTGAGCAAAGAGTGAATATGCACAACATTGACCTCACATACAAGATGGATGGTAACTTCGATATTCTGGGTGATGTTGCGCACTGCAACCTCTCGCGTCGCACATTCCACCATCAGTGTGCGGGTTATCTGCTGAATATGGATTTGGAGCGATTCTACCAAATCGTGTCGCGCTTGTATGGCACCGAGAGTATGCCTACGCTGCCCAAGAGCTTTGCCGAGGCACTGCTGATATACGCGGCGCAGAATCAACTGGATGTGGAGGGCTATTCGATTGACGAAAATACGAAGCGCAGTTTTATGGAGTTCCAAACCTTCGCCGCCAAGAACTATAACAACCGCAATCTCGCATCGATTATGCGCAAGTCATACAGCGAGACCTATTGGTACTACTATATGTTTACAAAATAACCGAGTATGAAGCGTTTTTCTATGATATTGACCGTAGTGGCAGCCTGTGTGGGGGCGCTGTGCGGTTGCTCAAGCAGAGTGGAGTCTGGGCGTGAGGCGGATAAGCCACTTGCCATATTCCCCGACTATACAGATGTTACTATTCCCGCAAATATAGCACCCCTGAACTTCCGCATCGAGGACTCTTCGACGAAGGCGAGCGTAAGGTTTGTGGCTGGTGAAAATGAGGTTGTAGTCAGCAGTAACGATTCGCGCATCATTATCCCAGAGCGCAAGTGGCGCAAGATTATTGACAGTGCTGTCGAGGCTGGTGGCGCAATCAGTGTAGTCGTGTCGGTAGAGGATGGTGACGGCTGGATGACCTATCCTTCGTTTAAGATTGATGTTGCGGCCGAGCCTATCGACTCGCATATTGCCTATCGCCTTATCGAACCTGGCTATGAGTCGTGGTGCGAGATGGGTATCTATCAGCGCAATATCGAGAACTTCGAGCAGAAGCCCATCATCGAGAACTCGGCGGCCGATTATGGCTGTGTGAACTGCCACTCGTTCTGTCAGCAGAATCCCGAGAAGATGCTATTCCATATGCGTCAGATGCATACGGGTACGATAATTACCAATGGCAAGAAGATTGAGAAGTTGAACACTGTAACCCCCGAAACGGGCTCTCCGCTGGTATATCCGTCGTGGCATCCTTCGGGTAGGTATGTGGCGTTTACCAACAACCTCACGCGTCTGATAAATCTGCCTAATGACAGCAATCGTGTTGAGGTGTACGACGGAGCATCGGATGTGGTGGTCTATGATGTTGAGCGCCACGAGATACTCACTTCGCGCAATCTCTTCTCGACAAAATATTTCGAGACATTCCCCACATTCTCGGCTGATGGTCGTAAGTTATACTTCTGTTCTGCCGACTCGGTGGCTATGCCCGACGAGTTCAAGAGTGCGAAATATAGCCTTTGCGTGATAGATTTCGATGCCGAGAGCGGAAGATTTGGCGAGAAGGTCGATACGCTCTACAACTCGCACATCGGTGGTCGTAGTGTGTCGTTCCCACGAGTTTCGCCCGATGGCCGTTATATGTTGTATGCGCTGGCCGATTATGGTAACTTCTCGATATGGCATCGTGATTCTGACTTGAAGATGATTGACCTAAAGAGTGGAGAGGAGGTTGATATCAGCCCCGTAAATAGTGACGCTGCCGAGAGCTATCATTCGTGGAGTAGCAACTCTCGTTGGATGCTCTTCAATAGCCGCCGCGTGAACGGACTCTACACTCACGCATATATCGCCTATGTCGATAGTGATGGTAGTGTGCGAAAACCGTTCCTGTTGCCGCAACGCGACCCAGACTTTTACGACCGCTTTATGAAGTCGTTTAATATCCCTGAATTCATTACGGGCGAGGTGGAGCTTAACTCATACGACATAGCTCAGTTCGCCAAAGAGGATGAGGGTGTGAATCTGAAATTCAAGATGCAGGATTAAGCCGTCTAACAAAGGCTCTTTTGTCGTTTCTCTCGCCCTCAAAATAGCTATTGTTATACAACTTACAAATATGGGTTGCCCCTTTTGGGGACAACCCATATTTTATTGCTGATAGCCTTACTTTGCGATGTGCAACTTATCGACATACTCGCGGAAGGTGTCGCGGTAGTTTGCACTGATGGGTACATCTTCGTCGTTGTCGAGATAGACACGGCCACGCGCATAGGCGCTGATATGCTCTAAATTGACGATATAGGAGCGGTGTACACGCATAAATCGGTCAGCGGGCAGTGCTGTCTCCATATTCTTCAGGCGGAAGAGCGTCGTGATAGGCGAGGCATTGGTAAGGTGCAGTCGCACATACTCTCCCACGCTCTCGATGTAGATGATGTCGGAGTACTTGACCAACGAGACCTTGTAGTCGGCCTTGATTGAGATGTAGTCGCCATTGTCAGCCGTAGCCTCGGTATTGCTCTCGGATGATATCTGGCGCTCATCACGCAGACGCTTCAGTTCGTATAACGATGCAGCCTTCTTGACGGCACGCTCGAAGTCGGCAAACGAAAAAGGCTTGAGCAGATAATCAACTGCATCGAGGCGGAAACCCTCGACGGCATACTCCGAATAGGCTGTGGTGAAGATTACCATCGGAGGCGACTGCAACTCCCTGACGAACTCCACGCCACTCATGTCGGGCATATTTATATCTACAAACATCAAATCCATCTCGCCCTCGCGCAGAACATCTGTTGCCTCGGCGGCGCTACTGCACAAGGCCTCCAGCTTGAGTTGGGGCAGGCGCTCGATGTAACTTTTTATCTGGCGGAGAGCCAAAGGCTCGTCATCTACGGCTATACACTTAATCATTCTTAACGGGAATAGTTAATTTCACAATATACTCCTCGGGGTTGCTATCGTCTATGATAAACTTATACTTCGTGCCGAAGAGCAGGTCAAGGCGTTTGCGGATGTTCTCCAACCCCATTCCGCTCTGCGACTTATCGCTAGGTTTAGACTTAGTCGTGTGGCGAGAGTTGCACACCTGGCAAGTGGCATTTTCGTCGTCGCACCACAGATCGATGTGTACGAATGACGATTTGTTGTAGCTTACGCCGTGCTTGAAGGCGTTTTCAACCAGCACAATCAGCAACAACGGCGGGAGCTTGATGTTGGGGCGAGGGTTGTCGTGTACCTTAAAGCTAATATCCACATTGTCGGTGTAGCGTATGCGCATCAGCGCAATGTAGTTCTCGATGAATCGTATCTCGTTGGTTATGTTTGTGTCGGCGCGCTCGGAGTCATACAACACATAGCGCATCATCTTCGACAGCTCAATCACGGTATCCTTGGCCGACTCGGAGTCGATGTCGATGAGCGCGTGGATGTTGTTGAGCGTATTCATAAAGAAGTGCGGGTTAATCTGATACTTCAGATAGTCCATCTCGGCCTGCAGGCTCTGGCTCTTGAGTGCCGCCATCTGCTGGTCGTATTGGATAGACTTGAAGACGAACTTGATACCGCAGTTCGCTCCCATCATAAACAGACCCAGCAGTATATTCCAATACCACGCAAGGTCGGTGAATGAGGCTCGTCCGTGAATCACATACAACTCGCCCGAAGCGTAGGGTAGATTACGGATACTATCCTGATAGTACTCTAAAGAGTAGAATATCAGCGTCAGCATCGAGAGCGACAGCAGGATGTAGGCTATGTAGTGTCGCCTAAGGAGTAGTTTCGGCGCTAATAGATAGTTGTGGATGAAGAATATCACACAGTAGGGCAACAACTTACTCCATACGGTCATAATGTTCACCAGATAGATGTGCTCCTCGGACATCATCTTTGAGTTGAGGAATGGCACCAAAATGATGGAGCACCATACCAGGAAGTATAGCAGGTTTTCGCCTATGATGGGCTTGTTGTTTGCGACTTTCATCGTTGCTTGGTTTTTACCTATGTGTGTTTATTTCTATTTGTGTGGGAATGGTTACTTGTATTGCAGCAATAACTCCAACATTCGTCTGTCGAGTTTGTGACCCTTGTAGTTCTCGTATTTTACATCTCGGCGGTCGCTATCCATAACGCCGAATGAGCCGTAGAGATTCCACAACGACCAACCCCAGCCATTCTCCTCAAAAATATCGAACTGATCTTTCAGCCACGCCAGCGCCACATCGTGCGGTGTGCGGTTGTGGCTGCCGAACTCTCCGATGTGTACATTGCCTCCAGCCTCTACCCAGGGGCGCCAGTTGCGAATCAGTGTCTTACGCAACCACTCCTTGTCGTAGAGTTTGTCGCCCTCCTTCAGAGGCCACGACAACTGCTCCTTGGGGAAGTACATCGGTCCGTTGCCATATACCCAGCTCGCCTCGTAGTGAGATATGAGCATCGGTTGATAGCCACGGCCACTCTGTATGATATTATCCACATCGGTGAGTGCCATCAGCGGGCGGTTGCCAACATCCAGTCCATCGACGATAATCGTGCGCTTGGGGCTGATGTCGCGTATGGTCTTGATGAGTCGGCGTGCTACGCGCTCGTACTTGGCATCCTCGATTGAGGGAGCCTCATTGATAAGGTTGAAACTCAAATATTTCGATGAGTATGATTTGTATCTCTCGGCAAACATACGCCAGTGGAACTCGCACGCCTTCAACGGCTCCTCATCCTCGAATAGGTTGGTTTTGCCGTGTGGCGGGTTGATGCAGTATCCTGGTGCGCGGTGGAAGTTCAGGTTGATGTGAATCTTGTACTGCTTACCGAACTCCACAACGCGGTCAATCTCGGCGAGAACCTTCTCGTCCACATTGTACCAATCATCCTCCTTGCTCCAACACCAGTATGACAACGGAATTCGGGCAAAGTTGAAGCCCCACTCGGCCATAATTTCGAAGTCCTCCTCGCTGAATGGCGTCTGGTAGTCGGGGTTAAACTTGTTCAGCAAGTTAAAACCCTTCCATACGGGCATACGCTTCGCAGGTGCAGCTACAGGAGAGAATGCGGTGTCGTCGGTCATAGCCAATTTTGCCATCGAAGGAGTGGCAGAGGCCGCTGCCATTGCCGCAGCAAACACTTTCAGAAAGTCTCGGCGGTGCATTTTTCGTTGAATCATAGCTCGTTTGGTTTAGGTTTTGGGGGTATTATATCACAAAGATAATATTTTTTTCAAAATCGATGTTACAAAATCGGCTCTTCGTCGTACTATATACGAGATGAGATAATTTTTCGTATATTTGTTTTACCGATACTTAAACTACAATGCAATGAAACGACTTTTTACATCTCTTTTGTTTATTGTTCTATTGCTCTGCTGTGCTGATGTGGCGCAGGCAAAGCGCACGAAAAAGAGCGACTTTCCGAAGATGTTTGCCCATCGTGGATGCTGGAGTAAGAATGCCGAAGGAGAGTTTGTAGTACCCGAAAATAGTGTGGCTGCGGTCGCTATGGCCAAGCAGATGGGCTATGTGGGCATAGAGTGCGATGTACACTACACCAAGGATAAGCGTATGGTGATTCTGCACGATGCTACGCTCAACCGCACGGCCCGCCGCGCTGCCGACTACTCAAAGTTGGATAAGCCCATAAAGTTGGCAGATCTTACTTTCGAGGAGTTGCGTCGCGACTATGTGCTGGAGTCGGCAGACCCTGCACTGCGTACGCCCGTGCCAACACTCGAGGAGTTGCTCGAGGAGTGTAAGCGCCAGGGAATAGTGCCTATGCTCCACAGTGCATTGTGGGAGTCATATGAGGTGGCACAGCAGATGTTCGGCGACGAGTGGATATGCTTTACTGGTGGTGTGGAGCATATGCAGAAGGTGCGTAAATTCTCGAATTGCACCATCCTGCTCGCCATCAATGACGGCACGGCCGAGGAGAATATCGCACGCCTAAAGCAGATTGGTGGCCACTGCGGTATATCGACAATGAATTATGAACTCTATACTCCGAGTTTCTGTAAAGCCTTGACCAATGCGGGATATGAGGTGCAGGCCTCAATCTTTCCTGCTCCGCACGAGGCTGCGGCACAGCGCAACGGCATCACATATCAGCTGACCGACTTTTCGTTTATGCCACCAGCGGGCAAAAAGGCTGACTATTACGCAGAATTCAATCTTGGTTGGTGGTCGGTTGTAGGACTTGATAAGAAAACAAGCCTTTCGAAGAGTGATGATTTGGAGCGCTTTGGAGTTGTAGTGGCAGTGAAGACACCACGACGCGAGGGGCAGGTACAAGTTGAGTTGGGAGGTCAGGAGTATCTGTTCAACACCTCGGGTAAGGAGACGATATATGTTGGTCGTCGCTTCTATACGAACGATGCTATAAAAATATCTGTTAAAGGTTCGTTCCCAGGGAAGGCGCGATTTGCGAATTATATATACGAAAAGAATTATCTCTACGACATTGAGTAGAGCCGCAACGCAAAACGGGCTGTCCTACTATTGTGAGGACAGCCCGTTTTGTTATGTGGATAGACTATTTTCTGTTTGCCGCTACCCAATTGGTGAGTTCAACAAAGTCGGCAACCGACAACTGTTCGGCACGGTCGGTAAAGAAGCGGTGCTCTGCGCCGCCAAAGTCGCCAAACGCAGCGCGCAGTGTGTTGCGTAACATCTTGCGGCGCTGGCCGAATGCAGCCTTTACAACCTTTACGAAGAGTACTTCGTCGCAATCGAGGCTCTGCGTGTTGTTGCGCTTGAGACGGATGACGGCCGACTTCACTTTGGGTGGTGGGTTGAACACCTTTTCGCCAACGGTGAAGAGATATTCAATGTCGTACCACGCCTGCAACAGCACACTCAAGATGCCGTATTCGCGTGAGCCAGGGGGCTCTGCAATGCGTACTGCCACCTCGCGCTGAATCATACCAACGCACTCGGGTACGATGTCGCGATTCTCGATAATCTTGAAGAATATCTGCGACGAGATATTGTAGGGGAAGTTACCGATGACCTTCACCTCGTCGCCGAATCTCTCGCGCAGGTCCATCTTCAGGAAGTCGCCCTCGATAAGGCGTGGTGAGAAGTCGGGGTAGTGTTCGTTGAGGTACTCGACACTCTCGGTGTCAATCTCTGCTCCGTAGGTCACTACATCGTCGCGCTGCAGTAGGAACTGCGTCAATACGCCCATACCGCAACCCACCTCCAGCACTGTCGAGGGGTTGTCGGCATCGCCACCTGAGAGCGAATAGCATATCTTTCGCGCTATGTTTAGGTCGGTCAGGAAGTGCTGACCCAATGCTTTCTTTGCTTTTACCTGATTCATAAAGCACTCTTAATTGTTCAAAAATGGTTCGGGAGGAATCTCCTCGTAGTATGTTCCACCGTGACGGGGATTCCTTAGCTTCATATCCCAGCCAATCTGGCGGATGTGGGTATGCACTCTCTGGCGGATATCATCATACACTGAAGTGCTAATATTCGCCTCGGGATTCCACATCGCATTGGCCAATGTGTAGTATATATTGGGAAGTGATGCTCCGAAATAGTGGTGCCACATAGTGCCCAACACGCCCATAATGCCCGACTTGTGTGCATTACGGCTCTGCGCTATGATGCCGTTGCTGTTGTTCCACGGGCAAGAGAGTACCGAAAAGCCCTGCTCCTTGAAGTAGTCGATGGTGGGGTAGGCTGATTGCGCTCCGCCGTAGTACCAATCGCATATTATAATGTCGCGCGGCAACTTCAGAATTCCTGCGGCGGTCTCTCGTGTGCCATTTACGACAAAACCCTGCCAACGGCTATCTCCTTGTTCGATAAGCATATCGTGCCACATCATTGTGCGGGCACCGAGTGAAGTGATAGTCTTGTTCATAGCCTCGATGTGCTCCAGGAAGAGCTGAGAATAGGGCTTTGATGCGCAGTCGGGACAACTCGGCTGGTGAGCCTCGTCGCAACCTATATGGAAGTAGGGCGGACAGCCAAACGCCTCGTAGCGCTCCTTGATAAGTGCCTGCAACAACTTGCGAGTCTCGGGATTCGACAGACACCAGTTCCAGCCACCCAATGGCTCAAACAAGGGTTGATATTTGGGGTTGATGTCCAGAGTCGAGTGTTTGCCAGCATAGCCTCGTGCTTGCGCTGCGTGGCCAAAGACATTGATTTGGGGTATCAGCGTAATGCCTAAATCGTCGGCAATGGCTTTCAGGCGCTTTATCTCTCGCTTGGTCATTGTTCCGTCGGGCCAGCAAGACCAGGGGGCAATGTCGCTCTGGAATGTGCCCCACGACTCAATGACGGCGTAGTTCATCTTGTAGTAGGCCGCAAGGCGTATCAGGCGCTCCACCTCCCACGGCTCGGTCTCGCGGAACCAGCAGATGTGGACCCCGCGGAATTCGATTTGTGGCTTGTCGTTGATGGTGCCAACGGGGGCTATCCAGCCTCCAACCTGCAGCGACCCTCTCTGCGGAATGGCGATTTGTCGCAACGAGTAGAGGGCATATCTTACGCCTTGAATGGTATTTGCATTGATTGTGACGCCGCTATGGTCAATCTGCAGCGAGTAACCCTCTTCACCGAGAGAGGTCGTCTGTGCGGTCGCAGATTTAGTTACCTTGGGAGCATATTTGCCGTACCACTCCTTGAGGTGTTTCTCGGCCCACTTGATGGCAGAGTTATCTTGAGAGGCGATAACGATATTTGTCAGTGGCACATAATCGGTCGAAGAGATAATACACTCTGCAGGTTGCGGATAGATAGTAGGCGGTATTACGCCATCGGCGGCCATACACACCTTCGCACCGAGCGATAGTATCATCGCAAGCAATATATGCAGACTGAATTTCAATAGTTTCATAAACCCGATTTTGGACACAAATATATGATTATTTTGCCGTTTTAACAAGTGTCAAAATCCATTTTATCCAAACCCATATCAAGAGCGGAGCCACTATCACCACCGCGCGATTGTAGTCCCACGCGCCACTGAAGTCGAAATGCAGTAGTGAATAGAGTGCCCGAGTCATTCCGCATCCCCAGCAGTTGTGTCCCGTGATGTTGTGGAATAGACACACCGTATGCTCGCCCCGAAAAATGATATCTGCGGGAATCGTATAGAAAATGGCGGGCAAGAGTGCTACCACCACAGCCCGCCAATATTTTACGATGTGTTTCATTCTTTGTTATACATTCTTGATGTATTTGCCCTCGCCGTCGCGGTAAGAGCCTACGCCAATCATTATAAGGTCGATGAGTGCCCAGATGCCACAGCCACCAAGTGTCAGTAGCTGAATCACTCCCGCGGCGGTCTTGTTGGCGTAGAAACTGTGTACGCCGAGCGTTCCTAAAAAGAAGCAGAGAAGGAAGGCCGTAAGCCAATCTTTGTTGCTACGGTTGGGGTCGTCATAGCTGGGATTGTATCCGCAATGCGGACATACGCGAGCCATCTCTGAAATCTGATGGCCGCACTCTTTGCAATAGATCAGTGCCATAATAATAGTTGAGTTTTAATTATTAGTGTAGTTATGTGTAATACACTATTACAAATGTAGAAATTTTACACTATATTTGCAAATAGATTTAGGTTAATTAGGAACAAGATGAGCAAGTTAATAATACCACAAAACTATAAGGCCGCACTCAATCTTCAGCAGACCGAGATAGCCATCAAGAAGATCAAAGATTTCTTCTTGAGCAGCCTCTCGACCGAATTGCGCTTGCGCCGAGTGACAGCGCCGCTGTTCGTGTTGAAGGGACTCGGTATGAACGACGAGTTGAGTGGCATCGAGCGCCCTGTGACATTCCCTATTAAGGATATGCAGGAGGCCGAGGCCGAGATTGTACACTCTCTGGCAAAGTGGAAGCGCGTGACGCTCGCCGAGTATGGTGTGGCTGAGGGTTACGGCATTGTGACCGATATGAATGCCATCCGTGCCGACGAGGAGTTGGATAATCTTCACTCTCTCTATGTGGATCAGTGGGATTGGGAGCGTGTGATGCCGAAGGAGTGTCGTACGGTGGAGTATCTGAAGAAGATTGTAGAGCGCATCTACCGCGCAATACTTCGTACGGAGTACCACATCTGCGAGACATTCCCGCAGTTGGAGCCCTTCCTGCCCGATGATATCACATTTATCCACGCCGAGGAGTTGCTACAACGATATCCGTCGTTGAGCGCCAAGGAGCGTGAGGATGCAATCTGCAAGGAGTACGGAGCAGTATTCATCATCGGTATCGGTTCGGAGTTGAGCAACGGCGAGAAGCACGACAACCGTGCCCCTGACTATGACGACTACTCAACCATCTCTGCAGAAACAGGACTTGCGGGCTTGAATGGTGACCTGCTGATATGGTATCCTACACTTGAGCGCTCGATAGAGTTGTCCTCTATGGGTATTCGTGTTGATGCCGAGGCTCTGGAGCGTCAGCTTGCAGCGAGTGGCAAGGAGGAGAATAAGAAACTCTACTTCCACCGCAGACTACTGGAGGGTTCGCTGCCGCAATCTATCGGTGGCGGTATCGGTCAGAGCCGTCTGTGTATGGTCCTGCTGCACAAGGCTCATGTGGGTGAGACCCAGTCGAGCATCTGGCCCGAGGAGATGCGCCGCAAGTGCAAGGAGGCGGGTATGCCATTGATTTAGACGGTAGGGTAGTGGCGTAGTCACTCCACCACAACGATAAAGCAAAGCGGGTGTCTAACCTTTTGGTCAGACACCCGCTTGTTTTGTATCTTTAGCGATAATGCTATTGATGCCAGTAGAGGTAACGCTTGATTGAGCGTTTGGGAGTCTTCTCGAACTCCGACTTCATAATCTCGTAGCGGGCAACCTTCTCGTAAGCGGCTACCATCGAGTTCAGAGTCTTGATGTTCTCCTCCATCATCTGTGTCAGAGCGTCGCCAACGATGCCCTCCTGCTTTGCCTGGTCGTAGTCGGGAACGATAAGAGCTGTCAATATGCCCTTGCGGTCCACGATGAGTGACTCCAGCACCAGAGGCAGGTTGTTGAGCTTATCCTCAATCTCCTCGGGATAGATGTTCTGACCCGAGCCAGAGAGAATCATAGTCTTGCAACGGCCCTTGATGTAGATAGTGCCATCCTCGTCCATAATACCCATATCGCCAGTGTGCAACCAGCCGTCGGCGTCGAGAACAGCATTTGTAGCCTCCTCGTTCTTGTAGTAACCCATCATCACATTCTCGCCCTTAACCAAAATCTCGCCAGAGATGCGCTGCGGGTCGGCAGAGTCGATACGAGCCTCCATCAAGCCGGGGAGATACTTACCGCAAGAGTTTGCCTTGAACTCCTGAGGGTTGGCGAAACTGATAAGCGGTGCGCACTCGGTCATACCGTAACCGATAGTGAGCGGGAAGTTAATCAGTCGCAGGAAAGACTCGGTCTCCTGATTCATCGGGGCGCCACCAACGATGAAAATCTGTGTCTCGCCACCGAATGACTCCATAAGTTTAGCCTTGATGATGGCGTAGAGAGCTGTATTGATGAATGGAATCTTCATTGCGATACTCATCGGACCCTTCTCCAGCATAGGCATAATCATCTTGCGATATACCTTCTCGAGAATCAGCGGAACGCTGCATACGATGGTAGGCTTCACATTCTTCATAGCCTCAATCAGAATAGTGGGCGACGGCATACGGCCCAGCAATGTGATGTGACCACCTACAACCAACTGCGCCAAGAAGTCAAACGAACAGCCATAAGCGTGAGCCAACGGCAAGAACGAGAGCGTGCGGCCACCAGCGTGGAAGTACTCCCTGCCGGTCAGGGGGTTGATCATATCACGGGCAAATACCATATTACCTGTCAGGTTATTTACCGACAACATAACGCCCTTCGATGAGCCTGTTGTACCAGAAGTATAGTTAAGCAGAATCATCTGCTCGTTGAGTACATCCTTGTATTTGATATCCTCTACAGAGAAGCCGTTTGGATAGGCCTCGGCGAAGGTCTCGTCGAGCGCAGCTACCGACTCGCTCATTGCGGTGTAGCCCTCCTTCTCATATACAACCTTGAACTTATCGATGGTAACTGCGGCCTCCAACTCGGGCATACGGTCAGAGTCAAGTGTCTGCCAGTAAATCTCTCCAGCGAAGAGGAAGCGACTCTCTGAGTGTGTTACGATATTCTCTACATCCGAGGGGTTGAAATCCTGCAAAATGGGAACAATTACAGCACCATAGGTAACTGTCGCTATGTATGTCACACACCAGGGGATATTGTTTCGGCCAATCAATGCAATCTTATCACCCTGCTGTACGCCCAGCTTGTCGAACAAGAGGTGCATACGGGCAACCTGCTCGCTCATCTGCTTGTAGGTGAGGGTATCCTTGCTGAAATAATCACTCAATGCGGGCAAATCGCTGTGCTTGCGAAAACTTGCCTCGTACATCTTAATTAAATTTTCCTGCAACATAAAGTGTATTATTAGTCTTATCTTACAATAAATTCAAGTTTGGGTCGCCGAAGCTCTCCACTGTGGGATTGTGCGACAGCGTGGACTATTGTTTGTCCTTCTTTTCGGGACTCTTCCAGATGTATATCTTCGACTCGGTGCCCGCCTTCAGTCGCTCGATGTTTTTGCGGTGTGACCACATAAGCAGGATGGCCACAGCAAACGAGAAGATAATGAAGGTGAACGATACATCGTGGTTGCGCGACCACTCGGTTGATGAATATATCACCACGAGCAGAGGGAAGCAACAACCTGCTGTCATCGAAGCCAACGACACATAGTGCGAGATGATGAACACCAGGAACCACACTGCAAAGCAGAGGAAGATAATCTGCGGATAGATACCCGCTACGGCACCCACCAATGTGGCAACACCCTTACCGCCCTTAAAGTCGGCGAAAATTGGGAAGATGTGGCCGATAACTGCAGCAAACACTGCCAAAATCTTCAGGTTGATGAGCCACGCCGAACTGATGTCGGCATCGTAACGCATAAGGCTAACGAGCGTAACGGCTACGAAGCCCTTGAAAAAGTCCAGCACGAATACGGGTAACGCGGCGCGTCGGCCCAATACTCTGAGCATATTTGTTGTTCCTGCGTTCTTGCTACCATGTTCGCGTATGTCTACTCCGTAATACTTTTTACCAATCCACACAGCACTTGGTATTGAGCCAAGTAGATATGCAATCAATAACATAGAGAATACGCAATAGTATGTAATAAAACCCCAGCCTGCCATAATTCAAAATAAATTTTTTGCCCCTGATTGCGTTTGTGTTACAACCTTTTTAGGGCGTAATTGAACATATATAATCCGTACAAATATATATGTTTTTCCCTTAAAAAGCAACTTTTTGGGCATCTATGTTTGCGGTGAAAATATTCTAATTCACCAAAAAACAGTTGCAAAACTCCACTATTTTCGGGAAATATCAAAAATTATGTGGCTAACCTCTCGGTGGTGTTGCAAATGGTGTGTGAGTGTGGCGAAAGCAGCCAAATATGTGGCGAAATATGTCGCAAATTGCCGATTTTACCCTTGGCGGATGTTGGCGGCAGGGCATCATTTGGGTGGTGGATAAGAGGGGTGGACGGCAGAAAAACAGAATAAGTTGCGAAGGGTGGACTTAAAAGGTGAAAAATGATAAATAATTTCTGAAAAAATAGTACCTTTGCCTCATAATATAAAACAATAGGACAAAGTATGACTATCAAATCAATCATATCGGAGACTATCGCAAGACCCGTGTGGTGGCGCGAGATGGCAATGATTTCGCTCGGCTGTCTTATGGCGGCGGCTGGTTTCGTGTTCTTTATCAACCCCTACAACATCGTTCCTGGTGGTATCTATGGTTTGGGTATTGTATTGCATAATATCTTCCCGTCGGTGCAGGTGGGTACATTCGGATATATATTCGACACACCGTTGCTGATTATCGCTATCCTGCTGTTTGGTAAGCAGTTCGGCGGTCGTACGCTCTATGCTGCGGCTATCACGCCTGGTTTGATGAACATCATTTCGTCACTGGTCTATCCGACTCGTGAGGCGCTCGAGGCGCTCGACCCGACACAGCTTTTGGGTGGCTCGCTCGACTTCTCAAACCACCTTATTCTGGCTAGTGTGCTGGGTGGCGCGATGTTGGGTGTTGGTCTGGGTTTTGTTGTGAGATGTAACGCTACGACTGGCGGAACCGATATCATCGCAATGATTTTGAACAAGTATCTGCATCTGCCCTTTGCGAAGGGTGTGCTGATTGCCGACTCGTGCGTGGTGCTGGCAGGTCTTGTCGTTATCGGCTTCGGACTCGGTATCGAGGATAAGCCCGAGGCGGGATGGTTGTTGTCGTTCTACTCGCTCATCTGTATCTTTGTGTCGTCGCGCGTGATTGACCGCGTGATTGATGGTGCATCGTACGATAAGTTGCTCTTTATCATCAGCAACCACCACTCGGAGAAGATGCGTGACTATATCATCAATGAGCTCGATCGTGGTGGTACCTACATCAAGGCTTCGGGTATGTATAGCAACGACGAGAAGGAGATGGTCTTTTTGGTTGTCAGCCGTCGTGAGGTTACGCAGGTACAGCGCAAGTTGCGTGAGATTGACCCCACGCTTTTTGTTGTGGTGACCGATGCTTACGACACCTATGGCGAGGGCTTCAAGTCGTTTGCCGACCAGGATAGTGTTCTAAACTAATTGGAGATATTTAACTATGATTAGTCCAAATACATTGCGCCCGTTGAGTGGCGCGGGCCGAAAGATATTTATCGAGACCTACGGTTGCCAGATGAATGTTGGCGACACGGAGATTGTTGTTTCGATTATGCAGGATGAGGGTTACTTCTACACTGACAATATCAACGAGGCCGATGTAATTCTTATCAACACCTGCTCGATTCGCGATAATGCCGAGCAGCGTATATGGGGTCGATTGAGCGATATGCGCCGTCTGCGCAAGAAGAATCCCGCGCTCATTATCGGTATCATCGGTTGTATGGCCGAGCGTCTGAAGGAGCAACTGCTCGAAGGCGACCTGGCTGTGGATATCGTTGCGGGCCCCGATGCCTATCGTGACCTGCCCCGTCTGGTGCGTCAGGCTGAGTCGGGTGAGAAGGGAGTGAATATTCTGCTCTCTGCCGAGGAGACCTATGCCGAGATTAAGCCCGTCAGATTGAATAGAAACGGCGTGAGCGGTTATATTGCCATTATGCGTGGTTGTAACAACTTCTGCTCATACTGTGTGGTGCCTTATACTCGTGGTCGCGAGCGTAGCCGTGATGCTGCCACCATTGTTGAGGAGGCACGCACACTCTTTGAGAATGGCTATCGTGAGGTTACGCTGTTGGGGCAGAATGTGAACTCATACCGTACGGGCGATGTCGATTTCCCCGCACTGTTGAAGGCTGTTGCCGAGATTTCGCCGTTGTTGCGTGTGCGTTTTGCTACATCGCACCCCAAGGATATGAGCGACGAGTTGTTGGCTACTATGGCATCGATGCCCAATATCTGCCGAGCCATCCATCTGCCTGCGCAGTCGGGTTCTACGGTGATGCTTGAGAGGATGAATCGCAAATATACTCGCGAGTGGTATCTCGACCGCGTAGCTGCTATCAGACGCTATATGCCCGATTGTGCCATCACGACAGACCTTATCGCTGGCTTTACAGGCGAGACCGAGGAGGATCACAAGCAGACCCTCTCGTTGATGGAGGAGGTTGGCTATGAGTTTGCCTTTATGTTCAAATACTCTGAGCGCCCTGGCACATTTGCACAGCGCAATTTGGGTGATGACATCCCCGAGGATGTGAAGACTGCCCGTTTGACGGAGATCATCAACTTGCAGAATCGTCTGTCAGAGGAGAGCAACAAGCGTGATGTGGGGAAGGTGTTTGAGGTGCTGGTTGAGGGTACTTCGAAGCGAAGCGAGGTGCAGCTCTTTGGCCGTACATCGCAGAACAAGGTTGTGGTATTTGACCGCGGCGACCACAAGGTGGGCGACTATGTAACCTGCCGTATTACGGGTTGCTCGTCAGCTACACTCTTCGGCGAGGAGATAAAGTAGGAGTGCTAAAAGATGGCTATTATACTCTTAATAATAGTTATTGTATCTTGGTTACTATATAATTCATATAGAGACCAACAATTAATTAGTTCTGTTACATCTCCTAATAGAGGAACATCGTCAGAAAGCTAATATTAAAATTGCTAAAGTGTGGAATATCTCCCAAAGCTATATTTCACGATTTGTATATACCCAAAACAAATAGTTCGTATTCGCAAGTAGATCTTGTCGTTGCTACTAATTCTGGTATCTTGGTCTTTGAGGTAAAGGACTATAGCGGATGGATATTTGGTAATGGGTATCATACGAATTGGACACAGGTATTAGCTTATGGTGCAGAAAAATATAAGTTTTATAATCCTATAAAGCAAAACCAAACCCATATAGAAGCAATAAAAAAGCAGTTGCCGCAGTTTGAGAATATCCCATTTTATTCTGTTGTTGTTTTTTATGGTGATTGTACACTTAAAAACATCTCAAATATTCCAGAAAATACAGTGGTGATATATCCAAGTGGGGTAAAGAGAGTCGTTAACTATGTTTTGAAAAATAGGCCTCCTGCTCCGTATACCAATAAATGGGATGTTGTTAATTGTCTTAAGAACGGAGTTGAGAATGGCGAAAATGGAGCTATAATATATTCACATATAAAACAAGCTCAATACGCTTCTCGGTATAATAGTCATTATAATGCTTGCAATAATTCGTATTCAAATAGAATGGCAAGAAAATTATTTAAACGATTGTTAAGATTTTAAAATAAAAATTAAAAGAGTCGCAATTTGCGACTCTTTTAATTGTATTAGAAGATGATTAACTACTTCTTCCACAACATAGGTGCGAACTCAGAGAGGTAGAGACGCCAGTTACGCCAGATGTGGCCACCGTCGCTCTCGCGGTATGTGTAGGGGAAGTCGATTGAATCGAGATACTTCATGTAGTCAAGATTTGCCTTGTAGAGGAAATCGGTTGTACCGCAAGCAATCCAGTAGAGCTTGAATCCATTGTCGCGCTGAGCCTTGATGGCTGTCTGGATAGCCTCGTCCTTGGTGTTGGGCAGAGCTGCAGAGAAGAGACCTACATAGTCAAAAGTCTTGGCATACATACGAGAGATGTTAGCAGAGTGCATACCTCCCATTGAAAGACCTGCAACGGCACGACCCTCCTTCTTCTTGATTACGCGATAGTTGGCCTCGACATACTTGATAACATCGCCGAATGAGTCCTCAAATGACTTCTGCGGGCCACTGTTGCCGCCGCGACGGCCACCACCCATCATCGAGGGGCTTGTCATACCTGCAGCCGACTCACCGGGAGCAGCCTGCTGCCAAGCGTTACCGTTAGTCATAACAACAATCATAGGCTCGCACTTGCCCTGTGCGATAAGGTTGTCCAGAATCTGAGATGTGCGACCCAATGCAATCCAAGCCTCCTCGTCGCCACCAGCACCGTGCAACAGATAGAGTACGGGGTACTTATCCTTGCCTGATTCATAACCAGCAGGAGTATAGATTGTCAAGCGGCGGTCCTTCTCCAAAGTGGCGCTATGGTACCAGCTGCGCTTAACGCTACCGTGAGGAATATCATTAACCTTGTAGATGTCACCACGGTCGCCATTCACGATAAAGATGTTGGTTACAGATGCCACATCGCGATTCATATAGACATTCGACGGGTCACGGATTACCACGCCATCCATAATGAAACTGTAGCTGTACAACTCTGAACGCAACGGCGGAGTAGTGAACTCCCATACGCCCTTGTCGTTTTTGCTCATCTCACCGTAGCGGATATCCTTACCTTCAGTTGTTGTGAAATCACCAGTAACGGCTACCTTCTGTGCGTTGGGTGCCATAAGACGGAATGTCACGCTGTTGTCGTTGTTAATCTGTGGAGACTGAACATTTGCACGACTCCACAAAGCCTCCTGTGCCTGAGCGCCAAAGGCCACCAGCACAGCGATCAAAAGAGTAAAAAGTTTTCTCATAATTATTGTATTTTAGGTTATAATTGTTCTGTTTTGCGGTAAAAACATACTCTCACCTTAGTACAAATATATGATTTTCTGCGTTTAGGAGCAAATATTTCGCCCAAAACATTGCGGTATATTTTCATCGTGTAGGGTGCTATATTTGCATATTTACATTATTGGCCTTACCTTTGCCCGTCTTTAATTAAATGGTAGAGTTTGTCGCGGACTCTCGACAAAAGTAAATTTATATGAAACACGCTTATGTTTTTCCTGGTCAGGGCTCACAGTTCTCTGGTATGGGAAAAAACTTGTACGACACTAATGTCGAGGCCAAGTCTCTGTTTGAGAAGGCTAACGAGATTCTCGGTTTTCGTATAACCGACATAATGTTTTTTGGCACTGACGACCAACTCAAGCAGACCAATGTGACACAGCCCGCTGTATTCATCCACTCGGTAGTGCTGGCCAAGGTACTTAACATCAAGCCCGACGCTGTAGCGGGTCACTCGTTGGGAGAGTTCTCGGCTATGGTGGCCGCTGGCGCTATGTCGTTTGAGGATGGTTTGCGTCTGGTGGCAAAGCGTGCCGCCGCTATGCAGCAGTGCTGCGAGAATAATCCTGGCGGTATGGCTGCAATCCTGGCTATGGATGACGAGAAGGTAGAGCAGATTTGCTCTGAAGTGGATGGCGTAGTCGTGGCGGCTAACTATAACTGCCCCGGTCAGTTGGTTATCTCTGGCTCAAACGAAGCTATCGACGAGGCTTGCGCGAAGCTCAAGGAGGCTGGTGCCAAGCGTGCGCTGCGTCTGCCCGTGGGTGGTGCGTTTCACTCTCCGCTGATGGAGTCGGCTCGTGCCGAGTTGGAGGCTGCGATTGCCGAGGTGGAGTTCTCTGCGCCCGTATGTCCTATCTATCAGAATGTGGATGCTAAGCCCCACACCTCACCTGAGGAGATTAAGCAGAATCTGATTGCACAGCTGACGGCTCCCGTGCGCTGGACACAGATTGTTGAGAATATGCTCGCTGATGGCGTTGATTGTTTTGATGAGTTGGGTCCTGGTAGCGTGCTGCAGGGTCTTATCAAGAAGGTGTCGCCCGAGGTTGAAGCCTCATCACATGCTGATGTATAGCAGAGGATATTGAGTTAAACTAAAACCGCTCCGAAAGCCATTGTGGTCGTCGGAGCGGTTTTGTTTTGTTATTAAAATAGGTTACTAAAACTCCACTTTCGGAGCGGCCGCTGCCGATGCGTCAGCCTCGAAGTAGGGCTTCTGCTCGAAACCGAACATCTTGGCAATCAAGTTGGCGGGGAACTTACGCACCGATACATTGTATGTCTGTGTAGCATCGTTGAACTCCTTGCGTGCAACGGTTATGCGGTTCTCGGTACCCTCTAATTGTGCCTGCAACTCCAGGAAGTTCTGGTTTGCTTTCAAGTCGGGATAGTTCTCCGAGATGGCAATGAGTCGTCCCAGGGCAGAGGTCACGCCCGACTGCGCTTTCTGATATTGTGCCAAAGTCTCGGCGTTGAGGCTCTCTGCCGAGAGCGAAACCGATGTTGCGGCTGCACGAGCCTCGACTACGGCCTGCAGTGTTGATTCCTCGTGTGCGGCATAACCCTTGACTGTCGATACGAGGTTGGGAATGAGGTCGGAGCGGCGCTGATACTGTGTCTCTACATTCGACCACGCGCTGTTTACTGCCTCCTCGTTTGAGACCATCTTGTTGTATGTCGAGCAAGATGTGAGTGAGAATATGGCTGCTATTGCCAATAGAATAACTTTTTTCATAGTGTCTATTTTTTTTATTATTTACATTTATTTATTAGTTGCCTTTCGCTACCATCGTGAGCCAGCACCGCCGCCACCGAATGAGCCGCCTCCAAAGCCACCGCCCATTGAGCCACCTCCGCCGAATGAACCTCCGCCGCCGAATCCTCGGCCAAAGCCACCCATAATTATAGGGCCTCTGCCGCCACGATGGTGGTTTGAGTTATCCTCCTGACGGTTGCGCTCCACGCGTGTGCCACACTTTGTACAGATGTAGATATCGCGATATGTCGATACACCGAAGCGGTTGCTGATAAGCTGTGCAGACTCTTTCTGTAGCGAGAGTTGTTTGCACTTCGGACATCGGCGAGCTGCGCGGTCGATGTAGAGAGTGACAGCGAGGAATAGTATGACGATGAATGCGAAAAACGCAATGATTGGAAGTAGCGACTCATCTTCATACCCCTCGTCCTCAATTAGCCCCGAGTCAAGTTCACTGCCGTTAAGTATGTTGCCGATGACCATAACGCCCGCAATCATACCTCTGTCGTAGTCTTCGTTAAGGAAGTGGGGTAGCATAAACTGCATCTGTATGCGCTTGCAGAGAGCATCGGGTAGTGTGCCCTCTACTCCGTAGCCCGTCACAAATCGTATCTCGTGCCGAGACTCTACGAGCAGTATGCCTATGCCATTGTTGCTGTTGTTGCCGACGCCCCAATGCGAGAATAGTTCGTAGGCGAAGTCGAAGATGTCATCGCTCTTCACATCCTTTACAGCCACTACGGCTACTTGTGCGATACCTCTGTGGCGCAGATCGTAGCATATCGAATCAATCGACGCTACGGCAGCAGATGACAATATGCCGTCGGGGTTTGATGTGAAACGGTAGCGATTCTCAATTTGTACATTGGGAATCTCGGTCACTTTGTAGCTTCGTGCAAACGCTGTCAGAGTACAGAGTGTCAGCGCGCAGAGTATGACGATATATCGTTTCATAGCATCGCTCCCGATGTGGAATTACTTATACAATATAGTATAGCCCCAAGGCTCAATGTCGCGCTCGACATAGGTGGGCAGTGTGGTCTGCTCGCCAGTGATGGCGTCGAAGTACTCGCCAGCGTATATGCCCGTATTGAAGCAGGCGTGGATGGTGTATGGCGAGAGGTTGAGAATGGCAACAACACGGCTGTCATCCTTCTCGCGTACGAATGTCATCATACAATCCTTGGCGTTGTTCTCAATCTCGATGATGCGGCCGCCTCTCTCGCCAGAGTCGAGGGCTCGCTGCGAGTGCTTGAGTGCAGTCAAGCGACGGTAGCGCTGAGTGAAGTCGTTAGGACAGAGCGAAGGCAGAGTGTCGCGGTCGAAGAAGGCAAACGAATGGTCGTAGCCAACCTCCTGGCCCGTATAAATCAGCGGCAGAGATGCCTCCCAAAGGAAGGTCAGCGCCGTCATCACCTCCAATGCAGGGCCGAATCGGTAGAATTCGCTACCGCTCCACGAATTTTCGTCGTGGTTCGATGTGAACATCATTCGCATTGCTGATGCGGGGTACTTCTCTCGGTCGCCATATATCGTGTTTCGCAAATCCCAAACACGGCGAGCACCGCCTGCGATGTCGCACATCAGGTGGTGTATCTCCCAAGCATACGAAGCATCGAAAGCTCTATCAAACAGATTCAGCTCCTCGGCCTCGGCCAGGAAGAAGATATCGGGCTTGATAGAGTGAAGTATCGATGATGCCTCCTGCCAGAACTCGATAGGCACTAGCATCGCCATATCGCATCTGAAACCGTCGATGTTGTGCTCCTCGACCCAAAAACGCATAGCCTTAATCTGGCCACGCCATACATCTCGGTTGGCGTAGTTCAATTTAGCGGTGTCAGTCCAATCCCAAGGCACTTTGGCTGTGCCGTCGCTCTCGCGCTCGTACCAGTCGGCGGGTTTCTCCTTCAGCCACTTTGCATCGCGAGCCGTATGGTTGGCTACCCAATCGAGCAGCACTTTCAATCCCAAAGAGTGGGCGGTTGCTACGAAATAGTCAAAATCTTCCATCGTGCCGAACTCTGGATTGATGGCGCAGTAGTCCTTGATTGAGTAGTATGAACCGAGCGAACCCTTGCGTCCCTCGACGCCGATGGGGTATACGGGCATAAGCCAAATGGCATCCACACCGAGCGCCTGCAGCGACGGAAGATACTCCGCAGCAGCTCTTAGGTTGCCTTCGGGGGTGAGCTGGCGGACATTCATTTCGTATAAAACCGCAGAGTAACTCCACTCGGGGTGTATATATTGTTTGGGTGTAATCATTATTTTTTAGTTTTTATTGTTCAAAAATTATTATGCCGTAGCGGCATTATATATATTATATAGGTATAATTTGCCAATATAAATATACGCAGACACAAATATACACAAAAAACTTTACTATGCAACCACGCTATATTAGTAAAATAGCACAAGATGGGCTATAAAGGCGGTTTGGGGCGTGAAAATAGTCGTGAGTGTAAGTGGTTAAAAACGAGCAATATAGCAGATAGATGCTAAAAAATATTGAAAAAAGTTATTAAAATATTTGCAGAATAGTTAAAAAAGGCGTTACTTTGCACCCGCTTTGATGAGGTAAACGCTTCTGAGGAGTAAGGTTCTAAAGAAAAAGTTTTTGAAAATTTTC
>JAFZFX010000040.1 GCA_017555695.1 Alistipes sp.
ATGATATATTCTACCAATTTACAGACTCCTCCGTCACTCACTTTGTTCGTGCCACCTCCTCTAATTTAGAGGAGGAATTTTTGTTAAGTGAGGCTGCTCCTCTTGCTAATTAATGGTGTCCCACAGCCGTAGGTAGGAGATTGCCGCGTCGGGCTTTGCCCTCCTCGCAATGACAAGTAGAGAAAAAAGCTAATAAAAATGTCATTCCGAAGGAGCTGAGCGACTGTGGGAATCTCCTTGCTAACGGAATGAGATTACCGCGTCGGAGTAAACTCCTCCTCGTAATGACAGATACAACAACTATTCTCCCACTCACAGCGGTGGGACACTTTCCATTAGCGCGAAGAGGATACTCACTTAATGAAAATCTTGAATTAACAAAAAAGGGCTGGCGACGATGTCGTGCCAGCCCTCTATGTTCACCCCAAAAAAGGGAAGAGATTACTTGCGCTTTGACTTACCAGCCTTGCTCTGTACGATGTCGAGCTCGCTCATAATGTGGTCGCAACCAGCGAACTTGTCCACAACGAAGAGTACATAGCGGATATCCACTGCGATGCAACGCTGCAACTCGGGCTCGAAAGCCACATCACCCGACATAGCCTCCCAGTTGCCGTCGAAGGCAAGACCAATCAGGCGGCCGTTGCCGTCCAATACGGGCGAACCAGAGTTACCGCCAGTGATGTCGAGGTTGCAGAGGAAGCCTACTCTCAGACGACCGTTCTTGTCGGCGTAGCGACCGTAGTCCTTCTTGGCGTAGAGCTCCTTGAGTTTGGGCTCAACGGTGAACTCCAACGGGTTAGATGTATCCTCCTTGGCGATTACACCCTCCAGCGTTGTGTAGTAGTTGTAGGTGATAGCATCGGCGGGATCGTAGGGCAACACATTACCGTAAGTGCAACGGATGGTGAAGTTGGCATCAGAGTACCAAGCCTTCTCGGGCTGCATCTTCATCAATCCAGCGATGTAGAGGCGGTGAGCCTCGTTGTACTGCGGAGTGAACTCTGCGTTCTTGGGCGCAATGGCGCGGTAAGAGTCCATCACAGAGTTTGCCAACTCCACTGCGGGGTCAGCCTTCTTCTGCTCGTCGGTTGCGGCCTGCGCCTTCTCCAGCGATGTGAAAACAGAGTTGTCGTAGATGTAATCAACATAGGCCTCGATGCTGCCGCCGAACTTCTTGTCCACAACCTCTGCATAGAACGAGGGCAGAGCCTCGGGACGCATATTCTCCTTGGCGATGGTGAGCATACGCTTTGCCACCTTGCGGTCCAACTCGGCGTCATAATCCTTGTAGAAGCCAGCCGAAGCGCCACCGCGTGCGGGAGAGATGATCTCTACGCCACGCAGGAAAGCCTCCTGCAGGTACTGCATATCGCCCTGTACGGGGGTCATAGCCTCCACTACCTTCTGCATCTGGGGCAGTGCGTCCATATATTTCTCCTCGGGCAGAGTGTTCTCGTTGGCCCACTTCTGGAAGGCGGCCTCCTGAGCCTGCTTCTGTGCCTTCACGCCCAACTTCTGGATGCCGCGTGACATACCGATTGAGTTCTTCCAGTAGTTAGACGAACCAGCATACTTCGAAGCGTACTTGATGCGAATCTCGTCGCTGGCCTCCATAGCCTCCCACAGAATCTGCTGACGCTCGCCACGAATGTAGATGCGCTGGGGGTTCGACACCTCCAACATCTGGTCGATCTCGTATGATGTCATATAGCGTGTTGTCGAGCCGGGGAAGCCCATAATCATCGAGAAGTCACCCTCCTCAACGCCGTCGAGTGATATCTCGAGGTGGCGTGCGGGCTTGTAGGGTACATTATCCTTTGAGTATGCTGCGGGCTTGTTGTCCTTGTCGGCATATACGCGGAAGATTGAGAAGTCGCCAGTGTGACGGGGCCACATCCAGTTGTCGGTGTCGCCGCCGAACTTACCGATAGACGAGGGAGGAGTACCCACCAAGCGAACATCGGTATATACCTCATAAACAAATGCAAAGTACTGGTTGCCACCGAAGAAGGCAACAATCTGTGCCTGCTGACCCTTGGGCAGCGATGCGTTCATCTCCTTTGTCAGGCCGCTGATGTTCTGGCTTACAATCTGCTGACGCTCCTGCTCACCCGAGATTGAGGGCACATTGCCCAGAATCTGTGCGGTCACATCCTCAATCGAGCGTACGAAACGCACCGACAGACCAGGACAGGGCAACTCCTCGGCGTGAGACTTTGCCCAGAAGCCGTTTTTCAGGTAGTCGTGCTCAACAGACGACAAAGCCTGGATAGAGCCGTAGCCGCAGTGGTGGTTGGTGAAAACCAAACCCTTGTCTGATACAATCTCGCCTGTGCAGCCGCCGCCGAAGATTACAATGGCGTCCTTGAGCGAAGTGTTGTTAATCGAGTAAACATCCTCGGCAGAGAGGCGCAAACCTTTGGCCTTCATATCCTTGATGTTCATTTTCTGAAGGTAGGGCAACAGCCACATACCCTCGTCGGCCATAGCCGAAAATGCGATAACGGCCGCCGAAAGAGTCATAAGTAGTTTTTTCATTTTTTTATTAGTTTTTATTTGTCTTCCGAAAGAGTAAAATTCGATGCATTTATAATCCAGCTACCTACGCCGTTGCCCACAATCGCGATGAGTGTGATGCGTACAGCATCCCAACCCCACGCGTTGGCCAGCGAGATGTAGAACATATTGGCTATCGAGTGCTCGAAGCCGCAGACGATGAAGATTACGATGGGCATAATGATGAAGAGCCACGACTTGGCCTTGCGATAAGAGTCCACCGCCAGGTACATCATCACACCACAACCTATCGAGAGCAGAAAGACGCTCAGTGCCGAGTCGTTCAGCTTAGGCTCGACGATGGTGGCGATGTCCACCGTGTGGCGAACCAGCTGCAGCGCCTTACCCATAATGAAAGTACCAACGAAGTTACCCGCAATGGTCGTAAGCAGGCTCACGGTGCCATAGGTGCGGTAGTAACCGATGCGGCCCGTATAGAGCGCAAAGCCCTGGCATACGATGGTCAGCAGTCCGAAGGAGAAGAGCAATGCTCCGACCAGTCGGTTGGTACACATCAGGTAGGTGAAACCACCAAAACCAATCATTATACCCGACATTATAGACAACAGGAAAGTGTTGTACAAAGACTTGAAATTCATAATGTTAATGTTTTTTTATTCCTCGTGCGCCCGCGCCCGTAGGCTGCAGGGTCGCTCTAACCCGAGCAAAGGTAAACATAAAACATCAAAAAAATGCCGATAAAGAACATTAATTCAATATTATTTGCTTATATTTGTCTGCATTATATATTTTGGCAAAAAGTATTAACTATAAAAACTATTATCAGATGAAAAGATTTTTCTTTGCAGCAATGGCCGCTGCCGCTATGGTGGGTTGCGTAAGCAAGAGCGAGCCTGTTGTTACTTTTGTTGAGGCTGACGACCCCGTTGCCATCTCTGCCGAGGCCGAGGCTAAGTGGGGTGAGGTTAAGAAGGCGCTGAACGGCGCGTGGGGCTGTGCCGATGTGCACTATTCTCGTAGCGAGGTACCCGCCGTAGGCGAGGTTAAGACTATGCCCATCGTGGCGTGGAAGGGCGAGCGTGCCAACGCACAGCTTGTTCTCTGGACTGCCGAGGGCGCATCGGGCGTAAAGTGCGAGGTTAAGGATTTCACCTCTGCCGCAGCTACTCTGCCCGCATCTATCGCCAAGGCTCACTTCGTGCGTTACACTCTCGCCGACAAGAGCTGTGAGGACCACAATGGTACAGTGTTGAAGCCCGATATGCTCGACTCACTTGACCGCTTCGATATGGCTGCCAAGACAGTGCGTCCCGTATGGCTCTCAATCGAGGTGCCCGCAGACGCTGCCGAGGGTATCTACAACTCTGAGGTTGTAGTATCATACGACGGTATGGGTAAGATTAAGTTGCCCCTCACACTCGAGGTACAGAAGCACACTTTGGCTACTCCCGACAAGTGGTCATACCACCTCGACTTGTGGCAGCACCCCACAGCCGTTGCACGCGCTTACGGCTTGGAGCTCTGGAGCGATGCTCACTTCGAGGCTTTGAAGCCTATTATGACTCGTTTGGCTAATGCTGGTCAGAAGGTTATCACCACTACTTTGAACAAGGATCCCTGGAACCACCAGTGCTACGACGCTTACGAGGATATGATTAAGTGGACACTCAAGAAGGACGGCACTTGGTCATACGACTACGCTATCTTCGACCGCGTTGTTGAGACTATGATGGGCGTTGGCATCAATAAGATGATCAACTGCTACTCTATGGTTCCCTGGAACTGCGAGTTGCACTACTTCGACGAGGCTAAGGGCGAGCAGGTGACTGTTAAGGCTGAGCCTGGCACACCCATCTTCCCCAAAATCTGGAAGCCTTTCTTGACCGACTTCAAGAAGCACCTCGAGGCTAAGGGTTGGTTGAATATCACTAATATCGCTATGGACGAGCGTGGCCCCGAGGCTATGGAGGCTACTATCAAGGTGCTGACAGAGTGCGCTCCCGAGATGGGCTTTGCGTTGGCCGATATGCACAAGTCTTACAGACTTTTCAAGGATAATATGCGCGATGTATGTGTATTGATGACACAGCGTGCCGACCACGAGGATATCGTGGCTCGTCGTGAGCGTGGCTTCAACACTACATTCTATGTATGTTGTGGTCCGGGCTACCCCAACACCTTTACTAACTCAAACCCCTACGAGGCCGAGTTGCTCGGTTTGTTCAATGTAGCTTGCGACTACGACGGTATGTTGCGTTGGGCTTACAACTCTTGGCCTGAGAATCCCGCTATGGATTCACGCTTCGGTGGCTGGACATCGGGTGACACATACTTGGTTTACCCCCACAACCGCTCTTCTATCCGCTTCGAGCGTCTGATCGACGGTATCGAGGATGCCGAGAAGGTTCGCCAGTTGCGCCGCGAGGGTGTCGATACCAAGGAGATTGACGCCGTGTTGGAGAAGATTAGCACAGGCGATGTAAACAACTCTAAGGGCCCCTGGAAGGAGGTTACTGCTGAGGCTCGTGAGGCTATCAACAGCGCATCACGCAAGTAATTCACTAAGCTACTCACTTCGAGGCGCAACCTCTCTATGGCTGCGCCTCGAATGGTTTTCGTTAAGGGGAAAATGTGGTGGCTAAGGTAAATTAAGTGGCCGCTAAGGTAATTTATGTGACGGCTAAGATAATTTATTAAGTGGAAGACAAGGTAATTAATAAAAGTGGTAGATAAGGTAATTAATAAAAATGTTGAGAAGATTATCAGTAGTATTGTTGGCGGCTCTTTTCGCTGGATGCGTTGAGCAGTTGCCGCCTGTTGAGACCTTCACCGAGGCTGAGGACCCCGTGCCTTTGACCGAGGAGCAGAAGGCAGAGTGGGATGGTGTGAAGAAGGGCCTCAATGGCGCTTGGGCCACCATCGATTCAGTCTATTCGCGCAGCATCGTGCCGCAGGTCAAGCCCGTCGAGACTATGCGTCTGTCGGGATGGCGTGGCGAGCGTGTGTCGGCGCAGATTCTCTTGTGGACCAAGGGCGCAGCCGATGGCGTGCGTGTCGAGGTTAAGCCTATGAAGGGCGATAAGGCGACTATCCCCGCCAGCACGAACTATGTCAAGGCTCACTTCGTGCGCTATACCCTGGCCGATAAGAGCGACCCCAGCTGTATGTGTAACCGTAAGGAGGGTCACCCCGCCGTTTTGGTTGCCGATATGTTGGATACGCTCACTCACTTCGATATGGACGAGCGCACTGTACGCCCCGTATGGCTCAGATTCAAGTTGCCCAACTATGTCGAGCCGGGTATCTATAAGTCGAAGGTCGTAATCACCGACAATAGCGGCAGCAAGGTTGTCCTGCCCTTTGAGTTGGACATCAACGCCGAGTCACTGCACGAGCCCGAGCTGTGGAACTTCCACCTCGACTTGTGGCAGCACCCCGCAGCTGTTGCGCGTGCCGAGGGTCTGGAACTCTGGAGCGATGCTCACTTCGAGGCTATCACTCGCAACTATAAGATGTTGCAGAAGGCTGGCCAGAAGGTCATCACCCTCACGCTGAACAAAGACCCCTGGAACCACCAGTGCTACGACGCCTACGAGGATATGATTAAGTGGACGCTGAAGAAGGATGGCCAGTGGGAGTACGACTACACTGTGTTTGATAAGGTCATCAAGGCCGCTATGGATGCTGGCATCTACCGCTACATCAACTGCTACTCGATGCTGCCTTGGAACTACGAGTTGGACTACTTCGACGAGGCCAAGGGCGAGAAGGTTACCGTCAAGGCCAAGCCTGGCACACCCATTTTCGAGAAGATGTGGGGCCCCTTCCTTACTGACTTCTATCGCCACATCGACAAGGACTTGATGATTGCATCGGGTGTGAACATCGCCGCCGACGAGCGCGAGCCCGAGGATATGGATGAGGCTATCAGAGTGCTTAATAAGTACGCCCCCAAGCTCCACTTCGCTATGGCCGATAACAAGTATTCGTTCCGCAAGTACACCAATGTACGCGATGTCTGCATCGCACAGCGCCAGCCTATGACCGCCGAGGATTTGACTATGCGCCGCGCCAACAACTACATCACTACATTCTATGTATGTTGCAGCACGCACTTCCCCAATACGCTCACATACTCACAGCCCTTCGAGGCTGAGTTGCTCGGCTGGCACGCGCTGGCTCACGACTTCGACGGTATGTTGCGTTGGGCTTATAACTCTTGGCCCGAGAATCCTCAGTATGACTCACGCTTCGACCGCTTTGCGTCGGGCGATACCTACTTGATCTACCCCTTCTGCCGCTCGTCTATCCGTTTCGAGCGCTTGGTTGATGGTATCGAGTCTTATGAGAAGGCCAAGACACTGCGTTACGACTTCACCGTGTCTAACCGCACAGAGCGCCTCGAGCCGCTGGATAAGGCCCTCGACCGCATCCGCGCAACAAAGGTGCAGGATCCTACCCAGCCCTGGAACGACATTATCCGTGAGGCTGTGTCGGCTCTCGACCAGATTTCTCGCCGCCCCGGTGATGAGTAACCCTCCGCCGAGGCAAGAGATAGAGGCTGCCGCCACGGCGTCGCAGCCCGCAAAGATGAGTACCGACCCCAATGGCTGGAGTCGGTACTTTTTTTGGCCGCATTTTTGCGTGATTGTTGGTTAAAATATCTACCTTTGGTGTCGAATTGTAAACTATGGGCCGATGTATAAGTCGAATTATCAAATGACTCCCCAATCGGGACTTATCCTCGAGGGCGGAGGTATGCGCGGAGTATTCACCTCTGGCGTGCTGGACAACCTGATGGATAGGGGCATACGCTTCCCCTACACCATTGGCGTGAGCGCGGGCGCCTGCAACGGCCTGTCGTATATGTCGTCACAGCGCGGTAGGTCGAAGTTCTGCAACATCGACCTGCTGGATAAATATCAATATGTGGGTCTGAAGCACCTCCTGCTGAAGGGTAACATTATGGATTTCGACCTGCTCTTCGACGATATCCCCAACCGCATCACCCCCTACGACTATCCCGCCTATGCCGCCTGCGAGGGGCGCTTCGAGATGGTCACCACCAGCTGCAAGACGGGCCGCGCCTGCTACTACGAGGAGAAGCACGACCCCGTCCGCATCATCGACATCGTGCGAGCGTCGAGCAGTATGCCCTTCGTGTCGCCCATCTGCTATGTCGATGGTGAGCCTATGCTGGATGGCGGTGTCGCCGACTCCATTCCGCTGTTGCGTGCCCGCGAGTTGGGCTACGACAACAATCTTGTGGTGCTGACCCGCAACCGCGGCTACCGCAAGTCCGAGAAGCCGACCACCGTGCCGCCCTTTATCTATCGTCGCTATCCCCACCTGCGTGAGGCCATCCGCCAGCGCAATGCACTCTACAACGAGCGTCTCGACCTTATCGAGCGCCTCGAGGACGAGGGTCGCCTGATAGTTCTGCGCCCCCAGCGCCCCATCGAGGTGAATCGCATCGAACGCGACACCCGCAAGCTCCTCGCACTCTACGACGAGGGCTACGCCTGCGCCGCCGCCATCGATTTTTGTTAGTTTTTCTTTATCCTATTTGTCATTGCGAATGAACGAAGTGAATGTGACATTTATGTTTATACAACAACTTTGATTAGCACTCTACGGCTGTGGGATGAGATTGATTAGCGAGATAAGGTTCTTCAATTAGTAAATGGCATCTTTTTGATGCCTCCACCTTTTGGCCCACAAAAGGTGGCGCCAAAATGGGCGCGGTGACAAGTTTTCGGGGTCGGTGCTTGCCGTCGGTAAAACGGACGCCTACGCGCTTTTACTTCGTGAAAAGTTATCCGTTTCTTAACCCTCCGTCTTCGCACCGCCCTTCGTCCGAAAACTTGCCTGCCGCGGATGGGCTTCGCGACAATGAAATTCAAAATGCAGAATTCAAAATTTGTTTGTCATTGCGAGAGCCTTTAGGCTCGTGGCAACACTGCGATTAAGCGAGGGCAGAATCAAACTTGTTTGAATTATGCCGAGCAGTAGCAGGGAAAAGACACAAAGTGGATTAATCTCCTGCATAACAGATACAAAAAAGTCTGCCTGTTTCCACAAGCAGACTTTTCTATAATTCTGAATTTTGAATTCCCCTTCTATCTCTGGAAAGTCTCGGGATACTTATAGATAAAGTATACGGGAGTGCAGCTCCAGGCGTGGCAGTAGCTGTTGATGGGGAAGAATTGGTAGGGCGACTTCTTGTCGTCGTTGGGGTCATAGACCTCCCAGAATGTGTCGGCGCCCTTCTTAATCATTCCGCCCCAGTAGTCGAGCAACAGCTCGCGGGCACGCTCCTGCATACCGCACTGCATCATAGCCTCTATCACATAGTGGTAGGCGTAGGGCGAGCCAGGATAGCAGGTCGAGTTATCCGACAACACATACTCCAGAGCGCGTGCACCCTCCTTTGCCGAGAGTGTACCCGACAGAATCATCCACACCTGCGAGAGGTACGACACCTGTGAGTCGGGACCCGATACCATCACGCCACGCTTCTTGTCGTAGAAGGCCTCGCGCGATGCCTTACGCATATCCTTCAGCAGCTTGGGCCAGTCGGCCACCTCCTTCTCGCGGCCGAGCAGTGTCGCCAACTCGTAGCTCTTGTCGATGGCGAAGGTCATCAAGCCCTGAATGGGTGTGTGGCGGTTGAGGTCATCCTTCCAGTCGAATACCAGCCAATACTGCGGCTGCTTCTCCACATCGTAGATGTTATCCTTCAGGTAGGTGCGTGCGTAGTCAATCTGATACTTCACCACGGGCCACAACTCCTCGGCTGTTGTGCGGTCGCCCGTCTCCTTGAAGTACTCCAGCAGCGCCACACCATAGAGCAGGCTGTAGTCCATCGTGTGCTGGTTAATCTGCGGCATCGGCGTGGGCAACTCATATACCGTAGCGTGCAAGAATCCCTCCTCGTCGGCCATACCCGCCAACAGGTAGAGGCAACGCTTCGTCAGCTCGTGGTTCTTGTAAGAGACGGCGTTGGCCAGAGCCTCCAGGTAGAGGTCGCCAATCCATAGACGCTGGTCGCGCTTGGGGCCGTCCTCATACACGGTCTGCATACACTCGGCCAGAGTCTTCAGGCCTATCTCGTTAATCTTCTGAATCATAGGGTCGGTACCCTCGGCAAGTGCGGGGGCCTCGCCGTGAGCCGAAGTGATGGCGCGGAAGGTCACATCCTCGATGCGGAAGTCGAAGTATGATGTGGCCAACACCTCAATCTTCACATAGCGGCAAGCCAGTCGGCGCTGCACCTTCACCTCCTCGGGCAGACGCATCACCTGCACCACCTCGTCCTGCAACCACGCGCGGCTCAAACCGCCGGGATAGGGGTCGAAGGGGGTGTTCAGCTCGGCGGGCACCTCGCCAAAGGTGAGCCTCAGGCGGATGGGCGCATCGGCGGGCATACCCGTGTGGTTGAGCTTCATTGTAAAGTAGCCTGTGTAGTGGTCACCCAGGTCGAGGATGACGGTGTTACGCTCCTTGAGTGACGATGAGTAGAGCGCCTCGATAGGCTCGGCCTGCTCCATACGCCAACCCTGGAACGCCGCCTCATCGGCTACGCTGCGGACGATGGCCTTGGGTTTAACGATTGTCTCCTTGAGTTGAGGTTTGCACTCCTCGGCCTTACGCATCCAGCCCTCGCGCTGTGCGCCAAAAGCAATCTCCTGCGCAGTGGCAGTGAAAGCACCACACGCAATGATGAGCGATGCTACTAAAGTTTTGATTTTCATACTTTTTGTTATTTTGTTATCTTTATATTTTTCTTCTGTTTCATACGCTCGACGGTGCGGTCGATGTAGTTCTGTATGTCGGCCTTCAGCAGTGTGTAGAGGGGGCAAGCGGTGTAGTTCTCGTTGTCGAGCAGCACATCGCGTATCGAGCGCAGCGAGTTCATATAGTTGCTCATCTCGTTCTTCAGCGGTAGCCCCTGCTTGTTCGAGCCTTGAATCTTTGCCACCGACATCTGTCGCAGGCGGTCGCAGACGGTGTTGAGCAACACCATCACCACATTGTCCATCAGCGTGTGGCCGTGCATATAGAGGTAGGTGTTATCCTCGTTCACGCCCTTGGCACGCAACATCTCGCCGAAGGCCTCAATCTGTGTGGCCATCTGCGGATTTTCGTTCTCCAGGCGGATGCGCTTGCGCTCTACATTGCGGCAGAGCCACGCCAAGGTGTCGGCTCCGTTGCGCTCCAACTCGAGGAATCCAAGTCGCACCGTATTCTTGAAGTCGGCCAAGGTCAGCACCGACTCGCTGCCCAGCTGTGCCGAGTAGGCGTACCACAAGAAGAGCGGATAGATGGCTCGCGAGTAGTCGCGCATAAAGCTCACAAAGTCGAATATGTGGCAGTCGTTCTTCGTCGCCTTGACACACACATTGTGCAGCGACGGGGCGTAGCAGAGGTAGTTCTCGGTGGCGTAGGTGTAGGTGTGGAACATATAGGGCGCCGAGTTAATCATCTCCGACTGCTCGGTGCGGTTGCCGAACAGATAGTCGAAGTCTGAATCGACGCATAGCAGCATCTCCTCGCTCGACTGCGGAATCATCGACATCAATATCTTCTTGCCCTTGGGCAGGTCCTCACGCGTAGGCACCGATATCTCGAAACGCAGATAGGGGTTGTCGAAGTGGTCGAAGATACCTCGCCAGAAGGCCACATCCTCATAGCCCTCGACGAAGACCCTCACCAGGCGGCGTCCGTCGTCGATGGATTGCGGCACAGAGTAATTTCCCTCGCAACGACACCTTGCCAGGGACTCATTTCTCAATTTTTCGACCGTTGTGCGTTTCATAATTTGTTGTAAAGATAATAAAATAGTAAATTTGCACCAAACATCTGCCGACCTTTTGTTGCCTTGTGGGTCAAAAGCTTTCAGTTTTTTGCTGTCGGGCGAGAGCGGGTTGGGCAGAACAAAACCATCAGCTATGAACGATTGGAAACAGCGTCTGGGTATGGTCTATTCTACCAACCCCGACTTCGAGTATAATCTCAGCGACGAGCCCACGGTGGAGACACTGCCCCCGCAGCAGCAGAACCTGAAGGTGTGGCTCGACCGCAAACATCGTGGCGGTAAGACCGTTACGCTTGTCGAAGGCTTTGTCGGCACCGACGACGACCTCACGGAGTTGGGCCGTATGCTCAAGAGCCGTTGTGGCGTCGGAGGCTCGGCCAAGGATGGCAAGATAATTGTGCAGGGCGACCACCGCGACCGCGTTATGGAGTTGCTGGCGGCCGCTGGCTATAAGTGCAAGAAGGCGGGCGGTTAATCCCCACTGCCAAACTTGCTGTCAAGCCCGAAAAGTCACTACCGTCCCTAAAACAATCAATGTAAGCGACCTATGCATCAGAGAGTCTGCAAATATATCTTCACCACACTGCTGGCCCTGCTTCTGCAGTTGCCCGCCTCGGCTCAATACTACAGCTGGGGTACGGACCCGCTCGGCCTGAAGTGGATGAGGAGCAAGACCCCCCATGCCAAGGTCATCTACCCCCGCTCGGCCGAGAAGATTGGCCACTCGACGCTCTACTATGCCGATGTGCTATATCCCCATATATCATACGGTTATCGTCTTCCCGCGCTGAATATTCCGTTTGTCGTACACCCCGAAAATATGAAGTCCAACGGACTTGTGATGTGGCTGCCCAAGCGTGTGGAGTTCCTCTCCTCGCCGTCGATTGATGGCTACTCGATGCCGTGGATCAAGCAGCTCGTGGCGCACGAATACCGCCACGCGGCGCAGTACAACAACCTGAATGTCGGCTTCGTTAAGTTCCTCTCCTACCTGCTCGGTCAGCAGAGTTCCACCATTGGCCTTATCTTTATGCCGCTGTGGATGATGGAGGGCGACGCCACGATGTTCGAGACGCAGGCTTCGTCGTTTGGTCGTGGTCTGCAGCCCCGCTTCACGCTCGAGTATCGTGCTATGGGCAGGGTGGACTACCGCTACAACACCTACGACAAGTTCTTCTGCGGCTCCTACCGCGACTTCATCCCCGACCATTATCAGCTCGGCTACCAGATGGTGGCGCACGGCAATGAGCTGGCTGGTCGCGTTATGGCCGACGATATGGCCGCCTATGGACCTCGCCACCCGTGGAGTTTCATCTCCGAGAATAGACGAATGAGGCGTCTGTTTGGCTTCTCGTCACGCGAGCTGTTCCGCTCCACATTCGACCATCTGAACAACCATTGGGAGAGCCTCGAGCCCGTCGCCAATAGCAGTCAGATGCTCTCCACACCCCGCATAAAGAGTTATACGACATACAGCCACCCGCAATGGATTGATGGCGAGGGCATCCTGCTGCTCAAGGAGGATATGGATAGCCCCTCGCGCTTTGTTATGCTTGACGAGCAGACGGGCCACGAGCAGCGCCTCAGCTATACGGGTAACATCGCCACGCGACCCATCTACGACCCCGCTACGCGCCGAGTGTGGTGGACCGAGTATCGTCGCAGTAAGATGTTCGCTGAGAGGGTGCGCTCGACGCTCTGCTATATGGACATCGACAAGCAACGCCCCCGCTCGATTGACCGTCGCCGCAACATCCTCTACCCGACACCCGACGATGAGGGTGGTCTGGCGTGGATAGAGTACGACCCAAGTGGCATATATTCAGTTGTTTACCGCAACGCTGCGGGCGATGAGCGCAAGGCCGACATCCCCTTCGGGCAGGAGATACACTCTCTGGCCTGGGACTCTGCCACACGACTGCACTACTGCATTGTGACGGGCGACGAAGGTATGTGGATAGCATCGATTGATAAGAGCCTCTCGCTCGCTACGGTCACACGCCCCGCCTACATCACCATCAGCAATCTGCGCGCCGCAGGTGGCCGCCTCTACTACGGCTCTATCGCTTCGGGTCGTGACGAGATACACTGCTACGACCTCGCCTCGGGCGTGGAGTACCAGCTCACCACTTCGCGCTACGGCTCATTCGATGTGGCGCCCGCCGACAAGGGACGAATACTGCTCACCTCATACGACTCGTTGGGTTACCACCCCGCAGTGCAGCGCGAGGATAAGTTGATGCGCCGTGTGGAGTATGCCGCCCTGCCGAAGAGTGTGGTCAATCCGCCACGCGAGAAGTGGGATATCATCAACCTCGACACCATCCCCCTGATGCAGGCCGATACCGCCACTATCGCCTCGCCGACCAAGACGCGCCGCTATCGCAAGGGTTTGACACTCTTCAACTTCCATAGTTGGGCTCCGCTGTCGTACGACCCCTTTGAACTCAGCGAGGAGAGTGCCATCAGTATGAATCTCGGTGCTACGGTGATGACACAGAACCTGCTCTCGTCGATGCAGGGATTTTTCACCTATGGCTACAACGCTCAGGAGGGTAATATCTGGAAGGGTACGCTTCGCTACTACGGCCTCGGCCCCACCATCAGCGTCAATGCCACCTACGGAGGCCGCCAGAATATCTATCCCATCTATGTCTATAACAGCGAGACTCACCGCTTCGACTTCCCGCTCCCGCCAAAGAGGGGTAAATACTACTCGGTGGGTGTCGATTTCACCGTGCCGCTGATGTTCCAGAACGGCTACCACACCCAGCGTCTGGTGGCTGCCGCATCGTGGAACTACTCCAACGGCTTGGTGGCCAATACGGGCACGCTCTCATTCGATGAGGGTGGCATCAGCAATGTGGCTACGATAGGCTATCAGGAGGGTCTGCACCTCACCTCGTTCTCGTTAGGATTCCAGGATATGGTGCGTATGGCTCACCGCGACTTCACTCCGCCGTGGGGTGTGGCTCTGCAGGGTGCCTACGCCATCAACCCCACAAATAAGGGCTTCAGCGACCTGCTGGCTCTCTACGGCAAGGTGCTGACTCCAGGTTTCTTCAAGCACAACAGCCTCTCGCTGGCGATGGCCTACCAGACCTCTATCGGTGGCTTCAAGAGTAGCGATGCGCTGTCGGCCTTGTCGTTCAAATCTACCAACCTGCTGGTGCGTGGATTCAGCTCGTCACAGATTGAGAATCATAACTATATGGCTCTCTCGCTCAACTATCAGTTGCCCATTTGCTACCCCGACGGCGGTATCCGCGGCATCGTCTATTTCAAGCGCATACGCCTCAATGTGGGTGGTGATGTGGCGCGCTTCCAGCGTACCGTCCTCGACCCAGATGCGGGTCTGAAGTACCGTTGGCACAACATCCACGCTTACGGTGGCGACATCATCGTCGATGTCAATATCTTCTCTTCGCCTGCGGCCGCCACTTCGGCCTTCAAGCTCTCGCTCTACCGTCCCAGCGAGGGTAATTTCTACATCGGCGCGGGCGTGGAATTGCCCTTCTAAAGTGGCTCGCAGTGAGCCCATTTATCTCCTATGGAGATATTGTGGCCGAGAAAATCGCATTTTTCCCAAAATAAATCTTACCTTTGTGCGTTGGATGTGGGCGTTTGCGTTGGCAGAGCCCGTAATGCACTGTGAAGATTATGAGCATAAATGATTTCTTGAAGGATAAGCAGAGAGTCGTAAAGACAATGTGGGTGGTGGCTATCGCCCCCGTGGTATTCCTGTTCCTGATGCTGGTGTTGGCGGCATTGGGCGTATTCGGTCGCATACCCTCATTCGAGGAGTTGGAGAACCCCAAGAGCAACCTCGCAACCGAGATTTATGGCGACAATGGCCATGTCATCGGTACATTCTTCATCGAGAACCGCTCCTATGTGCAGTACGAGGATCTCTTCCCCGCCGACTCTACACGCCATCTGAAGTTGGACGGCCACATCGTGCCTCCCATCGTGGCGGCGCTCATCTCTACCGAGGACGCCCGCTTCCGTAGCCACTCGGGTATCGACATCCCGTCGCTGTTCCGTGTGGGTATCCGCACCATCGTGTTGCGCGACCAGTCGCAGGGTGGTGGCTCTACAATCACACAGCAGTTGGCCAAAAACCTCTTCCCGCGTGACACCGTACGCAACCGTAGCAAGGTGGGTCGCTCGGTGAAGCTCGTGCAGTCGAAGTTCAAGGAGTGGATTACAGCCCTCAAACTCGAGCATAACTACACCAAGGAGGAGATTGCCGCAATGTACCTCAATACGGTGGGCTACGGCTCTAACGCCTACGGCATCAAGTCGGCCGCAAGCACCTTCTTCGGCAAGTCGCCCGAGGAGCTCAACATTCAGGAGGCCGCCGTGCTGGTGGGTGTGGTGAATGCCCCCACACGCTACTCGCCCGTATTGAACTACGACAACGCCCTCTCGCGCCGTAACACAGTGTTGAGCCGTATGCGTAGCGCTGGCGCCATCTCGCGCCATCTGTGCGACTCGCTCTCGGCACTCCCCATCACACTCAACTACAAGCCCATCACCCACAACAGCGGTGAGGCTACCTACTTCCGTGAGATGTTGCGCCAGGTGATGAACGCCAAGCGTCCTACACGCCGCCAATATCTGACCGATTGGGACTACGAGCAGGCTGTCAAGGAGTACGACGAGAATCCGCTCTATGGCTGGTGCTTGAAGAATACGAAGGCTGACGGCACACCCTACAACATCTACCGCGATGGTTTGCGTATCTATACCACCATCAACCCCGCGATGCAGAAGTATGCCGAGGAGGCTATCCAGAAGCAGATGGAGAGCGTCATTCAGCCCCGTATGGACCGCCAGGTGAAGGCTACGAAGGTGCTCTTCCAAGATACCACTCCCGAGGAGCGTGAGGCTATCATCAAGCGCGCAATGAAGAACTCCGACCGCTACCGCGAGATGCGTAAGGATGGCGCCGATGAGGCTGAGATATTCGCTTCATTCGAGAAGGAGTGCAAGATGAAGGTCTTTACATTCAAGGGCGAGCGCGACACCGTGATGACGCCCCGCGACTCAATCCTCCATCACAAGCGTATTATGCGTGCCTCGTTCGTTGCGATGGACCCCCGCTCGGGTCAGGTGAAGGCCTATGTCGGTGGCCCCAACTTCCGCTACTTTAAGTACGATATGGCTAAGCAAGGCAAGCGCCAGATTGGTTCTACGGTCAAGCCCTTCATCTATACTTTCGCCATCGACCAGCTGGGTCTTACGCCCTGCACGATGGCTCCCAACCTGCCTGTCTCGATTGAGACTCCCGCAGGTATCTGGTCGCCCAAGGAGGCGGGCAAGGTGGAGTACGACGGCGTGCTGCATCCGCTCTATTGGGGTCTGGCCAACTCGCGTAACAACTACTCGGCGTGGATTATGAAGCAGGCCAAGCAGCCCGAGACCGTGGCCGACTTCCTGCACAATATGGGTATCGCAAGCTACATCTATCCCGCCTACGCGCTGTGTCTGGGTGCCTTCGAGTCGAATGTCTTTGAGTTGGTGAGCGCCTACTCGACCTTCGTCAATGAGGGCGTACACATCGACCCGATTTTCGTCACACGCATCGAGGATAGACAGGGTAACCTCATCTCGAGCTTCATCCCCAAGTCGCAGGATGCCGTGAACAAGCATACAGCCTACACTATGCTGACAATGTTGCAGAGGGTAATCACAATGGGTACGGGTGGCCGTCTGACTTGGCAGTTCGGTATGAAGGATATGGAGATTGGCGGTAAGACAGGTACATCAAACGAGAACCGTGACGCCTGGTTTATGTGCGTTACGCCTACGCTGGTGGCAGGTTCGTGGGTTGGTGGCGAGGACCAGTCGGTACACCTCAGCGTCAGCGCCGAGGGTAGCGTTATGGCTCTGCCCATCGTGGGTGAGTTCCTCGTCAAGGCATACGCCGACCCGAGCCTCGGCTTGAGCCGCAATGCCAAGTTCTCACGCCCCGAGGGCTGGGAGTCGTATGACTGCCCCAAGGAGTTGGCTCCGGGTGAGGGCGCCGTGCAGCACCAGACCCATACGGCTGATGAGTTTTTTGATTAGAAATTAAAGTTAGGAATTAGGTTATTATATAGTTATGAAGATTGCTATTGTTGGCGCCAGCGGCGCCGTAGGTCAGGAGTTTCTGACCATCTTGAACGAAAGAGTAGATTTTCACATCGACGAGCTGTTGCTCTTCGGCTCGGAGCGTAGCGCGGGCACGAAGTACAACTTCCGTGGTCAGGAGGTTGAGGTTAAGCTCCTGCAGCACAACGACGATTTCAAGGGCGTAGATATCGCCCTCACTTCGGCAGGTGCCTCTACATCGAAGGAGTATGCCGAGACCATCACCAAGCACGGCACACTGATGATTGACAACTCGTCAGCCTTCCGTATGGACGCCGATGTGCCCCTGGTGGTACCCGAGGTGAATGCTACCGATGCGCTGAACGCACCCCGTCGCATCATCGCTAACCCCAACTGCACAACTATCCAGATGGTGGTGGCGCTGAACGCTATCGAGAAGCTCTCACACATCAAGCGTGTGAAGGTTGCTACCTACCAGTCAGCAAGTGGTGGTGGCGCACAGGCTATGGCCGAGTTGAAGCACCAGTACGAGGAGATTGTAGCGGGCGAGGAGCCTACGGTAAACAAGTTCGCCTACCAGCTGGCCTACAATGTCATCCCCCACATCGATGTATTCACCGATAACGACTACACCAAGGAGGAGATGAAGATGTACCACGAGACACGCAAGATTATGCACTCTGATATCGCTGTATCGGCTACCTGCGTGCGCGTGCCCGTGATGCGCGCTCACTCTGAGAGCATCTGGGTTGAGACCGAGCAGCCTATCACTACCGAGCAGGCTCGTGAGGCTTTCGCTACAAGCGAGGGTATCGTGCTGATGGACGAGCCCCAGAATAAGGTATATCCTATGCCTCTGTTCATCGCTGGTAAGGATCCCGTATATGTTGGTCGTATCCGCCAGGATATCAGCCAGGAGAACGGCCTCACATTCTGGTGCGTTGCCGACCAGATTAAGAAGGGCGCAGCACTCAACGCCGTTCAGATTGCCGAGTGGATTATCCGAAACAGATAAGATATTTTCTACCAAACTAACGAAAGCAGCAGGCTGCCCGACATTACTCGGCAGCCTCTGTTTTTTTATGTGTGTATGTCTAATGGTAACGAGGAGATTAATCCACAGTCGCTACACTCCTTCGCAATGACAAAAAAAATCTCTCACGGCGGTGGGATGAGATTGCGGAGCGAGATAAGGTTCTTCACTTAATAAATGGCATCTTTTTGATGCCTCCACCTTTTGGCCCACAAAAGGTGGCGCCAAAATGGGCGCGGTGACAAGTTTTCGGGGTCGGCGCTTGCCGTCGGTAAAACGGACGCCTACGCGCTTTTACTTCGTGAAAAGTTATCCGTTTCTTAACCCTCCGTCTGCGCACCGCCCTTCGTCCGAAAACTTGCCTGCCGCGGTTGGGCTTCGCACCAATGAAATTCAAAATTGGATTTGTCATTACGAGGAGGGCAAAGCCCGACGCGGTAATCTCATTTGGGTAGGAAGGAAATTGCCACGAGCCTGACGGCTCTCGCAATGACAGATACAACAACAATTCTCCCTCTAAGCTAGAGGGAGTACCCTTTAGGGGGAGGGAGTGTGTTAATTTTGGGAGTGTGTTCTTTGAATGATATATTCGACCAATTTACAGACTCCTCCGTCACTACCTCTGGTAGTGCCACCTCCTCTAGCTTAGAGGAGGAATTTTTATTAAGTGAGGATGCTCCTCTTGCTAATTAATGGTGTCCCACAGCCGTAGGTAGGAGATTAATCCACTTCGTGTCTTTTCCCTGCTCCTGCTCGGCATAATTCAAACAAGTTTGATTCTGCCCTCGCTTACTCGCAGTGTTGCCACGAGCCTAACGGCTCTCGCAATGACAAAAAACAATTTTGAAATCTTATTATCCCACCGCCGTAAAAAAATCTCATTTTTTCTTTCGCATCACACAATAAACCTCAAGACCGTTGCGTTATTGGAGTAACAAACAACAAAAAACAAACAAAACAAGGAGCCTATGGTAGAAATTGACTGTATGAACAAAGAGAATTCAACTCTCGACGAGCGGATGCTGTTAGAGGAAGTGATATGTGACGATGCAGAACTCTACTATCTCGACTGCTTCCTTTCAGACATATTCGCCCCGAGAGCCGAAGAGTAAAATGGGGTTAATTAATTTTTGTGTCCGACTATCGCCATCCGCGTGATAGTCGGATTTTTATTAAGTGAGGATCCTCTTCGCGCTAATGGAGAGTGTCCCACCAAAACCAACATCCCCAACACCAACATCCTCTAAATCAACACCCCCAAAACCGCACCCATCAAACACAACATCCCCAACACCAACACCTACCAAATCAACACCCAACCGCCACCCACCAAAAAAAACAACGGCCGCGTTTCACAACGCAGCCGTCCAGCAATCAAAAACCATATTCTACAAAAAGAGTATTTATCTGATTTAGTATTAAGAAAGAGGGCGAGTAAAACCAATCAAAACCACTCGCCCCTCTCTCAATTCTCTACCGCTCGTCGCGTGGGGGTTACTCACGCTTGGCATCTCGAATATCCTGCGGCTTCGTGTCAATCTGAATTGTCGCGTTATTCGGATTGTCGCGTTGTCGCCGAAATAAGGCGCCGTGCCTTGCATCAGGCCCTCATTCGATTTGCGGTAGTGAAAGGGCCGAAGCCCTTTTTATCTGCCGCCTCCAAAAAGTGGAGGATGTGTCTAATTACTTACCGAACTTGAAGTCCAAACCGATACCCCAAGCCATTGAAGTACGCTTGTAAACATCCTTGAAGTCGATACCGTTGTTGTCCTTACCAACAGCTACAGCCTCATCGTAGATTGTGGGCATCAAACCGAGGTTAAGACGGATGTTGTCTGTGCAGAGGAATGCCAAACCAGCACCTACTGACCAAGACGAGATAGCGAAGTTCATATCTGAGTACAAGTTCTCGTTCATATTGAGCTGAGTGCGCTGTGCACCTGCTGATACCAACCAACGGTCGCTGATTGACCACTCGGCACCCAACATATACTCGTTAGTGTTGCCTACGATAACGGGTGAGAATGAGTTCTCGGCGTTCTTATCGAAGAAGTGGTGCCACTCTGCAGTAACCTTAACGGGACCGAAGTGACGGCTAACAGCGGCTGCCAACAGGGCGGGAGTCTCTGACTTTACAGTCGAGCCATCAGCGAAGATAGCGTTGATTACGGGGTCCTTAGCTGAAACCTCTGCTGAAGTAATCTCCAACTCGGTAGCCATCTTGAACTCATACTTCAACGATGCATCCCACTTACCCTTGTGGAAAGCCAACGCTACAACGGGGCTGATTGAAGAACCCTTCTGCTTAACATCGAGTGTGTGGTCAGCAGTCTTAACAGCGTTCTCACCTACAGTCTGCATACCAGCCTGCAACTGAGCCATACCTGCCTCCATCTGAGCCAAACCAGCTGCCAACTGCTGTGCCTGGTCGCTCTCGCCCATACCTGCAGCTACCAACTGCTGGTACATTGCGCTGTACTCCTGGTACTGAGCGTTTACAGTATTGTACTGATTCTGCAAGTTTGCCAAAGCGCCCTTGAATACATCAGTTGCGAGAGTCATCTTGCCACCAACATTTACGCCGATGTTCTTCATATAACCCTCGTATGAGTTAGAAGTTGTGCTGTAGCGAACCATAGCAGCGATTGACAACCAATCTGTGATGCGGTAAGCAGCACCTGCGTTGAAAGCCAAAGTCATTGACTTACCCTTCAGGTACATATCCATGTCGTACTGTGTAGCCTCTACACCCAACGCCTTCATACCTGTGGGGAGGATAGAGAACTGACGCTCGAATGAGCCCAAGCCCTTGTCGAACTCGAGTGAGCCACCACCACCGTTAACACCTACGCCGGCCATTACAGCCAAACGGTTGTGCTTCCAAGCGAAGTGTACGCTGGGTACCAGGGGTGAGAATACTGAACCCTCGAAATCCTTTGTCATCTGACCACCGTTCTGTGCGCCCATAGCGAAGGGTGCGAATGTAGAAGAGATGGTACGAGTCTGGTAAGCCATCTGGTCGCTCAAACCGAGGTGGAAACCATCAGCCATAAATACAACACCTGCGGGGTTGTTGTAAACAGCATCGGGGTCGAGTGATGTACCGCGAGCAACGCTACGCAAGAACGATGCACTCTGGTTTGTGTTAGTCATAGGACCGCCCGCAAGAGCCTGTCCAGCTACTGCTACTGTGGCTACGAGAGCCAAAACTGTCTTTGTAAAAATTTTCATCTTATTTGTTAATTTTCTACGCGCTCGGCCTTGTGGGCTGTCGGCTACCACGGGGGTGATAGCTCGGAGCGGCGTATTGTTTTTAATATGGTTAATTGTGCTTGCTTGCTTTTTCTGTGTGCCGTAAACTCTCTCCCGGCCGAGGCTCTTCAGCCCGAAATGGCTCAACCTCTCGAATGCAAAAGTCAGTTAAATTTCTCAAACCGCAAAAAATATGTGGTTAAGCCACCCTTGTTGTTGCGAATCTTGGCTTTGATGTGACGAAATGCCCTATTTTGTGGCGAAAAGCACCCCAAAAATGCGCTTTTTTGGCTCGGAAGTAGTCATCGAGGCCCGATTTTGGTTTGCGAATATAGAGCCCGCAACACCCCAAAAATGGGCAGACGCGGCAAAACGCAAGAAAATGTTTGCTGGCGGCCGATTTCATTGTCAAATTAGCGCCGCAATAGTGTGAGATTTTGAAATTTTTTACTACATTTGCCACAAGTGTGGCATTGCCACTCGTCTTGGACAGAAAAATTGAGATAAACAATCAAATAAAGGTTAAACAAAAACATTTTTAGACTATGTTTGCAATCGACAATTACGATTTCACTGGCAAGCGTGCAATCATTCGCGTAGATTTCAATGTGCCTCTCAATGGCGAAGGTCAGGTAACTGACGATACTCGTATCCGCGCTGCTATCCCCACTATCAAGAAGGTATTGGAGAAGGGTGGTGCCGTTATCCTTATGTCACACCTCGGTCGTCCCAAGAAGAACCCCGATCCCAAGTTCTCTTTGGAGCAGATTATCCCCGCTATCGAGGCTCGTTTGGGCGTAACAGTTCAGTTCGCTGGTGACTGCATGGGCGAGAAAGCTGCCGAGATGGCTGCTGCATTGAAGCCCGGTGAGGTTATGCTGTTGGAGAACCTCCGTTTCTATGCTGAGGAGGAGGGTAAGCCCCGTGGCTTGGCTGAGGATGCTACCGACGAGGAGAAGAAGGCTGCAAAGAAGGCTCTCAAGGAGGGTCCCCAGAAGGAGTTTGTTAAGAAGCTCGCTTCATACGCAGACTGCTACATCAACGACGCATTCGGTACAGCTCACCGCGCTCACTCATCTACAGCTCTTATCGCTGACTACTTCCCCGGCGACAAGATGTTCGGCTATGTAATGGAGAACGAGTTGAAGGCTATCGACGGCGTTATGTCTAACCCCCAGCGTCCCTTCGTTGCTATCGTAGGTGGTTCAAAGGTATCTACAAAGATTACTATCATCGAGAAGTTGATGGAGAAGTGCGACAAGATCATCATCGGTGGTGGTATGACATATACATTCGCTGCTGCTCAGGGTGGCAAGGTTGGTAAGTCTATCTGCGAGCCCGATATGTTCCCCGTAGCTTTGGATATCTTGAAGAAGGCTGAGGAGAAGGGTATCAAGATCGTTACTTCACCCGACGCTCTTATCGCTGACGATTTCTCACAGAACGCCAACACCGAGGAGGCAAGCGTAAGCTGCATTCCCGATGCTTGGGAGGGTGTTGATATCGCATCTCTGGGTAAGGCTCTCTTCGCTGAGGAGATCAAGGAGTGCAAGACTATCCTCTGGAACGGCCCCGTTGGTGTATTCGAGATCGACAAGTTCGCTACAGGTTCAAAGGCTGTTGCTGACGCTATCGCCGAGGCTACTGCAAACGGTGCATTCTCACTCATCGGTGGTGGTGACTCAGTAGCTTGCATCAACAAGTTCGGCTTGGCTGACAAGGTATCGTATGTTTCAACAGGTGGTGGTGCTCTCCTCGAGTATATGGAGGGTAAGGAGTTGCCTGGTGTAGCTGCAATCCGCAAGTAAATTGTCAAACAATGCTCTTTTGGCATCCTGCTGGTCCTTGAAATCCTCATTTACATCTGTAAACTGCGGTTTCTCGAACTTCGTCAGGCTTCAAAATAGCTATTGTTATACAATTTATCGTTAGGGTAGTTTCCCTCACGATAAATGAATTTTCGAGATACATTATAAAATTCCAAAGGGTCGAGTCGCTCGGCCCTTTATTTGATTAGAATGGTAAAGTGATATGAAAAAGATTTTATTAACCATTTCAACTATTGCGTTTATGGCAAGTTGCAATACTGCGGTCAAGGAGCAGACTCCTGCTATCGACCCCGCCAACTTCGACGAGAGCGTGGCTCTCGCAGACGACTTCTATCAGCACGCTACAGGTGGCTGGCAGAAGAACAACCCCCTGAAGCCCGAGTTTGCCCGCTACGGCACATTCGATGTGTTGCGTGAGAACAACGAGATTCGCTTGAACGACCTCTTCGCCGCGATGACCAAGTCTCAGGCCGAGCGTGGCAGCGTCGAGCAGAAGATCTCTGACCTCTACACTATGGGTCTTGACTCTGTACGCCTCAATCAGGAGGGCATCACTCCCGTCAAGAACGATGTAAACCAGATTATGGCTCTCAATAACCTCACCGAGGTGGCTGTGGCTGTGGCTCGCATCCACACCGCTGCGGGTAACCCCCTCTTCAGTATGGGCGTGAGCGCCGACCTGATGAACAGCACCATCAACGCCCTCTACGCCGAGCAGGCTGGTTTGGGTATGGGTAACCGCGACTACTACTTCGGCGACGAGAACGAGGCCAAGCGCAAGGGCTACACCGAGTGGCTCACCAAGTCTTTCGAGATTTACGGTGCCGCCGATGCTGCCGCTTTGGCCGAGGATGTGATGGCCTTCGAGAGCAAGATGGCCGAGAAGTTCCGCAACAATGTACAGTTGCGCGATGTTGAGGCTAACTACAACCCTATGGCTATGGCCGACTTCATCAAGCGCTATGGCGCCTTCGATTGGGATATCTACTTCAGCGAGATGGGCATCGCCAAGCCCGAGACCATCATCGTGGGTCAGCCCGAGGTGTTGGATGCTGTCAATTCGCTGCTCAAGAGCGAGAAACTCTCTACCATCAAGAACTATTTGGCTGCCAGCGTACTGCGTAGCGCCGCAGGCTTCGTGGGTGACGACCTCTATGCCGCACACTTCGAGTTCTTTGGTCGCTTGATGTCGGGTCAGCAGGAGATGCGTCCCCGCTGGAAGCGCGCTATGGCTGTGCCCAACGGCATCTTGAGCGAGGCTGTGGGTGAGATTTATGTGCAGAAGTACTTCCCCGAGAGCGACAAGCAGCGTATGACCGATATGGTCAAGAACCTGCAGGTGGCTTTGGGTCAGCATATCGACGCTCTGGAGTGGATGTCTGACGCCACAAAGGCCAAGGCTCACGAGAAGCTCGCTTCGTTCACCGTGAAGATTGGCTACCCCGACAAGTGGAAGGACTACTCTACACTCTCAATCGACCCCAAGCAGTCATATTGGGAGAATATGAAGCGTGCCAACAGCTGGTACACACGCGACAACATCTCGAAGTTGGGCAAGGAGGTAGATCGTGACGAGTGGTTTATGTCACCCCAGACCGTGAACGCCTACTACAACCCCACAACAAACGAGATTTGCTTCCCCGCGGCTATCCTTCAGCCCCCGTTCTACAACTCTGCGGCTGACGATGCTGTGAACTATGGTGCTATCGGCGTTGTTATCGGCCACGAGATGACTCACGGCTTCGACGACCAGGGTCGCCAGTTCGATAAGGATGGCAATATGAACAACTGGTGGACAGACGAGGATGCCGTAGCCTTCCAGAGCCGCACCGATGTGTTGGTTGAGCAGTTCAACAAGGTGGAGATTCTCCCCGCCAAGGATGACCAGCCCGCGCTTATGGCCGATGGTAAGCTCTCACTCGGTGAGAACATCGCCGACCAGGGTGGTCTGCGCGTTGCCTACACAGCTCTGCAGAACTCGTTTGGTGGCAACAAGCCCGAGCCTATCGATGGCTTCACTGCCGAGCAGCGTTTCTACCTCTCGTATGCCACAATCTGGGGTCAGAACATCCGCGACGAGGAGGCTGCACGCCTCACCAAGGTAGATGTTCACTCGTTGGGTAAGAACCGTGTGAATGTGACTCTTCGCAACATCGCCGAGTTCTACGAGGCATTCGGCGTTACCGAGGGAAAGATGTATCTGCCCGAGCAGGAGCGCATTATCATTTGGTAGCGATTGCTATATAATTAAAGGTAAAAGTTAGCGTAATTTCGCAAAATTACGCTAACTTTGTTTATGAAATACCCATTTCGGGCTTGCTCCCAACTGAGGGGTGAGATTCCCACGCATTTTTTTTGCTTGTCATTACGAGGAGGGTCGAGCCCTACGCGGTAATCTCAAAAAAAAATGCTCGGAATGACATTCGTGCAAGCCTAAAGTGTTTATGAAAACCTAATAAAAATCTTCGTTTATGACACAGAAAAAGACCGTAGCACTCATTTACGACTTCGACGGCACTCTCTCGCCAGGCAATATGCAGGAGTACGACTTCATCCCCGCCGTGGGCAAGAGCAACCGCGAGTTCTGGACCGACGCCAATGTGCTGGCCGAGACCCAGGATGCCGACCCCGTGCTGGCCTATATGGCCCGTATGATTCAGGAGGCGCAGAGCAAAGGTCTTTCGCTGCGTCGCGAGGCGTTCCAGGAGTCGGGCCGCAATGTCCGCTACTACAAGGGCGTCGAGGAGTGGTTTGCCCGTATGAACCGCTACGCCGATGAGCGTGGCCTACGACTGTTGCACTATGTCAATTCGTCGGGTATGAAGGAGATTATCGAGGGCACAACCATCGCCCACGAGTTCAAGCACATCTACGCCTGCTCGTTCCTCTACAATGTCGATGGCATAGCCTACTGGCCCGCCGTGGCGGTCAATTATACCAACAAGACGCAGTTCATCTTCAAGATTAACAAGGGCGTCGAGTCGGTCTATGATACTCACCTCGTGAATACATATATGGAGGAGGAGAGTCGTCCCGTGCCCTTCAAGCGTATGATTTATGTGGGCGACGGAACCACCGACATCCCCTGTATGCGTCTGGTGAAGAACTACGGAGGTCACTCCATAGCCGTCTATAACCCCGAGGACGAGGGCAAGCGCAAGGATATGAACACGCTGATTCGTGACAACCGCGTGAACTATGTCTGCGCCGCCGACTACACCTTAGACTCCGAGATTGACCGAGTTGTCAAGCGCATCATCGACAAGATTGCCGCCGATGTCGTACTCGAAGAGCTCAAGACTTTTTAATTCATAGATAATGAAAGCATTATACACCGTTCTGCTGCTGGTCATCTCCAATGTTTTTATGACCTTTGCGTGGTATGGCCACCTGAAACTGCAGCAGATGAAACTCATATCATCGTGGCCTCTGTGGCTGGTGATAATCTTTTCGTGGGGTATCGCTCTGGCCGAGTATGCGTGTCAGATTCCCGCTAACCGCATAGGCTTCCTCGGCAACGGAGGTCCCTTCACGCTGATGCAGCTGAAGGTTATGCAGGAGGTTATCACGCTGATAATCTTCACACTCTTCACCACCATCTTCTTCCGTGGCGAGAGTCTGCAGTGGAACCACTTTGCCGCCTTTGCCTGCCTGATTATGGCCGTTTACTTTGTCTTTATGAAGTAGCCGCCCGATCATAAGAACCCTTTTTGCTTTGCCGAGAATGACTGCCGAAGAGCGTGATATACTTCTGCGCGAGGATGTCCTTGCCGCCATCGATGCCGCCATCGAGCGAGATGCCGTACGCATTGCGCTGGATAGCCGTATCCCCCACGCCCGTGAGGTAGCCACACAGGTGAAGTATCTGCAACGAGCCAAGAGCAAACTGCCGCGTATGTATGCGGCACGCTGCATCATCCCGCCCCGAGCCTTCGAGCAGTCGTCGAGCGAGCAGTGTGCAGCCGCCAAGCAACTCAAGGGTCGCTCACTGCTGGATTTGACCTGCGGATTGGGTGTCGATGCCGCCTCGCTGGCGCAGTCGTTTGAGAGGGTGGTGGCGTTGGAGCGTGACGAGGTGCTGGCATCCATCACGCGCGAGAATCTGCGCCGTCAGGGTATTAAGAATGTCGAGGTGGTGAACGCCTCGGCCGAGGAGTACCTGGCCACCTGCACCGACCATTTTGACTGGCTCTATGCTGACCCCGACCGCCGTACGGCCGATGGGCGCCGAGTGGTAAGGTTGGAGGATTGCTCACCCAATATGCTGGCCATATGGAGCGATGTGAAGCGCGTGGCCGAGTGCGTGGCGATAAAGAATTCGCCCCTGTTTGATGTCGATGAGGCCTTCCGCCTCTTTGGTGACTGCCGCGTGGAGGTGGTGTCGATGGGTGGCGAGTGCAAGGAGGTGATGATATATGTCGATGGTAGCAGCCCCACTTTGGCTGCCGAGAGCGTTGGCGGAGAACGATACGAGGTGAGCCGTGCCGAGGCGCTGGCCGCCGAGCCTATGGTGGGCGACTTTGCGGAGCGAATGGGTGATTATAACTACCTGATTATCCCCGATGTAGCGCTTCAGAAGGCGCGCCTTGTAGTGTCGGCGCTGCGTGGTAAGGCCGATGTCTGGAGCAATAACTCCTTCGGATTTGCTGTCGAGCCCGTCGAGGGTCTGCTTGGCCGCACCGAGCGCATCAGCCGCATCGAGGAGTACGACCCCAAGCAACTCAAGCGCCAACTCAAAGGGCAGGGCGTCGAGATTATTATGCGCGACTTCCCCATCTCGCTCGACGATGTGCGCCGCAAATGCTCACTCCGCAGTGGCAACTCCCACCGCATAGCCCTCACCCGCATAGGTGGCAAGAACTATGTTGTGTGGTTAGGATAGGGTGATATTCCTAAATTCAAGATTCGAGATTCAAAATTCAAAATTGACACACTCCCTCCCCCCTAAAGGGTACTCCCTCTAGCTTAGAGGGAGAATTTTTTATTAATTCTAAAATCCAATTTTGAATTTTGAATTTCTTTGGTGCGAAGCCCATCCGCGGCAGGCAAGTTTTCGGGCAAAGGGCGGTGCGCAGACGGAGGGTTAAGAAACGGATAACTTTTCACGCAGTAAAAGCGCGTAGGCGTCCGTTTTACCGACGGCAAGCGCCGACCCCGAAAACTTGTCACCGCGCAGGTTTTGGCTACCTTTTGCCTGCCAAAAGGTAGGACATCTAAGGTGTCTTTTATAGAGAGGAACCATATCTCGCTAATCAAACCTATCCCACAGCCGTAAAGGATTAATAAAAATTCCTCCTCTAAGCTAGAGGAGGTGGCACGAACAAAGTGAGTGACGGAGGAGTCTGTAAAATCAATTTTGAATTTTGCATTAAACAAAAAAGGTGTCCCGTCAAAGGACACCTTTTTCTATATATGCTAACCTCTATTGATTAGAAGCCCTTGCCGATAGCGAGGAAGTCCTCAGCCTTCAAAGCAGCACCACCAATCAAACCACCGTCAACATCCTCCTTTGCGAAGATCTCGGCAGCGTTTGAGGGCTTGCAAGAACCACCATAGAGGATGGGGCACTCAGCAGCAGCCTCACCAAACTTAGAAGCCAATACCTCACGGATGTAAGCGTGAATCTCCTGTGCCTGCTCGGCAGTAGCAGTCTCGCCAGTACCGATAGCCCAAACGGGCTCGTAAGCGATTACGAGGCTCTTGAACTGCTCCTCTGTGAGGTTGAATACTACCTCCTCGATCTGAGCCTTGCAAACATCGAAGTGCTTGCCAGCCTTGCGCTCGTCGAGGCTCTCACCTACACAGTAGATGGGCTTCAAACCGTTAGCGTAAGCCTGTGCCATCTTCTTGTTCAAAGTCTCTGAAGTCTCGCCGTAGTACTGACGACGCTCAGAGTGACCCAAGATAACATACTCGCAACCCAAAGCTGCAATCATTGAAGCTGCGATCTCGCCAGTGTAAGCACCCTTAGCCTCAGTAGCGCAGTCCTGTGCACCTACAGCGATGTCAGAACCCTTAACAGCCTCGATAACCTGTGAGAGGTGTGTGAAAGGAGGGCATACGATGAAGTTCACGCAAGAGCAAACCTCGCCACGACCAGCCACAACATTCTTTGCCAACTCAACGCCCTCAGCGGGGAGAGTGTTCATCTTCCAGTTACCTGCTACAATCTTCTTTCTCATTTTTCTTTAAGTTTTTATTATTTGTGTTTGTTATGTTAGTTTCGTTTGTTAATGAGATTAACAACCACCTTTGTCATTATATCCTTCTCCTCGGTACGGCTCTCTGCAATCATCAGCGTGAGAGCTACAAGGGTATTATTATCCAGAAGTCGTGAGCCATCTTCTCGGTAAAGAATTCCGTTCTGCTCCATAAACCACAAGAATAGGAATGCTGCTATGCGCTTATTGCCATCGCTGAACGAGTGGTTTTTCACCGTCAGATAGAGCAAGTTAGCTGCTTTCTCCTCGACACTTGGGTACAAGTCGCGACCTCCAAATGTTTGGTATATCGCACCCATTGTACTTCTGAACGAGGCATCTTTTTCGCGGGCAAACAAGTCGTTTGCACCAAATTTACTTTTCAGCATCTGCAATGCCTCCATCGCGTTCTCATAGGTTGCTTTGAAAGGCTCCTCGCAAGTGGTATCGCTAATCTCCAACTGCTGATAATCGTATCGATCGAGCGTATCAAGACCATAGGCGAAGTCGCTGATTACTCTTAACAGTCCAATTGCCTCATCGTGCGTGATAGTTTTGGCCGCCAAGACGCTACTCATTACAGAGATTGTCCGTTTGAGCTCTTCCAATTGCTCCTGTTTGGCATTGCGGTTTACGGCATAACCTTTTATTAAATACTCCTTGAGAACTCTGTTGGCCCAAATTCTAAATTGGGTACCTCGCAACGACTTTACTCGATAACCAACCGAGATGATAACATCGAGGTTGTAAAATTTTATTTTTCGAGTAATAACTCTGCTTCCTTCGTTTTGAACTTGTAAGAAATCCTTACAAGTTGCCGACCGCTCCAATTCCCCCTCATTATATACATTGCGAATGTGCATAGTTATATTTTGAGGTCGTACCTGCAATAGATGCGCCATCTGCGCTTGCGATAACCACACAGTATCATTCTCTAAACGGACATCCAACTCCGTCTGTCCGTCAGAGGTCTGATATATGATTATTTCGCCTTTGTCCATAGCATATCTGTTTTTTGGACAGCCGATATAGGACTCCTTACTCTGCCTTCTGGGCGTCGATCCAAGCCTTCACCTCGCCAGTGGCCAGACCCAGCTTGTTCTTCTTGTTGAAGCCGCAGAGGTCGTTGAAGAGCTTGCCGCCACCGTTAGCCGCAGTGTTGCGGAACGACTCAACGGTGATGTAACCCATCTTCTGGATAGGCTCAACCCACTCGGCGGGGATGCCAGCCTCGGTGTAGAGTGCAGCATCGTCGGCCACAACCTTCTTCTCGGGGCGCATTGTCGGGAAGAACAATACATCCTGAATCGAGGGCTGGTTGAGCATAAACATCGTAAGACGGTCGATACCGATACCCATACCCGAGCAAGAGGGCATACCATACTCCAGCGCACGCACGAAGTCCATATCGATGAACATCGCCTCGTCGTCGCCCTTCTCCGAGAGCTTCAACTGCTCCTGGAAGCGCTCCAGCTGGTCGATGGGGTCGTTCAACTCTGAGTAGGCGTTACACAACTCCTTACCGTTCACGAACAACTCGAAACGCTCTGTCAAATCCTGGTTGTCGCGATGACGCTTACACAAGGGTGACATCTCGCGGGGGTAGTCGCAGATGAATGTGGGCTGAATCAAATCCTCCTCGCAGTACTGACCGAAGATGGCGTCGATAAGCTTGCCCTTACCCATAGTGTCGTCAATCTCGACATTCAGGCGCTGGCACGCCTCACGCAACTGCTCCTCTGACTGACCTGTGATGTCGTAGCCTGTCTTCTCCAGGATGGCATCGGTCATTGTGAGGCGGCGGAAGGGAGCCTTGAACGAGATCTGCTTGCCGTCAATCTCCAACTCTGTGGTGCCGTTTGTAGCCATTGCTACGCGCTCCAACATCTTCTCGGTGAACGACATCATCCACTTGTAGTCCTTGTATGCTACATAAATCTCCATACAAGTGAACTCGGGGTTGTGAGTGCGGTCCATACCCTCGTTGCGGAAGTTCTTGCCGAACTCATATACACCGTCGAAGCCACCCACGATCAGGCGCTTGAGGTAGAGCTCGGTAGCGATTCGCATATAGAAATCGGTGTCGAGTGCGTTGTGGTGAGTGATGAAGGGACGAGCCGATGCACCACCGGGGATGGGCTGCAGAATGGGTGTCTCCACCTCCACATAACCATGCTCGTTGAAGAACTCGCGCATAGTGGCCATAATCTTGGCACGCTTAACGAATACCTCGCGCACATGGGGGTTAACCACCAAATCAACATAACGCTGACGGTAGCGTACCTCGGGGTCAGTCAAGACATCAAACTGCTTGCCGTCCTTCTCCTTCACGATGGGCAGGGGACGGATTGACTTCGAGATTACGGTGAACTTCTGGCAGTGTACTGACTTCTCGCCACTGTTTGTGATGAAGGCAAAACCCTCTACGCCGATGAAGTCGCCGATGTCGAGCAACTTCTTGAATACGGTGTTGTAGAGCGTGGGGTCGCCCTCGGGGCATATATCGTCACGACGGATATACACCTGTATACGGCCCGTATGGTCCTGCAACTCGAAGAACGAGGCGCTACCCATAATACGGCGGCTCATAATTCGGCCCGCGATGCGTACCGAAGCATATTGTTCTTTGTTCTCCTCCGTCAGATTGTTGGCAATCTCGGCTGCTGTAGCCGTTACATCAAACATCTCGGCAGGGTAGGGCTCGATGCCCATCTCGCGCAGTGCCGCGAGTGACTTTCGTCGCAAAACTTCTTGTTCGCTGAGTTCCATACTCATAAATAGTCTGTTTTTTGAATTTTATTTGGTGCAAAAATACAATAAAGCCCGTGAAATTCAAAATTACCAATTCAAAATTCAAGATTATTTAAGGTATAGACTGCCCTTTTTGGCCAGTTTGGACCAAAAAGTAATTCAAAATCAAGAATTAAAAATTCAAAATGGGATTAATCTCCTACTTACGGCGGTGGGATGAGATTGATTAGCGAGATAAGTCACCTCACTATAAAAGACACCTTAGGTGTCCACCTTTTGGCCCACAAAAGGTGGCGCCAAAATGGGCGCGGTGACAAGTTTTCGGGGTCGGTGCTTGCCGTCGGTAAAACGGACGCCTACGCGCTTTTACTGCGTGAAAAGTTATCCGTTTCTTAACCCTCCGTCTGCGCACCGCCCTCCGTCCGAAAACTTGCCTGCCGCGGTTGGGCTGCGCACCACTAAATTTGTCATTGCGAGAGCCTTCGTTCCACTCTTCGCAATGACAAAAAAAACTGCTGGCCGTTGGAGCGGTCAGCAGTTGAATGGTTAATCAGCAGTGTGAAATGCTAAATCGTATTCTCTAATAGAAAACCGAGTTAAAAAACTCCTTCATTTGCTTTGCGTAGGGAACGCCATACTTCGCAAATGTATCCTTTGTCTGCTGGTCGGGCTTCCAGTCGAAGAAGGCGTGACCACCACCCTCAACCATCACCAATACAGCCTTGTGACCCTTAGCCTCGAGTGCCTTCACATAGGCCTGGCAGGGCTCGGGCTTGATGAGGTTATCCTTTGTGCCGAGTACTTGGAACTGCGCCACGGGGCGTGATGAAGCAGCCTGCACATTCTCGATGGGGGCAACTGCCTTCTTGGCATCGTCAGCGAGGTCGCGCACGAAGTAACCGAGTGTCGCCACATCGAACACACCATAGCTGGGAGCCGCCGCCTTGATAGCCTTCAGGCTCTCGCGTGCCTGCGCTGTAGTCATACCTGCGGGCATATATGTGGGCTTGAATTCGTAAACGCCATCCTTCACGCCGAAGCCGCCGTCACCGATGCGCTCAACGAGTGTAGCCATCGAAGCCGAGAGGTGGCCACCTGCGCTGTCGCCTGTCACGGCCAGACGAGTGCCGTCCATACCGTACTCTGCGGCGTGCTCCTGGATGTGGAGAATCGCACCGTAGCAATCCTCAATCAGGTTGGCCATCGTTACGGGAGTCTCGTCGCCGTCGCCCTTGTTAATCCAGCGGTAGTCGATGCTGCAAACGACATACTTGCCATCGTTGATAAGCTCGCGTGCCAGACCACGCATAATATCCTCAGTATTAGACGACCAGCCACCGCCGTGGATGATAATCACACCGGGCAGATTCTTCGCTCCGTTGGGGATGAATACATCATATTTCAGGGGCTTCACGCCAGGCTTTGCATATACCACATCCTGAATTGTGCGGTAGCCCTCCAGACGCCACGGCTCAACGAACGATGCACCGATTGACATATCTTTGTCGGCTGTCACCTCGAAGATGGGGTACATACGCTCGTCGTAGGGCATCCAGCCTGAACGGGTGTATGCGCTGTCGAATACCCAACCCGCATCGGGAGTGGCTACGACCTTCAATGTTGTGCCCTTTGCCACCACGCCATCAGCGGGCAGTTCGGGGGTTACTATCACCTTGCCGTGGGGCGAATCCTGCAGTTTTACTTTTACGGTCTCCTGTGCCGAAGCCGTTGCGCCAATGCCGAGAGTTGCGGCCAGCGCGAGTAGATTAAAAAGTTTCATAGTGTTCCTATTTTTTTTAGTTAGTTTTCTCTATTTGTTGTCGCCGTAGAGTGACATTGCGATACCCATCTCCAGACCTCGCAACTCGGCCAGTCCGCGCATACGGCCGTAGCACGAATAGCCAGGGTTTGAGTGGCGATTCAGGTCATCGCACATCTGGTGTCCGTGGTCGGGACGCATAGGTATGCTTCGGCCCTGACGCTGCTGAATCTCCAAAAAGGCCTTCATCACTTCGTACATCGGTACATCGCCCTCCAAGTGGTTATCCTCCTGGAAGTTACCCTCTGCGTCACGGCGTGTTGAGCGCAGGTGAACAAAGCCCACTCTGTCGCCAAATTCGCGCATCATCGCGGGCAGGTCATTGTCACCGCGCACACCAAACGAACCCGTGCAGAGGCAGAGGCCGTTCGAACGGTTGGGCACCGTCTCGATGAGTCGGCGGAAGTCCTCGGCAGTCGATAGAATTCGGGGCAGACCCAATATCGGATAGGGCGGGTCGTCGGGGTGGATAACCATCTCCACACCGCACTCGTCAGCCACGGGGCAAATCTCGCTCAAGAAGTAGATTAGGTTCTCGCGCAGACGCTCGGCGTCAATATCCTTGTAGCGGTCGAGCGCCTCCTGGAACTGCTCCACCGTGAAGCTCTCCTCCGAGCCAGGCAAGCCCGCTATCATATTGCGTGTCAGGCGTTCACGCTCCTCTGCGGTCATCTGCTCATAGCGCGCCAGAGCCTTCGCCTTCTCCTCGGCTGTGTACTCCTGCTCGGCGGCGGGGCGCCTCAAGATGTAGAGGTCGAAAGCCATAAAGGCCGCACGCTCAAAGCGCAGCGCACGCGAGCCATCCTCCACCTCGTAGGCCAGGTCGGTGCGAGTCCAATCCAGCACGGGCATAAAGTTGTAGGTCACGCACTTAATGCCGCACTCGGCAAGGTTGCGCAGCGAGAGCTTGTAGTTGTCGATATATTTCTGAAAGTCACCCGTTTGGGTCTTGATGTGTTCGTGTACGGGGACGCTCTCCACAACGCTCCATACCAAGCCCTTCTCGGCGATAATCTGCTGGCGCTTGCTTATCTCCTCTACGCTCCACACCTCGCCGTTGGGGATGTGGTGCAGGGCGTGAACGATGTCGGTAGCTCCCGCCTGGCGGATGTTGTCGAGCGACACGGGGTCGTTGGGGCCATACCAGCGCCACGATTGTTTGCACAGATACATAACTGCTCGATTTTTAGATTGAAAAAGCATCAAAACCACCATCCACTACGGTCAGCGTGCCTGTCACGAACTTCGAGGCGTCGGATGCCAGCCACTGCAGTGTGCCGAGCAGCTCCTCGGGCTCGCCGAATCGCTTGAACGGAGTGTGTGCAATGATGGTCTCGGCACGGGGTGTGAGTGAGCCGTCGGGGTTGGTCAAAAGGTCGCGGTTCTGGTTGGTCAAGAGGAAGCCAGGGGCAACCGCATTCACGCGCAGTCCCTCACCAAACTTCAGCGCCAACTCGCCGCACATATACTTGGTCCAATTTATCACCGCAGCCTTCGCCACGCCGTAGCCAGCCACGCGTGTCAGTGGGCGCAGTGCCGCCTCCGAGGCGATGTTGATTATCGAGCCCGACTTCTGCTCGGCCATAGCCTTGACGAATACCATCGTGGGGAGAATCGTGCCAAAAAGGTTGAGCTCCACCACCTGCTTCACGGCGTCGATATCGAGGTCGAAGATGGTCTTATCGGGCGGAACGGTTGCGGCAGCCTGGTTGCCTCCCGCGCCGTTAATCAGCACATCGATGCGGCCATAAGTTGTCATTACAGTCTGGTAAACCTGCTCCAGCTGCTCCTTGTCTAATACATTGCACTCCAAGAAAATAGCCTCACCGCCTGCGGCGCGTGCCTCGGCCTCCTGACGGCGACCTACCTCGGCGTTGCGACCCAGAATTACTACCTTGGCACCCTGCTCGGCAAAGTGCTCGACCATCGATTGTCCCAAGATGCCCGTAGCACCCGTGATGACAATGACCTTGTTCTCGACCGTAAAGAGATTTTTCATACTTTTATTAAGTTTTTCGTTTTTTTTGTTCTAATTTAGGCTTTGTTAGGCGGGGTGTTCTTCGCTGTGAATCAGCTCGCTCCCAGCGTGTGGGTGCCTAGCGAAGGACGCAAGTCGCACCGATAACAAAATTAAGAATTTTCTATCATTTTACCAAGCCTCGCAGGCTAAAATTTCAGGCCTCGGGCAAAATGGTTTTTCCGACGGAGCGTGACGAAAATATGGGTTACGAGTTTTGGACGCTGTAGAATGGCGCAGATGTGTAATCTTTATTCCCCACGAAATGCAATATCATACCTCTTTTATTTTGTAGAACAAAAATAAAGTCGTAATTTTATACCGAATTTTGAGAAAATGGCTACGAACATTTTTTTACGACAATTTATTTAACCGTTAAAATAATAAATTTATGGCTATTAACAGAAAAGATTTCCTTAAATCTCTGGGAGGATTAGCAGCGCTGACTATTGTTCCGCGTCACGTCCTCGGAGGCCCCGGTCACATTGCTCCTAACGACCAGTTGACCAAGGGTATCATCGGTATGGGTGGTATCGGTTTCAGTGCAAACCACTTCTCAAGCAACGAGCAGTGCCGCTTGGTTGCAATGTGTGATGTGGACAGCAACCACCTCAACAACGGTATCACTCGCGCCAAGAGCGAGTTGGGTGAGACCGTAAAGGGCTATCACCTCTATCGTGACCTTATCAACGACCCCAATGTGGATGTTGTACACATCGCTACACCTCCCCACTGGCACGGTATTATGGCCGTTGAGGCTGCCAAGGCTGGTAAGGATATCTGGTGCGAGAAGCCTATGACTCGTACTATCGGCGAGGGTAAGAAGGTAATGGAGGCAGTTCGCCAGAATGGCCGTATCTTCCGTCTGAACACTTGGTTCCGTTTCAAGGATACATTCTACGGTTTGGGTACTACAGTAGCTCCCCTGAAGAAGTTGGTTGATAGCGGTCTGCTGGGTTGGCCTTTGAAGGTTACAATCTCTGGCGGTACTGGTTTCGCTTGGAAGTTCTTCTGGGTAGGTAAGGAGAACTTGGTAGAGCAGCCCGTTCCCAAGAACCTCGACTACGATTTGTGGTTGGGTCCGGCTCCCTACAAGCCCTACAACGAGCACCGTACACACCAGACATTCCGTGGTTACTGGGATTACGATGGTGGTGGTCTGGGCGATATGGGTCAGCACTACATCGACCCTGTACAGTACATCTTGGGTAAGGACAACACATCTCCCGTTAAGGTTGAGGTTGATGCTCCCCAGCAGCACCCCGATGCAATCGGTACATGGCGTAAGGTTGTTTACACTTACGACGACGGTTGCCAGATTATCCTCGAGGGTGAGGGTCACGAGACTCCCAATGGTCCCTACATCGAGGGTCCCAACGGTTGCGTTTACAAGAGCTTCGAGTGTACTATCCCCAACATCATGAACAAGCTCAACGAGTTCCCCGATCCCGAGCCTCAGAACACCGACTTCATCAAGTGTATCCACACTCGTGAGAAGTTCGCGTTGAACGAGATCAACGGTTTCCGTTCATCTACAATCGTGAATATGGGTCTTTGCGCTTTGCGCTTGAACCGTACATTGGAGTTCGACCCCGTGAAACTGCAGTTTGTTAATGACGACGCCGCAAATGCGCTTATCGACCAGCCTATGCGTGCTCCGTGGAAAATCTAATTAACCAAAAAACGAGATGACAATGAAGAAAATAATTATTTTATTGGCTCTGATGTTGATGCCCCTGGCGGCTATCAACGCACAGGATGCTCGCAACCGTACCGCTTCGACCGTTGTGGCCGATGCGTTGGCACAGTTGCCTGCCGAGCAGCCCGCTACATACAATCAGGTTATGGCCGAGTTGGCCGCTACTGGCGCACAGGGTATCGAGATGATGGCTTTGATGCTCCAGCCCGCTGCCGAGGGTGTTAAGAACTCACCCATCGAGTACGCTTTGAATGGCGTTGCTTCTTATGTAACCAAGGAGGGTGCTGCTCACCGTGCAGCTGTTCGCTCTGGCTTGAAGTCAGTGTTCCCCAAGGTTAAGGATGAGACTAACCAGGCTTTCATCATGACAGTGTTGCAGATCTGCGCCACTGCCGAGGATGCTGAGTTCTACGCAGCTCAGTTGGGCCACAAGTATTTCGGTAACTTCGCAGCTCGCGCTTTGGCTACTATCGCTGGCACCGAGCCCACTGTGTTGGCTTTGATGCAGAACCAGGCCGAGAACGGCATCAGCCGCGCTCTGTTGGCACAGATTGCATCTTACAAGGCACATATGCACGACGCTGAGCCTATCCTTTTGGCTTGGGCTAAGGAGGCTACTGAGGAGGACGCTGTACACATCAACAACGCACTCGCATTGTGTGGTGGTGAGGCTTCTGCCAAGTACCTTGCTAAGGAGGCTAAGGAGGTTGGTTACACATTCGAGACAACTGACGCCTATGGTGCTTACCTCGGTCTGTTGAACGGCCACTTGATGAAGCACGCTCCCAAGGCTGTTGAGAAGGCTGCTAAGCAGCTTATGAAGTTCTCGAAGCCCAATGTTCGTCTTGCAGGTCTTGACCTGTTGGTACAGATGAAGGGCGCAGAGACTACTCCTCTGGTTGTTAAGGCTGTTGCTGACCCCTGCCACGAGTACCGTTACGGCGCTATGCGTTTGAGCGAGGCTTATGCTGACGACGCTACTTACGCTGCTGTAGCTGCTGCTATGGCAAAGGCTGACAACGCTGCTAAGATTGATGTTATCAACTGGTTGGGTGCTAACCACGCTGCTTCACAGGTATCGGCTGTTTGCGCTCAGATCTCTAACCCCAGCGTTGAGGTTGCAGTTGAGGCTATGGAGGCTGCAAGCCGCATCGGTGGTGACGAGGCTCTGGAGGCTATCTTGGCAAAGGTTGCATCTATCGAGGATTTGAACGCCGAGGATTCAAAGACTATCATCGACGCTGCTCGTCGCGTATTGCTCTCATTCAATGGCAAGGTTAATGGCGGCATCGTTAAGGCTTTGGAGGGCAACGAGGCAAGCAAGGCTTTGGCTTATGGTGTACTCGGTACACGCGCTATTCCCGAGGCTGCTGCTAAGATCGTAGCCGAGGCTAAGGGTGGCAACCAGCAGGCTACTGCTGTATTGCCCAATGTTGTTAGCGAGAAGGATTTTGACGCATTGTGCGAGATGCTCGAGGCTGGCAAGCCCACATCTGCTGCTATCACACGCGCTATCGAGAATAAGTCTACTGACGAGAAGGTTGCTATGTTGGAGGCTCGTCTTGCAAAGGCAAGCAACAAGTCTATCTACTACCCCTTGTTGGGTGCAACAGGCTCTGCAAAGGTTGTTCCTACTTTGGTAGCTGCACAGAAGGGTGGCGACAAGGCTGCTTTCAACGGTTTGATGTCTATCAACGACAAGGCTGTTTTGGAGCCCTTGTTCGACATCGCTACAACTGACGCTTCTGTTAAGGAGGCTGCTTTGGCTCGTTACATCCAGGTAACAGGTGCTTCTGACCTCAATGCCGAGCGCAAGTACAAGAACTACGGCAATGTATTGGCTGCTAACCCCAGCGATAAGGTTAAGAACCAGGCTCTGTCTGCGTTGTCATCAACTCAGCTCTTCCAGGCTATGATGCTTGCTGCCGAGTATATGGACAACGAGGCTACAGCTCAGGCTTCAGCTAACACTGTTCTCCAGATTGCTACAAAGCACCCCGAGTTCTACTCTGCAGAGGTTAAGGCTTTGTTGGAGAAGGTTTCTGCTACACTCAACGACGGTGACGCTGTTTACAAGCGCAAGGATATCGAGAAGTTCATCTCTGAGAATACAGCTCGCGAGAACCACTCTATCAAGATGGAGCTCTCTGACAAGGAGAAGGCCGAGGGTTTCGTAATGTTGTTCGACGGTGTTAATATGGACTCTTGGACTGGTAACCTCGACGCTTACCAGCCTATCGACGGTTCAATGTATGTTACAGCCGCTTTCGGTGGTACAGGTAACCTCTACACAAAGAACGAGTACTCTGACTTCGTTCTCCGCTTCGAGTTCTGCTTCGACCGCTTGGGCGTAAACAACGGTATCGGTATCCGTACACCCCAGGGTGTTGATGCTGCTTACCACGGTATGGAGATTCAGGTGTTGCACCACGACGCTCCCTACTACGCTAACTTGAACGAGTATCAGGTACACGGCTCTGTATATGGTATCATTCCCGCTAAGCGTATCAAGTGGGGTCCCCTCGGTGAGTGGCACTCAGAGGAGATTCGCGTTAAGGGCGACCGCATCACTGTAACAGTTGATGGCGTAGTTATCCTCGACGGTAACATCCGTACTGCTTGCAAGGGTCACAATGTAGATCCCAAGGGCGGCAACGAGAACAAGTACACTGCTGACCACAAGAACCATCCCGGTTTGTTCAACAAGAAGGGTTACATCGCATTGTGCGGTCACGGTGAGGGCTTGAAGTATCGCAACATCCGCATCAAGGAGTTGTAATATCCCACACCTTATATATATAACAGCCCGACCCACCCGGTCGGGCTGTTTTTTTAATTCAATTTGCGAAGTTGCCTAACAAGGCTCTTTTGTCGTTTCTCTCGCCCTCGAAATCCTCACATACGCTTAAGTATGCTGCGGTTTCTCGGGCTTCGAGAGCCTAAAAATAGCTCTTGTTATACAACTTCTAAAGAGATGAGGTTGTCCTTCGGCGGGACAATCTAATCTTGAATTTTGAATTCTGAATTTCATTGTCGCGTAGCTCCTTCGGAATGACATTTTTATTAGCTTTTTTCTCTACCTGTCATTGCGAGGAGGAGTTTACTCCGACGCGGCAATCTCCTACCTACGGCTGTGGGACACCATTAATTAGCAAGAGGAGCATCCTCACTTAATAAAAATTCCTCCTCTAAG
>JAFZFX010000041.1 GCA_017555695.1 Alistipes sp.
CTAATTAGACCCTCTTCCAATGCTGCTTCACTCTGGGTAGTCATAATAAAATCTCTTTTTGCTGCAAAGATATTTGCATGTTTTGACAATTTTTGACAATAGTCACAAAATTGGCAAATAATCTATATCGTACAAAGTTAAGAATTTTCTCATTCGCAGAGGTCGTTTTGTGTCAAAAAGTGACTTGATTGAGTGAAAAATCTTTGATTTTCTTGCTCTTGACGGTCATATGTCAAGAAGAATTATTCTAAAATATACACTGGTGTATTGCTATATTTTTCGTATGTGAAGTGCAGAGTACTCAGCGAACTTGCCTGGTTAAAGGGCGTGAAGTAGACCTCATCGGCTAGACCTGCGGCTTTCCAATTTCTAATCTCGGAAGATTTCCAGCTGTGGCGAGAATAGCCACGGAACGATACGAATAGCAATCGCCCTTCATCGAAGGCAGTTTGCAAGTTGGACGGAACTCGCTTATACAATGCTCGCCCCAGAGCAATAATCACGGGATGTTTATGTTCAATGAGAACACGAAGGACTTCCTTTTCGAGTGGGGAGTGGAAGCCGCTGATTACGACTTTATCGGTTTGGCAGATGTTAGTAGCCCATTGTAATGCACGCTCGGTAATCTCCGCAGTCGATAATCGAGAGGCGAAAAACGCAACCAGGTAACGGTCTAGCAGTGAAGTATTACCAAGATATTCATCCATAAAAAGAGTGAGCCACGATGTGACTAACCCTTCGTTCGGTCTTCGCTACCTTGTGAGAATTAGAAACACGCAGCCCACGAGGATGTATAAAGACATATACCGCACCAAAGTGCGGTCATGGTCGATACATCGATCATAGGCGTCTCATGTTCTGATCTCACAGAATTAAAGTTGCGAAGTTTAACGAAGGTCAGTTCAATAAACGCAGTATGTAAGCTCCGGCCGAAGCCTTTGCGACTACAAATATAAAGAAAATTTTCGAGAAAGCGTGAATTTGTGCGAAAAGTCTTTTGCGGAGATTTTGTATCTTTGCTCCATATTGTCAGATTTAGGATGCACACATAGTGGGTTTATAACTGCGTGTATTTGCGATTAGAGAGAAAAAGTTTCGGCTTTTTCTCTTTTTGTTTACTATGTAACAAACGGAAGTTTTCGCATTTTTAAAACCGCCGAATCGAAATAATTACTAACTTTGTAAACACACGAAGTAAATACTAACAATCTATAAAATAGGTATGTTATTTTAGTAGTTTTATTTTAAGTTAGAAGATATGTTAACCATAGAAGAAGCTATTGACAAACTCAACAATCTTTATCTTGAGGATAATATTCAAGATAATTACATCGATCGCATTAGAAGTCAGCAGCACCGATTACTTGAAATAATTGCCGACTCTCAACTAATTGATTCAATTGATATAGAAAAGATCAACCTTGTTTACAACCAGGTGGTATTATCAGTGCAGGCTTTTATGAAGGGGAATATACAAGATAGTATTTTACAGATTAAAAAGTTCATATTTCATGAGTACATTGATAGACGATATGTGTATCTACGACGTAAGCGCATTAATCCCCATGAACTTATGGCTTTTAGGGCTAGAAAATGTGACACACATGATTTATTTTCCCGCACGGAAATGATGCATATTCCTAATCACAAAAGGCATTTAGTAAGTAACCAAAGGTTTAGCCTCTCTGGATACCCATGTTTGTACATAGGTGCATCTATATATGCATGTTGGGAAGAATTAGATAGGCCTGATATCGAAAAATTTAATATAACCTGTATATGCAACGAAAAGTTAATTCATTTCGTTGATTTGACCTTGCCGCATTTTAATGCTAAGAACTTTAGCTCCGAGTATATATATGCATCCATTTTACCCTGGCTTTGCTCATTTAGAGCCAAACATAAAGGATATGCTTTTGTCGAGGAATATACTATTCCACAGATGCTCATGTCTATACTAATCAGTTCTCGCAAAAGAAGTGGTAGTGTAATTCAAGATATTATGGCCTATCAGGGTCTCATGTATACCTCAACAATATACAATACAAACAAAGATCTGTTTAATGAACAAAGATTAATGACAAACTATGTAGTGCCCATATTAGGCGATAAAATTAATGGATATGGTTTGTGTGAGTATATATGTGATTATTTTTCTCTTACAGAACCGACCTCTTTAACTAATGAGCGTGTTATTGAAGATAAAGAACATGTATATGTGTCATATGGAGACGAAGATCATACAAAATATGAAGTCACAGAATTTGGACTACTTGAGAAGAAATTAAGGAAGAGAGATTTTCAAAAAATTGAATAGTTATGCTCGCCTACACCTACATATTCCCCGGCAAGTTCAAGCTGATTGACAAGCCAAAACCCGAGTTGCAAGGACCGCGTGATGCCATTGTGCGCATTACGCTCGGTAGTATTTGCACCAGCGACCTGCATATCAAGCACGGCAGCGTGCCGCGTGCCGTTCCGGGCATTACCATTGGTCACGAGATGGTTGGCGTGGTTGAGGAGGTTGGCTCGGAGGTGCATAATGTCAAGGTGGGCGACCGTGTGACGGTCAATGTGGAGACCTTCTGCGGCGAGTGTTTCTTCTGCAAAAACGGCTTTGTGAACAACTGCACCGACCCCAACGGTGGTTGGGCGCTCGGCTGTCGCATCGATGGCGGACAGGCTGAGTATGTGCGTGTGCCGTATGCCAATCAGGGCCTCAGCCGCATCCCCGACAGCGTGAGCGATGAGCAGGCGTTGCTGGTGGGCGATGTGCTGGCAACGGGCTTTTGGGCGGCACGGATTTCTGAGATTAAGCCCAACAACACGGTGCTGATTATCGGCGCAGGACCGACGGGAATTTGCACGCTGCTCTGCGTGATGTTGAAGCAGCCAAAGCATATCATCGTGTGCGAGAAATCGCCCGAAAGAGCCCGTTTTGTGCGCGAACACTATCCGAGCGTGGAGGTTGTTGTGCCGGAGGATTGCCTCGCCACGGTGCGCCAAAAATGCGAGCGTGGAGGTGCCGATGTCGTGTTGGAGGTTGCGGGCGCGGAGGATACATTCCGTTTGGCGTGGGAGTGCGCTCGCCCGAATGCGATTGTGACGGTTGTGGCGCTTTATGATAAGCCGCAGACGCTGCCACATCCCGAGATGTACGGCAAGAATCTGACCTTCAAAACGGGCGGCGTGGACGGCTGCGATTGTGCGGAGATTTTGAGCCTCATTGAAGCGGGCAAGATTGACACCACGCCACTGATTACTCATCGCTACAAACTCGCCGACATCGCCGAGGCGTACCACCTCTTCGAGAATAAGCTGGACGGCGTGATTAAGGTGGCAGTGGAACCGTAGAATTGTGAATTAAACCGAATTTACCAGAATTTAGGAGGCAAACATAGTGAGGATAACCTTATGGTTTGCAATAGAAGAGAAAAAGTTTCGGCTTTTTCTCTTTTTTATGGGGATAATCATTAACTTTGAAACATATTCTAACAAATCATATAGTTATGGATGGCTCAAGAGTGCAAAAGCTGTTTAAGCAGGAAGTAGAATCAATGCTTAAGGTCTATAAAAATTTCGAAACACTTATTCCATCATATAGAGGCTTAGGAGCAGGTCACAAAGGTGAAGATGGTCGTTTTGTTGAGAACCTCATACGTAGTTTGCTTATTAGATTTCTACCTAATGAACTAGAGGTTGTAACTGGATTCATTATGAGACCTGCAGTAAAGATAGGTGGGGTTAATCGAGAAAGGAAGGATGAATCCGACAAACATTCTTCTCAACTTGACATTATTGTGTATAATAGCGCACAATACCCCATATATTTAAGGAGCAATGACACTGTAATAGTGCCCCCTGAAGGCGTTATCGCAATCATTTCTGTAAAGAAAACATTAAATGATGCAGATATTAAGCACGAACTTAATGCACTGAAACAAGCATCCAAACTTTGTCGCTGCAAGAATCTTAGAAGTCCTTTCTTGGCTTTAGTATCTATGAATAATAAGATAGCAAAGAGGAAAGTAGATACTTTTGACTGGATATTTCGAGAAATGAAGTCAATATATGAAAAGGACAAAGATTTAAGTTTTGATGATATTATAGGGTATATTGGTACACTAAATCATTGGAGCATATTCAAATCAACACCTTCTCCTAATAGCCCTCAAAATGCAAGATTTGTACAATTTAATCACAATCATAGAACAGAGAACCATCTTGGACTACAATTTTTACTTACAGGTATATTAAGCGTCTACTACGATCCATCTCGTACAAACATATCAAGGCCAGGATTTACTGCATTCCCTAGTCGTAGACCTCACGATCGAGAATTAGGAATTATTGTCTCAAAACTACCAGCACAGATCCGTAAATAATAATATACACTTGTTAAGGGTTTATACAATATGATCGACCACCGTTTACAGCCATTGGTTTGTGAGCGCTTTCTGACGGATGCGCGGTATCGGGAGGGGCATTTGCGAGTGGTGAATGCGTTGCCCGAGAGGCGTGTTATGGGGCTTCATTCGCCTGAGATTAAGGCTGTCGCAAAGAGGCTTTCACGCGAGGGAGGCGAGGTTGTGTTGCCTGATGGCGCGTGTCAAATTTACACCAATGGAGCCGAGGTTATTCGTGCGTTTGAGGCAGTGCCGAGCGAGAGCCTTTGCTACGAGGAGACCGTCATTTGGGGTTATCTCATTAACCTCGAAAAGTGTTCGCTCGATGAGCGGTTGGTGATGCTCGGTCGCTATGTGCCCGTGCTGGATAATTGGGCGGTGTGCGACTCCTACTGCGCTCACGCAAAGTGGATGGCGCGTGCCGACAAGGCGGCTTTGTGGGTGTTTTTGGAGCGTTGGTTTAACTCCGAGCGCGAGTTTGAGGTGCGCTTTGCGGTGGTCGTGGCAATGTGCTATTTTCTCAATGAGGAGTGGCTCGACAAGGTTTTTGAGTGCATCAACGGGCTTGATTTCGGGCGCATAAAGTCAAAGTATAAGAGCGTCAAAGGCAAGCCGAAAGTGTCGCAACAAGGCACTGTGCAGGGCGCGGAGCCGTACTATGTGCGAATGGGTGTTGCGTGGCTGTTGGCGACTGCGCTGGCGAAGTTCCCCGATGCGACGAGGGCGTTTATCCGCTCGTCAAACCTGCCCGAAGATGTCGTAAAACTCTATATCCGCAAGGCCCGCGAGTCATTCCGCACGCGCACGGTCGAGGCGGTGTAGTGCCCCAACCATGCGGTTTGGTGACATATAATCCAATAACCAAATACGGAACTAAATCAAGCGTTTACATCGTCATAACATTCTTGACGGTCACCGTGACATCAAAATTATTCATTCGCAGGATGTCTGGGATTGAGTAGGGGTGATAGGTATTGAGGCTGTGGATAGCGAAGCAGATATTGATGTACTTGAGCTTATCCGCTTGTGGTTGCCAATCCTCGTAGGCAGTCTCCCAATTGCCATCGTCAAAGTTGTTATCAAGGTCCGACGCTCTTACGAAATCGGCGCATTTGATGGGAAGATATCCCTGATCAAACAGCATATCGATAACCTGGTGAATCTTGGCAAAATCAGAGCCAAAATACTCGTCGTTCTCCATCTGTAAAATGGCACCGGCA
>JAFZFX010000005.1 GCA_017555695.1 Alistipes sp.
ACTTTGTTAGCAGAACAGGTATTGTTCGAAGGTGGTGTGGTATTTGGGGCAAAATTCGATGAAAATTGGAATGTTGTTCACGACTATACAGAGACGATAGAGGGGCTTGAAGTTTTCAGAGGAAGTAAATATGTTCAAAGTACTATTGGGGATTGCTTTATTAAAGCAAAACAGTTTCTTGTGGCTGGCCGTAAGGTATTATTCTCTGGAACACCTTGTCAAATAGCAGGATTGAAAAAATATCTTCGCAAAGAGTATAGTAATCTGCTGTCGGTTGATATAATATGTCATGGTGTCCCAAGCTCGATGGTATGGAAAAAATATTTAGATGAAATTAAAGAACTGAGATTTTCGGCATGTAGTGAATCAGTTAAGATAGAAGATATAAATTTTAGAGATAAAACTAAAGGTTGGAATAACTACCTTTGTAGTTATTATATGATGAATAATAACAAAGCTGGTATTCTGTCATATAATCATCTTAATGATCCGTATATGAGATTATTTTTGACAAATCATTCATTACGACCTAGTTGTTATTGTTGCCCAGGGAAAGCTGGAAAATCAGGAAGTGACATCACAATTGGAGATTGTTGGGGCATTGGACGCATAAGTAAAACTCTAAATGATGATAAAGGGGTTGGAGTTTGCGTTATGCATAATAATAATGATATATTAGATACTATAATATCTAGTTCTCAACACTTAATATTATCAATGGATTATCTGGCAAAATATAATAAAAGTTATTATTACTCTTCTCTTATGCCTTATGAGAGGAAAAAGTTTTTCGAGACAATAACGAGTACGAATAGTGTTATATTTGCAGCAAAACAGTTTGCTCCTGCAAAAGGATTTATAACTCGCTTTGTGGAAAGAATGACAAGATTTGTTAAAAGACATTTGAATCATTAATTGTCTAAAAGTAATTAAAATGAATATAAAGGAGATAAAAACTATAGGTATAATTACTCATAGAGGAAATTATAATTATGGAGGCTTATTGCAAGCATTAGCGTTGCAATGTTGGTTGCAGTCGCAAGGTTTTCTTGTTGATATCATTAACTTGGATAAAATGCAGTTATCAGGGACCAAGGTTGGTCGAATGGTAAGGTTGATGCTAACTCCTTTGGATACAATAAACAAATTGATAAATTCTAAGAAAAGAAGTTTTGTGCAAGCACCACCTAAACAGTTTTTGCAGATTTTTTCAGACTTCAAAACTGCTGCAAAAATGAAATATTCTCCAGAGGTTACAGCAGATAATATTGGTGATATAGCAAATAAATATGACGCAATTATTGTTGGAAGTGATCAGGTGTGGTGTTATAAATATGCGAGACCTCTAATCTTTTTTGCTCATTGGACTCCGAGATATAAAGGTAGAACACTTTCATATGCTGCGTGTAGCCCAGATATGGATATTCCGTGGTATAATAAAAAAATTATAGCTAAACAATTAAAGAGATTTGACGAAATATCAGTTCGTGATACCTATACAATGAAATGGGTAGAGTCTATATGTAGTCGAAAATCGTTAGTGGTTGCTGATCCAACACTATTGTATGATTTTGAAGAGTTTTGTGTTCCAAATAAAGTCACAGAACCATATATATTTGCATATTGTCTTGGGACGGAAATAGTAGGTGGGCACTATGCTGCGATCAAAGAAATTCGTAAAAAACATGGAAATATTAAGATTATTGGAGTCGCAATACCTAATAAGTCGCAAGAAGTTGAAAAATTTGCAGATGAAATAATCTATGATGCATCTCCTCGGGATTGGTTGAATTTATTAAGGCATTCAACTTTTGTTTATACAGATTCTTTCCATGGTTGTATGTTTTCATTAAAATTCAATAAACAGTTCATCGCATATTATGCACAACAAAGTAGGGCTTCTCGTCTAATAGATATAAAAGAACGGTATAGCCTTGAAAACGCGGTGGTTTCTTCGGTCGCTGAATTGCAGGAGAAGCAGTGTTTGTCGATGGGTATTGATTATGAAATCGTTAATTCATTGATAAAAGAACATGTAGATTTGTCAAAACAATTCTTAACAGAATCATTATGTTTAACAAAAGAATAATCTGTATACATTCATTAAGTGATGATGCACTTCCTGTAGTAAAGTTCAGGAAATACATATCATCAATGCTTAAACTTGGATATAAATTCGTATCCCTTGAGGAGATACTTGATGTTAAAAAACAGGGAAAGTATTTACATATATCTGTAGATGATGGTTACAAAACATGTATAACGGAATTATTGCCAATCCTGGAAGAGTATAATATAAAGGCCACATTTTTCATTGCCCCACTATTATTGGGCTTACCGGCTAATCATCCTCACTTGATTGATAACAATTGTTACCCGAAAGAGGCAACTATGACGATGGAAGATATGCTTCTATTACATCAATGTGGTCATACTATAGGGTATCATACAGGAACACATGTCAATTTGTCAACAACAGAAAATGCTAAAATAGCGGAAGATTTCGTAAATGGTATAGAACATTTGAGGTCATCAGGAGTCGAAGTAGCTCATTTTGCATATCCGTTTGGTTTCTTACCTGGAGATAAATCTTTTTTTGAACAAATCTTAAAACAATCTGCTATAAACTACGCGTTTACGGTTAAGTGGGGAGATGTTAATATAGATAATTGTTACTATGTGAATAGGGTGTGTCTGGGAGATCACGAGCCTCTCATATGGTCAATATTAAAGACTATTGGTGCAATAGACTTTTATTATAACATGAAAAATAAATAAATTCAATGAGATTTTTTACCAAACTTGCGCGTTTTATCTGGAGAGAAACTAAATATTTTATCTGGTCTGTTGCTGCATACTTCCCTCTTTTGCCTTCGTTTATGTTCAATCCTATTCGAGCTTTTCTGTGGAAATTAATAGGGGTAAAGGCTGGTAAAAATTTATTTGTTGGATATGGGGTATATCTTGATGTTGATGGAACTAGTAGATTGCATATCGGAGATGACTGTTCTATAATGGCTCAATCCTTAATATTAATGCATCGCCGCAATATAAACGAGTATAGTCGAGATAAATTGCAGCACGATTTATCGTATCTACAACTTGAAACTTATATCGGTAATAATGTTTCAATAGGAATGAGATCAATTATTATGCCAGGAATTTCAATCGGAGATGGCGCTGTAATTGCAGCGGGCTCTGTTGTTACTAAAAATGTTGATCCTTATACGGTTGTTGGCGGTAACCCTGCTAAAATCATTAAATACATTAAGTAATTTATGCGTATTAATATTCCATACATATTCATAAATTTTACACTTTTCTGTATTTTCTTTATTGGATTTCAACTGTTTATCCCCCTTCCATTTACGGGATTATTAGATGAGGCTTTGATGGGTTTTTCAATGCTTCTGATATTTTCATATCCATCGTTTATTAAGCAATGCGGTGGAGTGTATAAACTTTTTATAGGCTATTTTATATATAACATTGTTAATTATTTTATATCTCCATACTCCAACTCATTTTATATGATGATGTTGCAGTCTTGCATATCTTTGAAGGTTTTTATAGTTATGTTAGCTCTATTTTGTAGCTATAAAAATCTTAATGATTATTGTAAGGCTAAATTATGGAAAAGAATAAAATTTATCATCTATTCATTTACATTCATATTTTTTGTTGCGCTATTCCTTAATATTATTTTGGGAGTATTTTGGATGGAAATGTGGAACTTACCTATTATGTATCGTAATGGAATGCTACGAGTTTTTGGTATGTTTAAGGAAGGCGGCGCAAATGGTTACTTTATAGCTTTTGTCGTAATGACTTTGCTATTCTTCAAACTCTCCGGAAAGTTAAATTTGCGTAATGTGGTTATAATTTCTATTGTAGCTATTATACTTTCGTATATATCATCGTATCGAAAAACAGTATTGTTCTGTTTCCCATTAATACTGTTTTATAATAAAAGTTTAACACATAAAAGACGTTCGTTAAATATACTATTAGGTGCGATATGCGTTTTGATATTTGCTCCTTATATTCTCGGATCGTCATATTCAGAAGAGACTATTCGAGATTTGTCAAATTTTACAACGAATGACTCTAGTTATATTAGAGGATTGTTATTTTATAATGGATTTTGGTTAGCGCTAAAATGTTTCCCATTCGGAACGGGGGCGGCGACATTTGGAAGTGTGTATTCTCAATTTAATACATTGTCTGTTTATCGTTTAGTTGGAATGGAGCGATGGATTTTGGATTTTGAAGAAGGTGGGGCCGAAATTTTTGATAATTATTTGGGAAGTATCGTTGCCGAACTTGGTTTCTTGGGTATGATTATATATGTATTATTGGTCATTAGGATATATAAATTTATTATTCAATCGATCCCATCTACATATAAAATTTGGTTTAAGATTATACATGTGTATCTGATAATTACATCTGCAATGGGCCCATTTATTTGTTCTGCAGATGGAACTGCAATATTCTCATTGTTTTTTATCTATTTTTTAATTAAAAATGAAACTGTTTCTAGTCTCAAATATGTATCCAGACAATAGCTCTCCGGGATACGGTGTGTTTGTTAAAAATGTTGCAGATTATCTTTGCGACAATGGAGTATATATTCCATATCGTGCTGTGATTAGAGGTAGAAGTAAGAATGTAATACACAAATTAGTTAAGTATATTGTATTCTATTGTACAATAGTGATGCATTTTTTTAAAAAGTACGATGCGCTGTATATTCATTATCCCAATATGGTGATACCTGTGCTATTCCCTCTATTTAAGTTGTGTAAAAGAAATCTTATTGTTAATTATCATGGTGAAGATTTACTTTATTCAGGTCGTTTAGGAACTATATTGGGGCAAATCACAGAAAAATTTGTAAAAGAATATGCTACGGCAGTTGTTGTGCCATCTGATTTTTTTAAGCAAATATTGCTTAATCGGTCAATATGTACAGAAGAAAAAATAATTGTTTTTCCTTCGGGGGGCGTAAATACTAATATATTTTATCCATCATCAAAAGAAAAATTAGATTCCTTGGAGTTGGGCTTTGTTGGAAGGATTGAATATGGAAAGGGTTGGAAGGAATATATATTGACTTTAAGTAATTTGAAAAAATATATAAACTTTAATGGGTATATAATCGGTTATGGGGCGCTAGAACACGAAATGAAGGAATTAATATCGCAATGTGGCCTCAATGATAAGATAAAATTGATTAATGGTATTCCACAAAGTAAATTACAATACTATTATTCAATGTTTGATTTATTGCTCTTTACGACTCAATTACCTGAAAGTTTAGGCCTCGTTGGGTTGGAAGCAATGGCGTGTGGAACGCCAATAATTGCAACTAATATTGGAGGTGTTGCAACTTATACTAAGGATAATGTGAATGGTTTTCTTGTGGAAAAAGGAGATATTAATGGAATAGTTAACTCTGTGGAGCGTTATGTTCATATGAGTGATGCAGAAAAAAAACAAATGAGGTGTAATTGTATTGAAACAGCAAAAAAATATTCTACGGATACGATTTACATATCTTTTTTAAATAATCTTAAAAAGCAGTTTAATTCATAATTTGAGGGTTTGGGTATGAAAAATATAACAATTATAGGTACACAGGGTGTGCCAGCAAGTTATGGAGGTTTTGAGTCTTTGGTGGAGAATATAATCGGAGAAAACAAATCATCGGATATAAAGTATACGGTTTTTTGCAGTAGTAAGGATTTGTCTCAAAAGTACGATGAATACAAAGATGCAAATTTGAAATATATACCATTAAGTGCCAATGGGATACAGAGTATCCCGTACGATATGTTGAGTTTTCTTAAAACTCCAAAGGATGCAGATGTTATTTTGGTATTGGGCGTGTCGGGGTGCTTGTTATTGCCATTATTTAAGCTATTTTCGAAGAAGAAACTTGTTATTAATATCGATGGTTTAGAGCATCGTCGTGATAAGTGGGGTAAGTTAGCGAAATTTTACTTGAAACTTTCAGAGAAAATAGCTGTAAAATATGCAGATGTAATTGTTGCTGACAATAAAGGAATTCAGGATTATGTAAAAGAAGAGTATGGTAAGGATTCAGCTCTTATCGCTTATGGCGGTGATCATGTTATTCGGGAATTAGATGCAAATACTGAGAATAAAATACTTAGTCAATTTTTTTTGACTCCGAATGAGTATGCTATTACTGTATGCCGAATTGAACCCGAAAATAATTGCCATAATACTTTAGAAGCATTTTCTAAAACCGATAAAAAACTTATCTTTATCGGTAATTGGAATCGTAGCGAATATGGACGAAGTCTTAAAGAAAAGTATAGTCAATTCTCCAATATTATAATTCAAGACCCTATCTATGATATAGATACCTTGTATGCTTTGCGTAAAAATGCAGGATTGTATATTCATGGGCATAGTGCGGGTGGAACAAATCCTTCATTGGTAGAGGCAATGTTCTTTGGTTGTCCTATTTTGTGTTATGATGTGGTGTATAATAGGGCAAGTACACAAGATGCAGCTTATTATTGGACCAATGTAGAAGATCTTGTGAAATTACTGCAACGGAAGGATCTGTCTGGAAATATAATGAAAGAGATCGCTCAGACATGTTATACATGGAAAGTGATAACTTCTCAATATGAAGCACTGTATGGATAATATCGCAATGTTATTTTGTGAATTATTACAAATAGCCCTTGGGCATAGCATGGAGTTCTCGCGTGTTCCGTCGAAAGAGGAGTGGCGAGAACTCTTCTTATTAGCAAAGAAGCAAGCTCTTATCGGGGTGTCATATGTTGCTATAGAAAAATTGCCTAAGAATCAGAAGCCGCCTCGCAAATTGTATTTGCAATGGGGGGTTACAGCAGAGCATATCGTGAAACAGAATGAAGAACTTAATATTAAGGCAATATCTATATCTAAAATGTTTCGCGAGGCAGGTTTTCGCAATGTAGTACTTAAAGGGCAGGGAGTTGCGTTGTATTATGGCATAGAAAACCTAAATAAATATAGGATGCCAGGTGATGTGGATATTTGGTTAGATGGAAGCAGAGGAGATATAGTGTCGTATGTTTGTAAGTGCAAGCCTGATTGTAAAATTGTATATCATCATATTGATTTTCCCGAAGTTGAAGGTGTCGAGGTGGAGGTACATTTTACCCCGTCGTGGATGAATAGCTATTTTACTAATCGAGTGCTGCAACGATACTTTGATCAGAATAAAGAGTGGCAGTTTGCTCAATGCGAAGATGAGGTTGAGGCAATCCCCGTACCATCATTAGCCTTTAATCGAGTATATATTTTGGTCCATATCTACAGACATCTTTTTCACGAGGGTATCGGCTTACGCCAATTAATGGACTACTATTTCGTATTACGACAAGGTTTTACTGCTACGGAACGCGATTATACGATGCGCATTTTGCGTTCATTGAAAATGGAGCGTTTTACATCAGCTGTAATGTGGGTGTTGCAGGAAGTTTTGGGGTTGGAGGATGTATATTTGTTAACTTCCCCTAACGAAAAAGAAGGTAATTTTTTGTTAAAAGAAATTATACATTCTGGCAATTTTGGAAAGAGCGACAAATCTCTTATGCGCAGTCGCAATGAGTCGGACTTATCATATGCTATTCGAAAATTAAGACGCAATTTCAGATTTATCCGAAGTTATCCATCAGAGGTGTTGTGGAGCCCTTTGTTCAAAGTGTGGCACTACTTTTGGCGTAATAGGATGATGAAAACGAAGGCGGCATAATATTCTAAATATAGTTACCTATTGGGGATATACGAGATGACTGGCGGGTTTAGGCTGGTCATCTCGTTGTTTTTGTGGGGTACAGATGTTGATAAGAGAAAAGAGGAAGTGATCTCGGGGCACTATATTTGTCATAATTCCTCTAGAAAAAACGGCGAGAATCAGAACGATTCTCGCCGTTGAATTTGTTTGCGGGGCGGTGTTACTTGGTGATGGAGTGTGTGCCGCTGCCGTAGTTAGTTGATTCTGTCTCACCGGGGAGGGTTACTGTGGCAGTTGCGCCCTCGGGGATGGTGAACTCCCAAATCCACTTGTCGCCCTCATAGCGCCAAGCACTCTTGATAAGGCCTGCTGCAGAGTTATACTCGGCATTTACATAACCCAGACGCTTGTCGGGTACGGGCTTCATGATGATGTGCTTGAAACCAGGAGTTGCGGGGTCTGATGAGATACCAGCTACAGTCTCCCAAATCCACTCACATACGCAACCGTAAGCGTAGTGGTTAAAGCTGTTCATACCGCTGGGGCCCATACCCTTGTCCTTCATATAGCTGTTCCAGCGCTCCCAGATAGTTGTAGCGCCGTTATCTACAGAGTAGAGCCAGCTCGGGTTCTTACGCTGGAAGAGCAACTCGTAAGCGATATCCTCCATCCCGTTCTCTGTAAGAGTAGCCATCAGGATAGATGTACCCAAGAAGCCAGTCTGCAAGCAGTTGTCGTGCTCAACGAAGTTCTGGCGCAGACGAGCGATCATATCAGCCTTTGCCTGACCCTCGACAACTCCGTTCTTTAGAGCGAACAAGGCGGGAGTCTGCATTGTGTTCAATACCTCGGTCTTGAATGTGCCGTTAGCGTTGAGGAAGTTAGCCTTGATGTAAGCCTTTGCCTCGTCAGCCATCTGCTGATACTTAGCGGCGTCACGGCCTGTTGCAGCAGCCATGTCGCGCATCATTGTAGCGTCGATAGCCCAGTAAGAAGCGCAGAGGTAGTTCCAGTAAGCGATAGCCTCGGGCAGAGGACCGTTAGGCCCGAATGCGCCACCGCCGCAGCTCTCCAGAGGCTCGTAGCTCAACCAGTCAGCCCACTGATAGTTGCCGTTCTCGCCTCTGAGTGACTCGTGGTTGTACTTGGTCTCGTAGATGCGATTCATAAACAAATCCATAGCCTCCCAGCTCTCGTTTACAATCTGTGTGTCGTTAAACTGTTTCCAGATTGTCCAAGGCACGATGATACCTGCATCGGCCCAACCAAGGCGCATAAAGTCGTTGCCATACTGTGCATAGGGAGCTACACCGGGGAAGCCACCCAACGCGTGCTGGCTGTCACGCATATCGCGCATCCACTTGTGGAAGAAATCTACTGTATTCGCAAAGAAGCTACCTGTCTCGGTGAATACCTGTGTGTCGGCAGTCCAACCCAAACGCTCGTTACGCTGCGGGCAATCGGTAGGAACAGAGAGGTAGTTCGAAAGCTGACCCCAATATGTGTTAGAGATGAGCTTGTTTACAGACTCATCGCCAGTTGTAATCTTACCAATCTCGAGGTTCTGTGCAATAGATGTTACGGGGATAGTTGTAACGCTCTTGATTGTCACATCAGCATCGGCTGTGATAGTAACAAAACGGTAACCATAGAATGTGCGAGTGGGGTGGTACTTCACAAACTTGCCACCCTGACCGAATGTGTACTTCAACAAGAAAGCTGTGTCGGGAGTACGCAAGTTCTTACGGTGAACGCTACCCTCGGGGCCGTCCATACCGCGGCTGAGTGCGCCGTTACCGTCGTTGAGCAACTCACCAGGCAAGCAAGTGAGTGTAGTACCCTCAGCGGCCTTGAACTCGAAAGCGGGTATACCAGCGCAGTTCTGACCGAAGTCGATAACCAAGTTCTCGCCAGCCTTCAGCACGATCTGCTCGCCAGCGTTGTACTGCTTGTTGATAGCAACCTTACCAAACTCATTCTCCTTTGCACCCTCGATATCCTGCCAAGTGTAGGCCAATACGGGGCTGAGAGTAAGGTCATGACGAAGATAAACCTCGGCACCCTCTGAAGGCAGAATCTCTCCCTTGAACTCTTTGTTCTGCTCGGGAGTAGAGAGCTTGTCGATGCAGTCGTAACCCATCACCTCGCGAGCATCGTACTCCTCACCATCGAAGATAGCAGAGTGCTTAACGGGACCAGCGATGCCAGCCTTCCAATTCTCGAGGTCTGTACCATACAACTTCTTTGAGCCATCGGCGTAAGTGAGCTCCAATACAGCACGGAATGCACACTTTGTTCCGTAGAAGCCCTTGCCGCCAGGAGTCACAATCTTGTCACCCCACCAGCCGGGAGTAACCTGTGCCGTAAGAACATTCTCGGCGTTGGCGCCACACTTGAAGGCGTCGGTGATGTCGTATGTGAATGAGCGGCGAGTCTTGAATACATGAGTAAAGCCAGGCTTCAAGAACTCCTTACCAACGGGCTTGCCGTTAAGGTAAATCTCGTAAACGCCCAAGCTGGTTGTCATCCACTTGGCAGCGACAACCTTCTGCTCGTTCTTTACAGTTGAAGCAAACCAGCTGGCGCCGTCGGCTGCACGGTTCTGGGTTGCGCCTCTGTCCTTAACTACGGGAGCATCTACTGCTGAAATCCAAATAGACTTCTCCCACGCAGAGTTGTCCAATGCGTCGGTCTTTGTTCCAACCTCTGTTTCCGAATTAGCGCAGCAACCTGTCAGCAGCAATGCAACGAAAGCCACCGCCAGGGTTGATAGAATAGTCAAATTTTTCTTCATAATGTTATTAGTTTAAGTTAGAAATTTCCTATGTGCGGAGGGGGTACACACCACTCCAATATGACAAATATATAAAGAAGTATGTGATTACGCAAATATAACTGCCGATTTGTGGCTTTACATGACCGATAGTGTGGAGAAAGCGAAGCGGTCGTTCAACTTGTGGGGTGAAAATGTTGCTGAATAAACATATTTTGTGTAATTTTGATGAAAATTTATAACCGAAAATATTGTAATTATGAAGCGTATTTTACTCTGTGTAGCCCTTGTGGTGTTGGGGAGTGTAATGTGTAATGCTGCCGAGAAGAAGATTAAGGTGGCTTGCGTTGGAAATAGTATAACCTATGGTGCGGGTATCGCAGACCGTGAGCATAATAGCTATCCTGCGCAGTTGCAGGCCGCGCTCGGAGATGAGTACGAGGTGAGAAACTTCGGTGTGTCGGCTACGACCGTCTTGCGTAAGGGCCCGATGCCCTATGCCGAGACCGAGGCTTTCCGTGCGTCGCTGGAGTATAATCCCGATATTGTATTCATCAAGATGGGTACGAATGCTGCGGCTAATCGTAACATCAAGTTCCGTCCCGAGTTCGGTGCGGAGTACCGTTGGATGGTAGATACCTATCTCAATCTGCCATCAAAGCCTCGTGTGATTCTGCTCACTCCCGTGCGTAGTTTCTTCGAGAAGGATCACCCCGATAAGGTTATTGAGCAGGAGATTATTCCCGAAATCAAGAAGACAGCCTACGAGAAGGGTCTGGAGGTACTCAACCTGCACAACCTCTTCGGCGACAAGTGGGAGAAGGAGCTTATGCCCGATAAGTTGCACCCCTCGGCAATCGGTGCAAGCAGAATTGCATCGAAGCTCTATCGTTATTTGACAATGGGTGTTGATGCAGAGTCAGATGTTGTGTCGGCTTTTGCGCTGAACCCCACCAAGGAGTTCAACTTTCACGGCTATAAGGGTTATGAGTACGATAACAATGGCGTGAAGTACTATATCGTCAAGCCCCATCGTGTGGCAAAGGGCAACCCCTGGATTTGGCGTGCGCGCTTCTGGAATCTCGAGCCGCAGGTGGATATTGAAATGCTGGAGAATGGTTTTTACCTCACATATTGCGAGGTGGGTAACCTGTTCGGCTCTCCCAAGGCCGTAGCCCGTTGGGATGAGTTCTATAAACTTGCAACCAAGGCAGGTCTTAACAAAAAGACCGTATTGGAGGGTATGAGCCGCGGAGGTCTGATTGTCTATAACTGGACTGTGAAGAATACCAAGAAGGTGGCTTGTATCTATGCCGATGCTCCCGTTATGGATATCAAGAGCTGGCCCTTCGATTGGGGTGAGTTCCGCGATACTGATGGTCGCCTGAAGCGATTGATGGACTCTTATAATTTTGCCGATACTATTGAGGCTTACGCTTGGCGTAAGAATCCGATTGACCACGCTCGCAAGATTGCAAAGGCAAAGATACCTATCATCCATGTTGTGGGCGATGCCGATACAGGTGTACCCGTGAGCGAGAATACGGCTATCTTCGAGGAGCGCCTGGCCCAGTATGGCTACAAACTCAATGTCTATCATAAGCCTGGCATTGGTCACCATCCCCACTCGCTGAACAACCCCGAGCCTATCGTGTCATATATCCTTGAGTCGGTTGGGCGGTAGTTTTGTATCCACCATAAGTGCGACAATATGAACAGAAAGGAGTTTATGAAAGTGGCGGCGGCATCGCTGGTGGCTGTTGGAGCCGATGGCGTAAATGCCAAGGTGTTTGCCACGCCCTCGGCAATTGACGAAAAGGCCTCTGTAGAGGAGGGTCTGCGAGTCAGATTTCTCGGAACGGGTGCTGCCGATTGGAATGGCAAGGATGATAGAGGCGAGCATCGTCGCCTATCGAGCATACTCGTCGATGGCCATATCTTGATAGATGTTACGCCCACTAACCTCGAGATGTTGCCCGAAGGATGCAAGCCCGATGTGGTCTTCTTTACCCACTCTCATGGCGACCACTACAACCCCGCTGCGGCAATCAAGGCGGGTGTAAAGAGGGTATATTTGAGCCAGACTTGGTACGATATTGCGTGCAATGATTTTATGCTTGCAGCGCGTGAGTTGCAGGCTACAATGCCCCAGATTATACCGCTGTATGTCGGTCAGCCCGTTGTTGTGGGTGATTTGCAGATAACGCCACTCCCAGCGAGTCATGCTACGAAAAATTTCTTTGAGCAGACGCTTATCTATCTTGTAGAGAAGCGAGGCGTAAGACTTATTTATGCAACCGATACGGGTGGTATTCCTGCCGTAGCGGCTCGTTTGGCTGGTATTGATGCCCACGAAAGAGATGGCAAACCCATTACGGCACTTATTATGGAGGCCACAATGGGGCGTCAACAAGATGATGATTTCAGAATGTTTACTCACACGAGCGTCGATGGAGTTGAGCGCATCGTTAGAGTTTTGAATAAGACACGCCGATACACTCCGCCCGCAGGGCAACCGGTCTACTTGACTCATATGGCCCGCACTTTGCACCCTACGCAGAGGGAGTTAGACGCGACTCTGCCAGAGCCATTGGCGGCAGCTTATGATGGATTAGAGGTCGTGTTCAATATTTAATAAAAACGGCTTGCAAATTACTTGCAAGCCGTTTTTGTTGTTACTCTTTAATCAACTCAAACTCCGCTCCCGAGCCAAAGTCCTGGCCGTTTTGTGAAGAGAGTCCGGTGAATCTTACATAGCGAGCCTTGACGGGTTTGTTGAAGATGACCTCCTGCTGTTTGTTGCCAGAGAATTCGCCTTGTGCGACGGGCTCTGACCAACTCTTGCCATCGTTGCTCACCTGCAACTTATAACCCTTAAAAGTGCCATTGGGAGAGCCATCCTGGCGGGGAAGATACTTGAAGCCCTTGATGCTCACCTCGGCGTTGGCGTCAAAGTCGATGTAGTGGGGGTAGTTGGCTACTGTCACCGAATACATCGTGTGCCATATCGTTGAGGGGTCGCCATCAATCAAGTTCTCGGCATCGTCGCCAGTCTCCTGGCTCGAGCAGAAGGCAATCGAGATGGGAATAGATGTAACCTCGCTGAATGTGTAGCGCGCCTCCAATTCGGGGGTGCTCTTCTCCCATACCGTGATGTCGCCGCCCTGACTCATATCCACGGGCTCGGTGTAGAGGGTAGCCTTGCCCTTATCGCCAACCTTATAATAAATCTCGGCATCGGCCTTTGTGCAGCTCATAGTCACCACGCCTCGTACGCTGCGTGATACCATTACGGGCGTTGCACCCGACGAGAGTACATTGGCCTTTGCACTGTAATCATCGCCCGACTTGATGGGGCGGATGATGAAGCCAACAGAGTTCTCACCCGACTTCACAACATCTGGTGCAAGAGGACCTCCCTGACCGCAGCTGTTACCGCCAAGGCCGTTCACCTTCTTGTCGATGTTGAGCCAAGTGCCCGATGATGCGGGCAGCTGGAAGGGGTGTGCCGCCTCGGTAAGCTCAACAGAGTTCCACTCCAGAGCCGAAGTGGACATTCCCTCGGTAGATACTACCAATATGCCATTGCCAGCCTTGTTGGTGAGTGCCGCCCATCTTACATCCTCGCGGTTAGCCATATCCTGAGGTTTGGGGAAGTGTACAAACTGCTCCTTTACGGTGCTGCGGTGCTGTTCGATGAATGCACCTGTCGAACGGTCGTTGTAGTTGTTCTGCGGGCCACGACCATAGTATGTGTACTGCGTCAGATCAGACGAAAGCTGCATCTGGTAGCCCATACGAGCCAGGCTAATAGAACTGTCGCTACCCGAAATCACGCTATTGAGCTCTATCGAACCATCGGGGTAGATAGTCCATATACGATTCGAGATGAAGTGGAAATCCTCGTCAGTCATCTCACGCTCCTCATTGGCGAGCGTGAAACTGTTATCCTCGTTCTTGACTCTGCGTCCAGGATGTGTGGCCTGGCTACGCACGATGTACTGAATGACGATAGTGCCATCCGCTTTGAGTCCCGTAGTCTGCATAGACAACGCCTTATCCTTTGTGTCGAACAATCCTAATGCAAACCAGCGGTTGAATGCCCAGTTGTCGTTATCGACGGGCGCACGGTAGGTGTAGAGCTGCATCGAGTTGCCAGCGTTGAGTACGGTTGTGCCGTTGTATGTGAGGCTGTGCAGAGCGCCAGTCTCGTTGTTGAACTCGATTGTGTAAGCATCACCGCCCGAAATAGTGGTTGTTTTACCTGCGGTTGTAACGCTCGGCATAATGCTGGTAGATGCCGCCTGCGCGATGTATTGGTTCTTTGTGGCGGCCTTCAACAGCATCTGCTCCTCCATCTGCACATAACCCTTCTTAGCCCACGGCATATCCTTCGAAAGCAAGAGCTGTACCTTAATGAAGTACTCCTTATCAGCCTTCAGATCGGCTGTGTGCAACTGTGGCTTGAACGACTTGCGTGTGCGGGGAGAGATGTTCAGATTGGGCTGAGTGTAACGCTCAATCTCCTTGCCATCCTCCCAAAGTGATACCACTACATCCAGATCATTGAGCGAAGTGAAGTAACGCTTGTTGAAGATGCAGATCTCGCCATTGTCGAGCATCGAGATGCCCGCATTCTGGTAAACCTTCTTCACCTCATAATACTGCGGTTTGGGAGTGTGGTCGGGGAAGATGATACCGTTCATACAGAAAGTGTGGTCGTTGGGGCGGTCACCGAAGTCACCACCATAGCCCATATATTTCACGCCACTCTGCTTATCCACATTCCAGAATGCTTGGTCGGCCCAATCCCAGATGGCACCGCCCATAAAGAAGTTGGTACTCTCGATAGCATCCCAATAGTCCTGCAGATTACCCACGGCATTACCCATCGAGTGTGCATACTCCGAGATGTGGAACGGATACTTGATGGGAGCCTTGCCCGTTACGGCGTACTGTGTCCAGCCGATTGAGGGGTATTGGTTTGAACCTATATCCACGATGTTGTTGTTGCGCTCATACTGCACGGGGCGAGTTGAGTCAAATGCCTTCAGTTCATTGTATGCCGCTACGAAGTTCTTGCCAGGGCCAGCCTCGTTACCGAGCGACCAGATGACAACTGATGGATGGTTGACTGTAGCGTGCGCCATCTCCATGATGCGGGCGATGTGGGCATTCTTGAACTCCTCGACATGAGAAAGCGAGGCGTCACCGTAGTAATATTGGTGGCTCTCGAGATTGGCCTCATCCTCGAGCATAATGCCGTATTTATCGCACAGATAATACCAGTAGGGTGCATTGGGGTAGTGTGAGCAACGCACATGGTTGATGTTGCCACGCAGCATAAGCATAACCTCTTCGTGCATCTGCTCACGAGTGATGGCGTGGCCACGCTCCAAGTTGTTCTCGTGACGGTTTACGCCCTTCATCTTGATAGGCTTGCCGTTTAGATAGTAGTAACGACCTGCCAAGCCGAACTCATCATCCTCGGCCTTTGTGTCGAGAAGTTCCACCTCGCGGAATCCGAAGTGAGTCGATGCACGCTCCACAATATTGCCCTTCTTGTTCAAAAGGCTCACAACGAGCGTGTAGCGGTTAGGCTCCTCGGCACTCCACTTTGCGGGGTTCTCTACATCAATTGAGAGAGTTGCGGTTGTAGTTGCCGATGGCTCGGTGATATCGATTGGTGTTATTGCTCTTGCCTCATTTAATGGAGTATTCTCGTCGCTATAGAGTTCATTTTTGTAGATTGTGGCCAACACTCTGTAGCCTTTCGCAACCTTTGATGTAAGGTTGCGGATATCGACTGCAATATTAGCCTTGGCGTTCTTGTACTCTGCGTCGAGGTCGGTAGTGACGCGCAAGTCGCGTATCTCAACGGGGTTTGTAGCGGTGAGCGATACGGTGCGGAAGATACCCGGCAGACGGAACATATCCTGTGACTCTAGGAATGAAGCATCTGAGCTACGGTACACCTCTACTGCAACGGTGTTTTCGCCCTTAACCAAATAAGATGTGATGTTAAAGGCTGCCAAATTGCGAGAGTTCTTCGAAAAACCTACATATTGACCGTTTATCCAGAGATAGAAGAACGAATCCACACCGTCGAAGTTGATGTAAACCTCTCGGCCATCCCACTCCGCGGGCAGAGTGAATGTGCGGCGGTAAGAGCCAACCTCGTTGCGGTTCTTGTATGTGGTATGGTGCTTGGCTGGCTCACGCATAACGCCACCCTTCCAGTCACCAACGGCTACCGAGTGCTTGAAGATAACAGGCTGATTCACATAGATGGGCGTGCCGTACTTCTGGCTACCATCGTTCTGCAGACCATACACATTCCAGTTCATAGGCACCTCTACATCATCCCATGCCGATACATCGAAGTCGGGCTTGTAGAACTCAGTGGGGCGCTCCTCGGGGTTACCTACCCAATTGAACTTCCATACTCCATCGAGCGACTGATAGTAGGCACTATTTTCGGGTAACACCTTGCGTGCAGACTCCTCGCTGTTGAAGTGGAAGAACCACGCCTTGGGTTGCTCCTTGTTCAGTGAGAGTTCTGTGGGCGATTCCCATTCGGGATTTTGTGATTCGTAGCCTCTCGGTGCATCCTGCTTGCCATAGGCAAAGCCTTCGAGCGGCGAAATGGTTTGAGCAGTGGTGGTTGTTGCGAATACAACAGCCGTGATAAGCAAAAAGAATCTTGTCATAATATGTTTGTGTTATGTTTTGCTTTTGTGGGGCAAAGGTGTGCTGTGCAGACCTGCCTATAATCGGTACGAATATACTCCATTATATTCAAATAAACAAACGATTAGCTCCACTCATACGGCAAAAATATATAAATCGCTGTACTATTTTGCCGCTGGAGTTTGCGGCTTCTAAACAGATTATTTATCTTTGTGTAGAGTGAATAGTAAAACTGATTAAAACCACAATCTGATATGAGAAGAGCATTACTTGTTTTGTTGTTTACACTTTTCTGCGTCGGTGCGCAGTCGCAGGATGGCGTATTGTTGCCTGGTGAGGATGGCCGAAAGGCGGCACTTGAGTTTGATTATTTCCCGCACAGACAATATGCCTTTGTGTGGCGTAACTGGAGTGTGGTCGATAAATCACTTTTGGCCGAGGTGCTATCAACATCGGTAGAGAATGTTGAGCAGTTGGCCGTGTCGATGGGCTTGCCACGCCGTCAGACGATTGAGCCCGAGTGGGCGACTACACGAGGCTATATTACGGTTTTGCGCCGTAATTGGCATCTGTTGCCCTATGAGCAGTTGTTGCAGTTGCTTGGTTTTAGTCGTGAGGAGATGCGCTTCCGTCTGATTGAGGATGACTTCTTGTATGTAAAATTGGGTAATGTGAAGCCCTGGTGTGAACCACTGCGTTATGAGGCTCCGACAGAGGCTATGGAGGCGCGTGCGAGAGAGATTGCGGCCGATGTTAAGTCGCTCGGGCGTGATGCACTGAAAACCGATGAGCCTCGCTTCGGCTTTATGCGTGATTTCGATAAATTGCAGACAATGAAGCTATCATCGGAGTCGATAGCGAGCGATGGTGATGGCTTCGAACTTAGGATGATATATCCATATTTTGCCGATTTTGGTGACCCGTTGCTCGATGAGAGTATGAGTTCATATCCCGAAGAGCTTTTCCGCCGTTTGCAGCAGGTTGGTGTGAATGGTATATGGTTCCACTCGGTGATGCGTATGTTGGTGTTGCCCGATGAAAAGGGCTTCCCTGGTGACGAGAAGGCGTTGGATAGAATTGCGGGCTTGAATCGTCTGGTTGAGCGAGCTGCAAAGTATGGCATAAAGATATATCTCTATGTAAATGAGCCGCGTGCTATGGGAGAGGAGTACTTCGACGGAACGTCAGAGCGTATGGCTTACGCTGGCCCGAAGTATGGTGGTTTGCACTCATTTTGTACCTCTAATCCCGATGTGTTGGATTGGTTGTCGCGCTCGATGGAGAGCATTTTTAGCAAGGTGAAGGGCCTTGGCGGTGTATTCACAATTACGGCCTCGGAGAATCATACATCGTGTGCATCGCGCAATTACTACGACTGTCCGCTGTGTAAGGAGCGCGCCTACTCTGATTTGATTGTCGATATCAATCGTGCCATAGAGCAGGGCGTACACCGAGCCGCCCCCGATGCAAAGGTTATTGTGTGGGATTGGGCTTGGCCTGATAGTGAGTGCGAAAATATCATCAACAATCTGCCAAAGCAGTGCTGGTTTATGTCAGTTAGCGAGTGGTCGAAACCTATCGAGCGAGGAGGCGTAAAGTCGTCGGTGGGTGAGTATTCGCTCTCGGCCGTAGGCCCTGGCCCTCGTGCGTTGCGTAATTGGGAGACGGCACGCCGTGCAGGATTGAAGACTGTTGCCAAGGTGCAGGTAAATGCCACTTGGGAAATGGCTGTTGTGCCATCGGTTCCCGTTCTTGACTTGGTGGCTCGTCACGCCGCTAATCTCTCACAGCAGAGTGTTAATGGCGTGATGTTGAGTTGGAGTCTGGGTGGTTATCCGTCTGAAAACCTCAAACTGTTCCAATCTGTCAAGCGTGGCGATGTGGCTGATGATGTGGTGATAAAGCTGGCTTGCGACGAGTATGGCCCGAAGGCGGGCGAGTTGGTGCGTGAGGCTTGGCGTAAATGCTCTGAAGGATTTGAGAACTATCCCTATCACGGCGTAACTGTATATAACGGCCCGCATCATGTTGGTCCCTCTAATCCGTTCTACCTCGATGTGACGGGATATGCAGCCACTATGGTGGGTATTCCTTACGATAACTATGATTCGTGGCGTTCTGTATATCCGCTCGATGTGTGGATTGGTCAGTTCGATAAAGCTGCCGAGGGTTTTGCGGAGGGCGTAGAGCTGTTGCGTCAAGCCGTGAAGGTTGCCAAGGGCGAACAACGCGAGAAGGTCGCAGTGCAACTGCATCGTGCCGAGGCTGTCTATATCCATCTGAAATCTTCTGCCGAGCAGGCTCGTTTCTTTGAGGCTCGCAACAAGTTGAGTAAATGTCAGGATGCGGCCGAGCGAGAGGTGTATAAGCAGGCGATGCGTCGCGCTTGCCATAACGAGCAACAGCTTATTCGCCGAATGTTGCCTATCCTGTCTGTGGACTCGTCTATCGCCTATGAATCGTCAAATCAGTACTTCTATTTGCCCGCCGATTTGATTGAGGCATATATTAGTATCAGCTATGCTCTGCAATGGTTAGACGAAGTGGAGTAGCGTGGCGTTGGCTCCATTTTGGGTGGTTTTAGGTTGGGCAAAAGATATAAAAGTTGTCGGAGTGAATAAAAAAATGTAACTTTGTGCGACTAAACAATAGTTACAAAGTATGGAAAAGAGCGTATTTAAGTATAGAATAGAGCCTAATAGAGTCGATTTCACGGGTCGTATCTCCGTCTCTTCGATGTTCGATATGATTCTCGCCGCTGCGGGTGAGGATGCTCACACGCGAGGTTTCGGAGTAGATGCTCTGGCGGTAAATGACTATGGTTGGGTGTTGTCACGCATCTGCTTTGAGTTGGATGCTTTGCCCAAGGAGTACTCAGATTTGACCCTATATACTTGGATTGGCGGATATAATCGCTTGATATCAACCCGTAACTTCCAGCTGGCTGATGCCGAAGGCAAGGAGTTCGGTCGTGCGGTGTCGCAGTGGTGTATGCTCGACTTCAATACCCGTATGCCTGCCGATATGAACACTATGGCAAAGGCTCACGAGGGTAATATGGTCGATGCTCCAGAGCCTTGCGAGCGTCCGCGTCGTCTGTTGGCTGTTGATAGCGAGGTGGTGGGTAGTCACAAGGTGGCCTATAGCGACATCGATTTCAACCACCATATGAATACTATGCGATATATTGACTTGATTTTTGACTCTATGCCTATCGAGGTTATCGAGAATTTGCAGTCGGTTCGTATGGATATCAACTTCGTCAAGGAGGCTCTTTATGGTGATGAGCTTTCGATCTATGGCAACGAGTGCGATGGTGTGCGCCAATATGAGTTCCGTAACGCTGCGGGCGAGGTGTTGTGTCGTGCGGCTCTTGAGATTAAATAACGCTACACATTAAACTTTAGGGTGATGAAACCGATTCCACAATTTATATATAAGAGGTCGAATCAAATCGCGATGATTATCTTTGTGCCAATCTTCGCGCTTCTGTTTATCACCATATATAGCCCGTTTGATTTCGACAATGTGGACCCGCAGGGTAAACTGTTGTCGTTGCTGAATATCCGTTCGCGAGAGCTTATGGTGCAGCTCATCACGCTGGGACTTATCCTTGTGGGTATGGCTGTGGCAGCGGTGAGTAGATGGTTGATGGCTGTATATACCAAGCGACGCCAGATTTCGTATGTTGCCTACATTGCGTGGATTGCGTGCGAGGTGTTGGTTATGGCTGCGTTGTTTACGGCTGCTTCGGTGTTTACCGATACTGACAAGAGTGTGGTTACGCTCTTTAGGAATTCGCTTTTTAAGACATTCTTTATTCTGCTGATTCCATATACGATGTGCTACATCTTCTTCATTTGGCAGGAGCGTGTGGCCCAGCTTCGTATCTTGACGCAGCGTATGGCCGAGGATGAGACACTGTTGCAAAATGCCTATGTGCAGATTTATGACGACAAGGGTGATATGCGCCTCTCGATTCGTCGCGAGAATCTGCTATTCATAGAGTCGGCCGACAACTATGTATGCGTGTGGTATATCAACAACAACGAGCCGAAGAAGGTGATGGTGCGTAATACGCTCAAGCATATTGCCGAGCATTTGGATGCTACACACATTCGTCGTTGTCACAGGTCTTATGTGGTAAATCTTGACTTGGTGAAGGTCTTGCGCCGCGAGCGTGAAGGCGTATTCGTTGAGCTTGGCATTGCAGGTGTTCCTGATATTCCTATTTCGAAAACTTATTCTGAAAACATCCAGGCATGGCTGATGTCTAACTCTGATTAGGGGCGTTTAATAAGCTTGATATAGTATTAATAACAGCCGGGGCGAATTTTGAAATTCAAAATTTCGCCCCTAAATTTTGAATTTTATCCCCTATAGGGATTTCATCCCACCATTAGCTGCTATAGCCCATTTTTTTTGTTATTCGGGCTTTGTATACGATATTCGCACCGTATAAATATATGTTCACCCGCAGGGGCGAAATTATTTAAGAGGTTGAATTCAAGAAAATATTAAACATAAAAAGAATTAGTTTATGAGACATTACTTGAGTATCTTCAAGGATACGGTACGAAGAAAGTGGGATATGCCCGCGTTGAGTGATTACAACGGAGCTACCTACTCTTTCGCAGAGATTGCAACTGACATCAAGCGCATCCACGCTATGTTTGAGGGTCTGGGTGTTCAGCCTGGTGATAAGGTGGCGTTGGCTTCTAAGAACTGCGTGCATTGGGCCGTTGTTTTCTTGGCAAGTGCTACTTATCGTGCAGTTGTTGTTCCTATCCTTAACGATTTCTTGCCTGAGGATATCGCATCGCTTACAAACCACTCAGAGAGTGTCGTTCTCTTCACCGAGCCTAAGATGTGGGATGCAATGCCCCTCGACAAGATGCCTGGCTTGAAGGCTGCGATCAGCACCGAGGATTTCACTTCACTCTACTCAAAGGAGGAGGGTCTGCTCGACTCTATCATCGCCGAGAATGCAAAGAACATTCCTGCAATTTACTCTGCAGAGCAGAAGGATAGCGTAACCGACTACCAGATTGGTGATTTGGATGATTTGGCGGTTATCAACTATACATCGGGTACAACAAGCTCACCCAAGGGTGTAATGCTGACTGCCCGTAACATCTCTTCTAATGTCGAGTTCGGTTTGAATCGTATTCCCGTTCAGGATGGTGATACTATAATGTCTATGTTGCCTATGGCGCATATGTACGGTATGGCTTTCGAGTTCCTCTATCCGTTGAGTGGTGGTGCTCATGTCTACTTCTTGGGTAAGACTCCCACACCTACTATCTTGCTCAAGGCGTTGTCGGATATCAAGCCCTACCTCTTCATCACAGTGCCCCTCGTACTGGAGAAGATATTTAAGGGTAAGGTTATGCCCACATTGGCAACACCCGCTATGCGCATTATGACATCTATCCCCGTTTTGAAGAATGTAATTTACGGCAAGGTGCGTAGCAAGTTGCTCAATACCTTTGGCGGTAATATCCGTTCAATCGTTATCGGTGGTGCTGCTATCAGCCGTCCCGTTGAGAATGTTATGCGTAAGGTAGGTCTGCCTTACACTGTAGGTTACGGTATGACAGAGTGCGCTCCGCTTATCGGTTACGAGCCTTGGGATAGTTTCCGTCTTGGCTCTGCTGGTCGAGCTGTTGATAATGTAGATGTTCGTATCGACTCTAACGACCCTGCAAAGGTTGTAGGCGAGATTCAGGTTAAGGGAGACAATGTCATGATGGGTTACTACAAGAATCCCGAGGCTACTGCCGCTGTATTTACCGAGGATGGTTACTTGCGTACTGGTGACTTGGGTATCATCGACAAGCAGGGTAACATCTTTATCCGTGGCCGTAGCAAGTGTATGATTCTCACAGCCAATGGTCAGAATGTATATCCCGAGGAGATTGAGAGCAAGCTCAACTCACTGCCCCATGTAGCAGAGTCGCTCATCGTTGAGCGCGACAAGCGAATGGTTGCTATCGTAGCTTTGGCCGAGAGCGCCGAGGGTATGAGCCAGGAGGAGATTGATGCTGCTCTGGAGCAGAACCTCAAGGATTTGAACACAATGATTCCCGCATATAGTCGAGTATCTTCTATCGAGGTTATCAAGGAGGGCTTCGAGCATACTCCCAAGCGTTCAATCAAGAGATTCCTCTATAAATAATTGGATAACCGAAAGGTTTACAATTCTATTATGTTTGGTGATTTGGAATGTATTTTGCACGATACATTCCAAATTTTTTTGTTATGGAGGAGATTGTAAACAAGTATCAGGTCAGCATCGACCTGCTTAATGACGCTGTTCGCCGCGAGATAGCGACAGCAATGCAGTACATCTATTTTCATATCCGCTTGGAGGATGCGGGTTATGAGTATGTGGCGCGCTATATGCACAAAGTGGCGATTGACGAGATGCGCCACTCGGAACATCTGGCCGAGCGCATACTCTTTCTTGGTGGTGATGTCGATTTGAACCCTGTCGAGCCTACGCGCCAGTTGCACGAGGTGGAGGCTATGTTCGATTTTGCCAAGAGGCTCGAAACATCCACTATCGATAACTACAACGCCTGGGCCAAGCGTTGCGCCGAGGCTGGCGACACCGTAACGCAGCGACTTTTTCAGGAGTTGGCGGCCGAAGAGGAGGAGCATCAGGATAACTTCGACAAGGAGTTGCAGAATATGATGAACTACGGCACGCTCTACTTGACGATGCAGTCTATGGGTCACAGCAAGAGCCTTGCGAAAAAGTAGGGTTGTGCGGCAATAGATGCCACGCACCAGCGAGCGCCAATAGGCGGTTATGACGAAATTAAGTTTTGTGAGTTTTTGTATTGATATACTCCACAATAGTTTGTATCTTTGCGAAAATTTTACAGAACTTAATTTCTTTTATGTTATCATCATCAGAAAGAGCCTCGATTATCGCTCTCATCAAGCGTGAAGTGGTGCCTGCGATAGGGTGTACAGAGCCCGTTGCCGTGTCGTTGTGTGTGGCGCGTGCAACCGAGTTGTTGGGTGTGAAGCCCGAGTCTATATCAGTGCGTTTGAGCGCTAATGTGCTGAAGAATGCAATGGGTGTAGGAATCCCTGGTACAGGTATGATAGGTTTGCCTATCGCCGTTGCGTTAGGTGCCATCGTGGGTCGCTCGGAGTATGGTCTTGAGGTGTTGAAGGATGCCGACAGCAAGGCCGTTGAGAGTGGTCGTGAGTATATTGATCAGAAGCGCATCTCGATTAATCTGAAGGAGGGTATCACCGAGAAATTATATATCGAAGTAGAGGTTAAGGCTGGCCAGAGTAGCGCAGAGTGCGTGATTGCTGGCGGTCATACCACCTTTGTCTATCTGCGTAAGGATGACGAGGTGTTGCTCGATGAGCGTAAGTGTGATGCACAGCAAAGCGTCGAAGAGGATGTGGAGTTGTCATTGAGCAAGGTGTTTGACTTTGCAACCACTTCGCCTATCGAGGAGTTGAACTTTATCCTGCAGGCACGCCAATTAAATAAGAACGCCGCCGAGAGCGCATTTCAGGGTGATTTCGGTCACTCATTGGGCAAAACCCTGCGTGGTGAGCGCGAGATAAGCATTATGGGCGATAGCATCTTCTCTCGCATCTTGTCATATACATCGGCAGCGTGCGATGCTCGTATGGGTGGTGCTATGGTTCCTGTAATGAGTAACTCGGGTAGTGGTAATCAGGGTATTGCAGCTACATTGCCCGTTGTGGTCTATGGCGAGGAGTGTGGTGCTAACGAGGAGCAGATGACTCGTGCTTTGATTTTGAGCCACCTTACCGTTATCTACATCAAGCAGAGCCTTGGCCGTTTGTCGGCCTTGTGTGGTTGTGTGGTTGCGGCATCGGGCTCGAGCTGTGGTATTACCTATCTGATGGGTGGCGGCTACGAGGAGGTTGCTATGGCTGTAAAGAATATGATTGCCAATCTGACGGGTATGATCTGTGACGGTGCAAAGCCGAGTTGTGCATTAAAGTTGACGAGCGGCGTCTCAACGGCTGTGTTGTCGGCAATGATGGCTATGGAGCATAGATGCGTGTCGAAGTTGGAGGGTATTATCGACGAGGATGTTGATGCCTCGATTCGCAACCTGACCTCAATCGGTCGTGATGGTATGGACGAGACCGACAGACTCATCCTTAACATTATGACAAGCAAGTGCTAATGTCTTAAGGACGGAATCCGATAGGCCTAAGGGGTAAGATATGTTCCCAAAGTAAATGAAAAAATACCAAATTAAATAAATTTAATACCGATGAAAAAGAATTTTCTACTAATCGTATTGCTGGCTGTTGTATTTGGCGTTATGCCTGCTATGGCCCAGCGTGCAGACTACCGCATCATCCCCACTCCCAAGAGTGTTGAGGTTGATACTTTGCAGTACTTCACTCTCGCTGAGGGTATGGGTATTGCTTACGATGCCGACAACGAGGAGGTTGCTCGCAATGCACAGTTCCTCAGCGAGTGGGTTGAGCAGGCTACAGGCATCAAGTTGGCGCTCACTCCCAATGACAAGAAGGCTGTTATTCGTATGAGCCTCGGTTTTGCTGCTGATAAGAAGCTTGCCAAGGATGCAACTCTTACAGAGCAGCAGCAGGAGGCTTACACAATCAATGTAGACAAGAATGGTGTGCTGATTGAGGCTCGCAACCCCGTAGGTTTGTTCCGCGCAGCACAGACTTTGAGAAAGTCTATGCCCATCTTGAAGAAGGGCGAGGGTAAGGTTGATATGCCTTATGTTAAGATTCAGGATGAGCCCCGTTTCGTATATCGTGGTACATTGCTCGATTGCGGTCGTCACTTCTTTACTGTAGATGTAATCAAGCAGATGCTCGATGTTATGGCTTTGCACGGCTGCAACCAGTTCCACTGGCACTTGACAGAGGATCAGGGTTGGCGTTTCGAGGTTAAGTCTATGCCTAACCTTGCGCTTCACGGTAGCGTGCGTCAGGAGACAGTTGTAGGTCCTAATGTAGGTATCTATGATGGTCAGCCCTATGGCGGTTACTATACACAGGAGGAGTGCCGCGATGTTGTTCGCTATGCAGCAGAGCGTTACATCAATGTTGTTCCCGAGATTGACCTCCCCGGTCATATGCAGAGTGCTTTGCATGTATTCCCCCACCTGGGTTGTACAGGCGGTCCTTACCCCGTAAGAACTTATTGGGGTGTTAGCCGTGAGGTGCTTTGTGGTGGTAACCCCGAGACTATGACATTCTTGAAGACCGTTTTGGGTGAGTTGTGCGATGTATTCCCCTCAAAGATTATCCACATCGGTGGTGACGAGTGTCCCAAGAACCGCTGGAAGGAGTGCCCCAAGTGCCAGGCCAAGATTAAGGAGTTGGGTCTGGTTGATGATGGCAAGCACAGCCCCGAGAACCAGTTGCAGTCATATATTAATAAGGAGGTAGAGGCATTCCTCGCCGAGCGCGGTCGCGACATCATCGGTTGGGACGAGATTTTGGAGGGTGGCCTCTCTGGTAAGTCTATCATCATGTCTTGGCGTGGTACCAAGGGTGGCGTAGAGGCTGCAAAGCAGGGTCACCGTGTGATTATGAGCCCCAATGTATATGGCTACATTGACCACCCCCAGTTGAAGGATGTGGCAAAGCAGCCCCGTACAACAGGCGGTTATATCGTATCAGCCAGCAAGATGTACTCATTCGAGCCTTTGATGAAGGAGGAGTTGAACGAGGAGCAGCAGGATTACATCCTCGGTGTTCAGGCCAACCTCTGGACTGAGCATGTTGCATACCCCGAGCATTTGTTCTATCAGCTTCTGCCCCGTTTGGGTGCAATGAGTGAGGTGCAGTGGTGTTTGCCCGAGCAGAAGGATTTTGAGGACTTCAAGAATCGTCTGCCCCGCCTCAAGAAGCTCTACGACTTGTTGGGTGTTAAGTATTGCACAGGCATCGAGTAACGAGCCAAAAGGTAAATAGAAAAGAAATAGCCTTCGAGAGTTAATCTCCGAAGGCTATTTTCATTATCAGTTCCGTAGCACCTTGATTCTTTGCGGTGTAGTCGCCAGCTGCGGCGCTGACCTTTTGTAGTAGGTCGTTGTCGTCGCGCAGGGGGTTGAACCATTGCTCCAAATCGTCGGCGTTCTCAATCTTGGTGGCGGCACCCAGAGCGACCAAATCGCGTGCCTCCTTGAACTTGCTATAGTTCGGGCCAAAGGCTATTGGCAGCGCAAATGTAGCGGCCTCGAGCGTGTTGTGTATGCCGACACCGAAACCTCCGCCTATGTACGACCACGAAGCGTAGCCATAGACCGAAGAGAGGATGCCTATTGTGTCGAGAATGAGCACCTGCACGCGGCTGAAGTCGGTCGAGTCATTGCATTGTGTATAACGGATTGCACCACCCTTGGTAGCCTCTATAATCTTGTTGATTCGACCCTCGTTCATCTCGTGGGGAGCAATGACGAATTTCGTCTGCGGGTTGCGGTTGATTAGCTCCTGCAGGATATCTTCATCGGGACCCCAGGTTGAACCTGCAACGAAGAGTCGGCTCTCGCCCTTGAATCGTTCAACAATATCGACCCTCTTTGCGGCCTTGGCTATTGCGGCTACTCTGTCGAAACGGGTATCACCCGCAATGACTACATTGTCGAAGCCTAATTCGTGCAGCAACTCTTTCGATTCGCTGTTCTGTACGAAGAGGTATTCGTAAGAGTCGAGCGCCTGACGCCAAGCGTTGCCATACCACTTGAAGAATATCGAGTTGGGACGGAAGATAGCCGAAACAACGAAGGTGCGAATCTTGCGCGCCTTGAGTTCATAGAGATAGTTGAGCCAGAACTCATACTTCACGAAGATAGCTATCTCGGGGTGAGCTATATCAAGAAAACGCTTTACATTGGCTGTGGTGTCGGTAGGCAGATAGTAGATGTAATCTGCTCCGTCATAATTCTTACGAATCTCATAGCCCGAAGGCGAGAAGAATGTGAGCAGAATCTTATACTCAGGTCGCTGCTTGCGTATTTGTTCGATGATGGGGCGACCCTGCTCGAATTCGCCGAGCGATGCCACATGTATCCATACGACTTTGTCCGTAGGGGCAATGTCGCGGGCCATTTTGTCGAAGATGCCTTTGCGACCATCGTGCCACTGCTTTGCCTTCTTGTTCCACAACGCAACGAGTGAGACAATTCTGGCATAAGCGGCTATACTTATATTATATAAAAGCATAATGACTCTCTAATTAGATATACAAAGGTAGCTTTTTTTATCTATTAGTCCAAATCACCATCCAAATTCTATGACATTCTCGATAAAGCGCACATCGGAACTGTTATCTGGGAATATATCTACGGCAATCAAGTCGAATGCCACATCGCCTTGCGTGCGAGTCTGTGCCAGATAGGCTGCGGCGGCTCGGCGCAACGAGGTAGCTTTGTTTGAATTGATACTCATCTCGGGCGACACCAATGCTCCTGCACGGCGTGTCCTTACCTCTACGATGTGTGTGATGCCATACTTTGTGGCTACTATATCTATCTCGTATCGACCGTTACGCCAGTTGCGGTGGCATATCATATAGCCATTGTCGCGCAGATATGCTGTGGCCAACTCTTCGCCACGAAGACCTATTGCCGCCTTATTGTTCATAGTGGGGTAGTTTAACGACTTCCCCCGCCTTTGGCCTGCGGGGGAGTCTTTATCGGTTATGTGATGATATTACAGCAGGAAACTCAAGTCGTCGCCAGCCTTAACCTCGTAAGGCTCGATTCCATTCTTAAAAATACGCATCGGACGAGAGCCTATGAGTTCGAGTTTGCCATCCGAAAGATGCAACATGCAACCCTCGCGCAGACCTACAACCCAACGGCGTGGATTGGCCACGATATACTCCTGTATGCGCTGCTCGCGAGTCTCGCCAGCGTGACCCTCGGGGTTAGCGTCGAGGTAGTGGGGGTTAATCTGGAACTTTACCGCACCTATGGCCTTGAATGACTCGGGCTGTACGATGGGCATATCGTTTGTTGTGCAGATGGTGGGGCAGGTCACATTGCTACCGGCTGACCAACCAACATAGGGCGTACCCTCCTTGATTTTGCGGAGTATGGCCTTCATAAGACCCTGCTCCTGCATCTTTTTCGTAAGAGCGAATGTGTTACCGCCACCTACGCAGATGGCCTTCGCCTCGCGAATCATCTTGCGGGGATCCTTCGAACGGTGAATAGAGCGTACCTTGACGCCTATCTCGTTGAAGCGGTTTTGCACCTTGGCCTCGTATTCAGCGTATGAGAAAGTTATGGCTGCATAAGGGATGAATACCACCTCGTCGATGTTTTTTAGGAAGGATGCAATCTGATTGATAGGATATTGCAAATATGCCTCACCAGCGTTGGTGGAATTTGATATGAGTAAAAGGTTCATAAAAAGTTGGTTTATAAGTGTTTAATATAGTCTAAAATGAGCATAGGTGTAAAATATTTCCTCTCTGTTGCCAAAATTAATAAAAAAAGTGTTACTTTTGCGCAGAAATACATTGAAAGTTAAACCAATCAATAATAAAATTGTTAAACTTAAAAAGTTAAAGTTATGTCAGAGATTCAGGCAAAAGTTGTTGAGATTATCGTTGACAAGTTGGGCGTTAAGGAGTCAGAGGTTGTACCCGAAGCAAGCTTCACAGCACACTTGGGTGCAGATTCACTCGATTCAGTAGAGCTTATTATGGAGTTTGAGAAGGCATTTGATATCCAGATTCCTGATGAGGACGCTGAGAAGATTACTACTGTTGGCGCTGCCATCGAGTATGTAGAGGCTCACACAAAATAATTAATCAGCTAATCATAATTCGCCGAGGCGCATTAGGCTATGTCGGGTCGCAGAGTCGTAGTCACTGGTATTGGTACTATCAACCCGTTGGGTAATAGCGTAGAGGAGTATTTTCAGAATCTACAGCAGGGCGTAAGTGCCGCCGATACTATCACTCACTTTGATGCCTCGAAGTTCCGCACGCGCATCGCTTGCGAAATTAAAAATTATGATTGGACCCGCTATTTCGACCGTAAGGAGGTTCGTAAATATGACCTTTTTACACAATATGCGATGATTTCAGCCGATGAGGCTATGCGTGATGCACAACTTGTTGATGACGCATCGGTCAATCGCGAAAGAATCGGAGTCGTATGGGGGTCTGGTACAGGTGGAACGACAACGTTCTACGAGGAGAGTAAGGACTTTGTCGAGGGGAATTTTACCCCTCGATTCAGTCCTTTTTTCGTTCCTCGTTTGGTGGCTGATATAGCTGCTGGATTCATCTCTGTCAAGTATGGTCTGATGGGCCCGAACTATTGTACGGTTTCGGCTTGTGCCTCGTCTAACCACGCTATGATAGATGCGCTTAATCTGATTCGCTGGGGTAAGGCCGATGTCATTGTGACGGGAGGTTCTGAAGCATCAATCAACGAGCCGGGAGTGGGTAGCTTCTGCAGTATGCAGGCCCTCTCGACACGCAACGATGACCCCAAGCACGCATCTCGTCCCTTCGATGCTAACCGCGACGGTTTTGTCATTGCCGAGGGTGGAGGCGCACTGGTGTTCGAGGAGTTGGAGCACGCCCAGAGGCGTGGAGCCAAGATTTATTGTGAAGTAGTAGGTGGAGGTATGTCTGCCGACGCGCATCATATGACCGCACCCCATCCCGAGGGTAAGGGCGCGATGATATCTATGCGAGAGGCGCTTAGCGATGCAGGAATGCATCCTTCTGATATAGATTATATCAATGTTCACGGCACATCCACCCCGTTGGGTGATTTGGCTGAGATAAAGGCTATACAGACCTTGTTCGAGCAGCACGCCTACAATCTCAATATCTCTTCGACAAAATCTATGACCGGCCACTTGTTGGGCGGTACTGCAGCCGTTGAGGCATTGGCCTGCATTATGGTCATTACGCAGGGAGTTATACCCCCGACCATCAATGTCGAGAAGGTGGATGACGAGATTGACCCTCGTCTGAATCTCACTCTGGACAAGGCTGTGCAGCGCGATGTGCGCACGGCAATGAGTAATGCATTCGGTTTTGGAGGACATAACTCGACAATCATCTTTCGTAAGATGTAGAGCCGAAGTTTGAGGCTTTGGCTGGAATAATAGGTATTGAGGCTGTCGGACTATAGTGTGGCAGCCGTTGTTATTGTAGATATTAAGTTATGATGGATTTTTTGTTGCGTCCGTTGCGACGCAATTTTGGCAAAGATAAGAAGTTTTACGCCGCTATCGACGATATGTTTGGCTTCATTCCTCACAATATCGAGTTGTATAAGTTGGCGCTTATTCACAAGTCAGCATCAGTAGTTCTTGAGGATGGCCGCCATATCAACAACGAGCGTCTGGAGTTTTTGGGTGATGCTGTGTTGGAGTGCGTGTCGTCAGACTACCTTTTCATTGAGTTTCCCGACAAGAACGAGGGCTTTTTGACGCAGTTGCGCTCGAAGATGGTGTCGCGTCAGACTCTGAACGAGGTGGCAAAGCGCATCGGTTTGGATGACTATGTGATTACACACTCGTCGAACAATCTCTCGCAGAAACATATCTATGGTGATGCATTCGAGGCTATGATGGGTGCAATCTATCTCGACCAGGGTTACGATTTTGTGAATCGTCTGCTGATTAACCGCATCTTTGTCGATTATATCAAGGTGGCAACACTGTTGGAGTCGGAGACTGACTTCAAGAGCCGTCTGATTGAGTGGTGCCAGAAGAATCATCACACAATTCATTTTGCAACTACGCACGATAAGACATATTCGAGCAATCATCCGTTCTTCTATAGTAAAGTCCTGATTGACAATATGGAGGTCGGCTATGGTGCTGGTGACTCGAAGAAGGAGGCCGAGCAGCGTGCTGCACACTCTGTGTCGTTGGGTGTGAGTGATGAGGACTGCGCAAAGTTGCTCGATAAGTTGGATAATATAGACTCTGTGCGCGCTCCTAAGTCTAAGACAGAGCATCAGCCCAAGGCGGAGCAGAAACCAAAACCTCAGCCCAAGCCACAGCCTAAGGCCGAGGTGAAAGCAGAGCCGAAGTCTGAGCCTAAAACGGAGCCAAAGGCTGAGCCGAAAGTAGAAGTGGTGGCCGAGAATAAACCCGAACAGCAGGAGGAGTCTGCAGAGCGTAAGAGTACGCGTGCGCCTCGCAGAAGAAGAGTGGCAAAGAGTGTCGCTCCTGCAGTGGATAGTGCTGTAGAGCAGAAGAGTGAGGAGGTTTCTACACCTACACCCGCGGTCGCGCAGGAAGATGCGACATCTACGCCCGAAAAAGCATCTGAAAAGTCATCTGAAAAGGTTGCTGCAAAGCCCGCACAAAGACGCTCGTCTCGTCGCCGAAATGGCAATAAGGAGGCTACTGCTGGTACTGCGGAGACAACAACAGCTGAGCCTAAAAAGCGTCAGCCAAAGGCTGTTGAGGCCGAGCAGGTAGGCGAGTAGCAGAGTCTGATGTGGCAGGGTTGCGGTAATGTTGATTATTGCGTAACCTAATGTAATGCAATTAGTTGCAAATTAAATAAAATATGAAAAATCTGCACGATAAACTTTCCTCACGAGGTGCTACATCGCTCACGGACGAGGAGTTGCTGGCACTGTTGGTGGAGTCGGCCGATGATAGGCGCGATGCCCGCGAGGTGGCGGCATCTATCATCGCACAGAGTGGCTCTTTGGCCTCTGTTGCGCGTCAGGAACTCAGCCGTCTGCGTATGGTCGAGGGTTTGGGTTTGCGTCGTGCCGAACGACTGCTGTTGGCGGCAGAGTTTGGTCGCAGAGTGGCTATCGCGACATCGTCTGATGTGGAGTCTGTTTCGACCGATGTCGATGTCGTCAGATTGATGCGCCCCCATCTGGATAGCATCAGCCACGAGGAGTGCTGGGTATTGTATCTCACCTCGTCGAATCGTCTGCTGGAGCGTCAGCGAGTGAGCCAGGGCGGAGTGCAGGCTACGGTCGTAGACCATCGTCTGGTGGTGAAGCGTGCGTTGGAGCTGCTTGCTACGCAGATTATCTTGGTGCATAATCACCCCTCGGGTGCGGCAGAGCCGAGTGTGGCCGACAAGCAACTCACGCAGCGCATAAGCGAGGCTGCAGCGTTGTTTGATATTCGTCTGTTGGATCACATCATCATCTCGGGTGAGGGTCATTTTTCGTTCAGGCGTTCTGCTCTGTTGTAGGCGAAAAATCATATTTTCATAATAAACACCTCTGAATAGGGCCTCAAAAGGTTCTGTTGGAGGTGTTGTTGTGTAAAAAAACGATTGTAAATGAGTGATGTTTGTCGAAAAAGTCGTATATTTGCCAATTATAAGAATACATAAAAAAGTTAATAGATATGACACAAGAGGAGTTGTTCAAAAAGCTTATCGCGCACTGTAAGGAGTATGGTTTTATCTTCCCTTCAAGCGAGATTTATGATGGTCTGGGCGCAGTCTATGATTATGGCCAGAATGGTGTAGAATTGAAGAATAACATCAAGCGCTACTGGTGGGATTCAATGGTGAAACTCAACGAGAACATCGTTGGTATCGATGCCGCTATCTTTATGCATCCCCGCACTTGGGAGGCATCAGGTCATGTGGCTGCTTTCAACGACCCTCTGATTGACAATAAGGACTCAAAGAAGCGTTATCGTGCTGATGTGCTCATCGAGGATTGGATGGCAAAGCAGGACGAGAAGATTCAGAAGGAGGTTGAGAAGGCTCGCAAGCGTTTTGGCGAGGCTTTCGACGAGGAGCAGTATCGTGCAACATCACCCCGCGTGGCTGATATCGTGGCTAAGCGTGATGCTATTCACAAGCGTTTTGCTGATGCTCTGAACGATAACAACCTCGAGGAGTTGAAGCAGATTATTCTCGATTGCGAGGTTGTTTGCCCCATCTCTGGTACTCGTAACTGGACCGATGTACGCCAGTTTAACCTGATGTTCTCTACACAGATGGGTTCTACTGCCGAGGGTGCTAACACAATCTACCTCCGTCCCGAGACAGCTCAGGGTATCTTTGTGAACTACTTGAATGTTCAGAAGACTGGTCGCATGAAATTGCCCTTCGGTATCGCACAGATCGGTAAGGCTTTCCGTAACGAGATCGTAGCTCGTCAGTTCATTTTCCGTATGCGCGAGTTCGAGCAGATGGAGATGCAGTTCTTCGTACAGCCCGGCACAGAGATGGAGTGGTGGAACAAGTGGAAGGAGACTCGTATGGCTTGGCACCGCGCTTTGGGCTTTGGTGATGATAACTACCGTTTCCACGATCACGATAAGTTGGCTCACTATGCTAACGCTGCTACCGATGTTGAGTTTAACTTCCCGTTCGGCTTTAAGGAGGTTGAGGGTATTCACTCTCGTACAGACTTCGACTTGGGTCGTCACCAGGAGTACTCTGGTAAGAAGATTCAGTACTTCGACGCAGAGCGTGGCGAGAGCTATGTTCCCTATGTTGTCGAGACTTCAATCGGCGTAGACCGTATGTTCTTGCAGATTATGTCGGCTGCATATACTGAGGAGAAGTTGGAGAACGGCGAGGAGCGCGTAGTATTGCGTATCCCTGCAGCTTTGGCTCCTACGAAGGTTGCCGTTATGCCTTTGGTTAAGAAGGATGGTCTGCCCGATGTAGCACGCCAGATTATCGACGACTTGAAGTATGACTATGTTGTAGCATACGATGAGAAGGACTCTATCGGTAAGCGTTACCGTCGTCAGGACGCTGTTGGTACTCCTTTCTGTGTAACCGTTGACCACCAGACTTTGGAGGATGGCACTGTTACAGTTCGTCACCGCGATACAATGCAGCAGGAGCGCATCAAGATTGAGGCTTTGCGTCAGATGGTTGATGACGAGGTATCATTCCGCAAGTTGTTCCAGAAGATTAAGGCATAAAGTCGATGGGTAGAATACTCTCCATTGACTATGGTACTAAACGCACGGGGTTGGCAGTGACCGACCCTTTGCGTATTATAGCGAGTGCGTTGGACACGGTCGAGACCAAGCAACTTGAAAAGTATCTGGCAGACTATTTTTCGAAGAACGAGGTAGATATAATAGTCTTGGGTAAGCCTTCGCAGATGAATGGCCAGCCGTCGGAGACTATGCGCTACATCGAGCCTTTGGCAGGTCGTCTGCGCCACGCATACCCCGACAAGAAGGTTGTGCTCTATGACGAGCGTTTCACTTCGGTGATGGCACATCGTACGATGCTTGAGAGTGGCATAGGCAAGATGGCTCGCCGCGATAAAGCCTTGGTGGACCGTATATCGGCTACGATAATACTGCAGTCGTATATGGAATCGATAGAGTACAATGCCGATAGGTTCAATGAGGTGTTCAAATAATGATGTAAAATATTGAGTTATGATATATCCAATAGTGATTTACGGTTCGCAGACACTGCGAAACAAATCTGAGAATATTACACCAGAGTATCCTGAGCTGAAGAAGCTTATCGACGATATGTTCCTTACTCTCGATGAGGCTTCGGGTGTTGGTCTGGCAGCTCCGCAGATTGGCAAGAATATCCGCTTGTTCATTGTGGATTGTACGCCTTGGGCTGACGATGAGCCCGAGTTGGCTGATTACCGCAAGGTCTTTATCAATGCCGAGATTTACGAACATTCAGAGGAGACCGACCTCTTCAATGAGGGTTGTCTGTCGTTGCCGGGTCTGCACGAGGATGTGCGCCGTCCGATAGCAATTAGGATGCGTTGGCTGGATGAGAATTTCGAGGAGCACGACGAACTTATTGAGGGTCTGCCTGCTCGAGTTATTCAGCACGAGTACGACCACCTGGAGGGCAAAATCTTTACTGACCGCCTTACTCCGTTGCGTCGTAACCTGCTCAAGAGCAAGATGATAAAGTTGTCTAACGGTAAATATCGTTGTGCTTATAAAACAAAGTAATTCATAAGAGGTTGTTATGTTATATAGCAACCTCTTTTTGTTTATATTTTACTAACCTAAAACCATTAAAACTATGAAGAAAGAGTATCTGCCGCCCGTAATCGAAATCGAAGAGGTCGTAATTGAGAAGGGATTTGCAAATAGCAATCCGATAAGTGAATGGAATCAAGATGTCTTGTAAAGGGTTGTGAGCTATGAAATGGATTACAAAATTTAGTGCCCTCGGTGTTGTTGCTGCGCTTGCACTTGTGGCTTGCCAAAAGGATAATGTATCTTATCCTAAATTGCAGAAAGGTATCTCGATAACCGCCTCTACTTCGTCTTCGGTGCGTACTACATTTGACGGTCAGGCTACAAAGTGGGCTGCTGGCGATGAGATGTGCGTGTTGATTGAAGGCAATAACTATTCGACTCCGACTCCGCATCTATTCACACTGACTGATGCCGCTACTAACCAATTTACTAACGCTACGGCGGGGGTGGACTACGAGTTAGAGTATGACTTCTATGCGGTCTATTCATCTGACGAAGTGACTATCAATGAGGGGACAACTGTAACTGTCCAGATTGGTGCGGCAACGCAGACTCAGGCGGGTAGTGACCCCAACCACATCGCGGCGCTTGACCCGCTGACGGGATGTACTTTGGCGACGAAGCCTAACGAGGTGGGCATCGAGATGAATCATAACGCAGCGGTGTTGGCTGTGGCGATTCGTAACAATGCACCTATGACGGGCATACAGAGCTTGCAGATTGAGGCCGAGGAGGGCATAACACTCTACGGCAAGTTCGATATTGACATTGCTGACGGAGCTATCTCTGGTGGCATTGATACAGGCCGCAGTGTGGTCGTTGAGGTTGAGGATTCTGGTGTTGTGGCTACGGACGAAGAGTTTATCGTATATGCTGCGATTGCTCCGTGTCAGCTGGCCGCGAACTCGACGCTGAAGTTCACTGTCACCGAGAGTAATGGCACGGTATATGAACTTGTCAAGGAGTTTCCCAATGGCCGAACAATCAGCGCTGGCGACTTGCTGTCTACGACTCTGAATATGTCGGCTGCAAACACTACGACATATAATATACTCTTTACGAGTGGCAATATCCCTGCAGGATTCCCTGCTAATGACGATGATTCGGTAAAGGATGCAACTACCTATTTCTCGTTCAATGGCGTGACATTGGGCTTTAATTGTAAGGGAGGCTACTCAACGAGCAACACTACGGATGATTATTTAATCTTCAATACAACGAGCAAGAGTGGTGCAATGATTGTTATTCCGAAGTTGGATGGTTGCACTTTAGCTGAAGCTACATTACTGAACGATATTACCGGCAAGCATAGAGCCTCGCTCTATAATGCTGATGGCATAGTGAAGATTGTAGGCGGCACGGGCAATCCCGTAGATAGCAAAAAACTTGCATCCGATGCCACAATTCTCAGTCCCACAACGACTGCAGATGTGGACTACATTTATGTCTACAATGATTCATCTACAAATCCGTACAGATGTCAAGGCCTGTGCCTAAAGTATGTAAAGCAGTAGTTGTAATGTGTAGCTAATTGCATGAGCCTACTCGCCTTCTGGCGGGTAGGCTTTTTGTTAGGATAATCAAATACTTATTCAGCAGAATATTACAATAAAATTTGTTTCACAGCGTTTGTATGGCAGTCCAATAATGTGTGTATGAAGAATCTGGTTTTGTTTTCAGTTGTAGTTATGTCGTTTGTGGCATGTAGAAATAACTCGCGATTTTGTCTTGATGGGACAATCCTAAATGCTAACGATGGAGAGATGATTTGTCTGTTATATCCTATTAAGCGTGGCAATATTTGGTACAAACAGTGTGATACAACCTATGTGGACAAAGGGAAATTCTATTTCAAGGGTTTGGTGGACGATATTACGCCAGCATCGTTAGTGTTTGAAAATATGGATGAAGTAGAACTGTTTATTGGTCCTACTGATATGACTTTTTCTGCAGAACGCAGTACTATGTATGATTATTCGATTCGAGGGTTGTGTATAGATGACGAAATAGATGATTATAGAGAGTATTTCGCAGAACATAATAGGGAAATTTACAAAAGAACATTTCTGCTACAGCGCAAAAACGAGGAGATGATGGTGGCATTTAATGCTGGCGCAAAAAACGCTAATGATATTCAAGTAGAATTTCATCAACTTTTATCAGAGTATAAAAAGAAGTATGAGGAATGGCCTAAAATGGCTATGGAATTTATTGCTAATAACCCCAATTATTTTATTGTCCCACATATTATTAGAACACTTGTTCGTTTAGACTATGATGGCGCAACGATTGAATCATTGCGCGATAATCTTCTGCAGGAGCAACAGCAAAGTGTATTAGGAGAACTTATGGCAATACACGGTGATATTGCTAAATCATATAATGGAGTAGTTGGTAGCAAAGCGCTTAATTTTACATTGCGTAGTGCTGATAATGGCGTAGTGTCTCTTTCGGATAGATATGCAAAAGGTTATGTGTTATTAGATTTTTGGGCAAGTTGGTGTCGCTCTTGTATATCAGAAATACCAACTATTAAGTCTCTGTACGATAAGTTGTCTGATATAATGCAAATACTCAGTATTTCGATAGATCAAGATGAAACGCAATGGCACAATGCTGTGGCGAAACACAACCTTATGCAATGGACTCAATTGATTGCAGATAGGGCTAATGATGTTGATAAATATTACTTTGTTGAGCAAGCTGACATATCTACTGCATACGGAGTGGAGCAAATACCTTGTTTTATCCTTATAGATAATAGCGGGACTATAATCGGCCGCTGGTCACATCTAACTCACGATGTCATAAAAGAGATTGAACAGATAGTTAGTGCCAACAACTAACCAAACCCCACAGCCCGACACGGAATTGTCGGGCTGTGTGTTATTGCGACCATCGTTAATCCACCTTTTGTAGGACGATTGCGGTGCGGGAGGTGTTGTAGACCTTTAGGCGGGGGTAGAGGTTGCCCTCTTCGTCCTCGATGTTGAACGAGAAGTGTTCCTCGCCGAGGCTCAGGCGCTTGAGTCCGCCGAAGCGCTCCTCGTCGGTAGAGAGGATGACTCTGTACTTGCCCGCTTCGTGCAGCGGCAGCTCATAGTCAGGAATTGAGGCTGTCGGGTGCCAGTTGAATATGAATATGAGGTCGCGGTGCGAGTAAACCATTGTTTTGTTCTGCTCGTCCATCAGCAGGTTGTAGGGATAGCCGTCGGCAAGGATGTCGTGCTTGCGCACCAGCGAAATCATAGCCTCGTCGAAGTCGGCAAGGTATGCGTAGCGCAACTCCTCGCTATCGCGCAGTGACCATTGACGGCGTGCGTGCACATACGACCAGCCATTGCCCTCGCGTGGGAAGTCAATCCATTCGGGGTGGCCGAACTCGTTACCCATAAAGTTCAGGTAGGCCTCGCCGCCCGTAGTAATGGTGAGAAGGCGTATCATCTTGTGTAGTGCCAATCCGCGATCTACAACCATACTCTCCGTAGTGCGATCCATCGAGTCATACATCAACTTATCTAGCAGACGGAACGCAATGGTCTTATCTCCCACCAAAGCCTGGTCGTGTGACTCTGCATAGGCTACGGTCTTCACCTCGGGCAGGCGGTTTGTCATTATGCTCCACATCTCCCATATATTCCAATCTTCGTCGGGCGTATCCTTCAGCATCTTAATCCAGAAGTCGGGGATAGCCATACCTAGGCGATAGTCGAATCCTATACCGCCATCATCAATCTTCGAGCAGATGCCAGGCATACCGCTTACATCTTCGGCTATGGTGATGGCATCTTTGCGTAGGTCGTGAACGAGGCGGTTAGCCAGCGTCAGGTATGTGATGGCGTCGAGGTCCACGCCCTCGTCGAAGAACTTTTCGCGTGAGTCGAAGTCTATATATCCTCGGTGGTAGTATAGCATAGATGTAACGCCGTCGAAGCGGAAACCGTCGAAGCGGAACTCCTCCATCCAATACTTTACATTCGAGAGCAGGAAGTGCTCAACGCCTCCCTTGCCGTAGTCGAATATCATCGAGTCCCAATACTGCTGATAACCAGCGTCGCCCGCTTTCGAGTAGTGGTGGTCAGAGCCGTCGAGGTCTCTGATGCCTTCGTTCAGATTCTTCACATAGTGGGCGTGTACCAAATCCATGATGACGGCAATACCCATCGAGTGGGCGGTGTCGATTAGTCGCTTCAACTCCTCGGGTGTGCCACATCGTGATGATGGAGCGAAGAAGTTGGCGACATGATATCCAAATGAACCATAGTAGGGGTGTTCGGCAATAGCCATCAACTGCACGGCGTTATATCCCGCCTCCTTGATGCGTGGTAGGATGTTGTCGGTAAACTCGATGTAAGTACCGACACCTTCACGCTCTTGTGCCATTCCAACATGAGCCTCATATATGAGCAGAGAGCCAATCTTCGATGCGTCGAACTTCTCGTTTTGCCACTCATACTGCTGTGTGGGATTCCAGAATTGGGCTGTGTAGTTTTTGGTCTCCTCATCCTGTACCACTCGTGTGGCGTAGGCGGGGATGCGGTCATACCAGCCGTTGGCGCCGTGAATGTGGAGTTTATAGAGCGAACAGTGAGTCAGCAGATGGCCATACATCGCCTCGGGCAGGAATATGCTCCACACCCCGTTGCGGTCTTTGTCCAGACGCAGTTGGGTGCGCTGCCACGAATTGAAGTCGCCAAAAATGAAGACATCGTAAGCCTCGGGTAGCCACTCGCGGAACCACCAGCCCGAGAGCTCGTCGTCCCACTGCCAACCGAAATATTTGTAACCATTGGCATAGTCCACAAGCGAGCCAGCCTGCTGTTCTATGGCATCTTTGCGACTTAAATATCTATTGTGGCGTTCGGCAACCGAGTCTGCTACAGGGTGTAACCACTCGTCGCGCTGAACCATTGGCAAAAACTTTTTCACCTCTTGCATATTGTTATTTCATTTGGTTTATACACAAATATACAATAAAAATTTCTATATTTGTGCAAATTTAGCAACATTGCTGATATATTAACCATTAAATAATTTAAGAAAACTATGTTCAAAGGACATCCTAAGGGACTATATGCCCTTGCTTTGGCTAACACTGGTGAGCGTTTTGGCTACTATACTATGTTGGCTGTATTTGCGTTGTTCCTGCGTGCTAACTTCGGCTTGGATGCCGGTGTTGCGGGTGCAATCTATTCGACTTTCCTCGGATTGGTATATCTTATGCCTCTCTTTGGTGGTATTATGGCCGACAAGTTTGGCTTTGGCAAGATGGTAACAATCGGTATTACAATCATGTTTGCCGGTTACCTGTTGCTCTCGTTCCCGTTGGGCGGTGATACAGTAGCTATGATTGCTATGTTGGCAGCGTTGCTCTTCATTAGTGTTGGTACTGGTTTGTTCAAGGGTAACTTGCAGGTAATGGTAGGTAACCTCTACGACGACCCGAAGTATGCTGACAAGCGTGACTCAGGTTTCTCAATCTTCTATATGGCTATCAACATTGGTGCATTGTTTGCTCCTACCGCAGCCGTAAAGATTAAGGAGTGGGCAGAAACTTCACTCGGTTACACAGGTAACGACGCTTACCACTTCTCGTTCGCAGTGGCTTGCGCATCGCTTATCGCTTCAATCGTTATCTACTACATTTTCCGTTCTACTTTCCGTCATGTAGAGGGTGGCGAGCGCAAGAAGGGTGATGCTGTGGCCGTTGAGGATACACTCACACCTGCCGAGACAAAGGCTCGTATGACAGCTTTGTTCCTTGTATTTGCCGTTGTTATCTTCTTCTGGATGGCATTCCACCAGAACGGTTTGACACTTACTTACTTCGCTGACGAGTTCACCGCAAAGAGCTCTGAGGGCTTGCAGAGTATGGCATTCAATGTATGGAACCTCGTTCTTATTATTGTTGCTGTTTATGCTGGTTTCTCACTCTTCCAGAGCGACAGCGCAAAGGGTAAGGCCGTATCGGGCGTTACAATCTTGGCTGTTATCGGTATCTTGGTTTACAAGTATCTCAACCTCAATGGTTCTGTAGCAGTTAGTGCACCTATCTTCCAGCAGTTCAACCCCTTCTATGTAGTAGCATTGACTCCCGTATCGATGGCTATCTTCGGCGCACTTGCAAAGCGTGGCAAGGAGCCTTCAGCACCCCGTAAGATTGCTTACGGTATGGTGATTGCAGCCGTAGGTTTCGCTGTAATGGCTGTTGCTTCTATGGGTCTTTTGACTCCCAACGAGCAGGCTGCCGCTGGTGATGCAGGTACTTTTGTTTCAGCAAACTGGTTGATTTCAACATACCTCGTATTGACATTTGCCGAGTTGTTGCTCTCGCCGATGGGTATCTCATTCGTATCGAAGGTGGCTCCTCCCAAGTATAAGGGTATGATGATGGGTTGCTGGTTCGTAGCTACAGCTATCGGTAACTGGTTGGTTGCAGTTGGTGGTTTCCTTTGGGGTGGCCTCTCACTCACCGTTGTATGGTCAGTATTTATCGCATTGTGCTTGCTCTCGGCTCTCTTCATGTTCTCAATGATGAAGCGTTTGGAGAATGCTACAAAGTAGTCGATTACCCAATCAACTATAAAGTAACGGGCTGTCGCCAAGTGGTGACAGCCCGTTTTCTATTCTATTATCAGTTCCTTTGGTTGGAAGATAAGTTACGCTCTTAAAAATATCTTTTTGCGATACATTATATATAGTATCAAATAGATTATGCCCACCTGCGAGAGGGTGATAAGCACTCCGTACCACGCTCCCAAATACTGCTCCAATCCGAAGAAGAGAGATTGTGCAACGCCTCGGAAATTAACTATCTGTGTGAGCATATATGCCGTAATAGAGTTCATTCCATATGCCTTGAGCCAGGTGAGATTCGTGCGGCACTTCTTATAATCAACGAAGTAGTATGAAATGCCCAACAGAATGAACGACACGCCAGCGGCAAAGAGTGCCATCGACGAGGTCCATATAGTCTTGATTATAGGCATCCATATGCTCCACAACAGCGATACGGCAACCATTGCGGCGCCGCCACCAAACAAGAGCGTGAGTTTGCGCTTTTCAGCCATCTGACTCTTGGCGATTGAGCCTGCAAACATACCGCATAGACCCGTTACGGCAAAGGTGAGCGAGCTGAGAATCCAGGTGTAGTGATACCACTCGGCCCACACTACTGTGCCATCTTCAACCTTTGCGTGGTCGCGGAAACGACCCAACACTGCGCGGTCAATCCATTCGGCCAGATTGCCGTCGGGAGCGTAATTTCCGCCTCCAAAACCATCCACCGACACAAATTCCATTGCAGCCCAATAACCCAATAGAAGTACTACCGCTACCACAATCTGCGTGCGCCATTTGGTAAACAAAAACATAATGGCTGCCACTGCGTAGGCCACGGCGATAGCCTGAAGTGTATTGGTGTATAGATATATGCGGTCGGGGTTGAGTGCGAGCAGGTTGCCCTGACACATCATACCAAATATCCACAATACTACAACGCGACGCAATATGTGCCACAGGGCTGCGCCCTTATTGTTGTCACGGCGATAGCGCTCCATAGCAAATGGGATTGTAGCGCCTGCCATAAACATAAATAGCGGCATAATCATATCCCACGGCGAAAAGCCCTCCCAATCGACATGGTGGAATATCCACATCCCTTTATTCAGCCATTCGGCATCGGCCGCCGAGGCAATCTTACCCATTATAGGGCCTAATGCCACCAGAAAGAATAGGTCCGCACCGCGCAGAACATCCAACGATTCCAGGCGTTTCTTCATAGTCGTATGTTTTGAGTTGTTGTATATTTGGTGTTGTAGCCTCTTCAATACTACTTGAAGGGTGAGTCGGGCTCCTTTGACATTACCCAATAGAAGAGCTTATCAACGAGTGCAGGAGCGAACTTCTTGATAAAGTGCGTTGCGCGACCCTCGGCCTCCATCAGACACAAACGCTTGCGACGGGCGATGCCACGAGCTACGATGTCGGCAACCTGCTCGGCTGTCATCATCTTGCCCTCTTCGCGAGGTGTTGAGCCCTGCTGCGAGCCATCGGCTGTCAAGGCAGAAAAACGCACATTCGATGCGGTGAAGCCAGGGCAAGCAACCATCACATGGACGCCCTTCTTCAAATTCTCGACTCTGATGGTCTCCAGGAAGCCGGTCATAGCAAACTTCGATGCCGAGTAGCCAGTACGGCCAGGCAGACCGTGAATACCTGCCACTGACGAAATGCCGACGAGTGAGCCCTTTGACTTCTGCAGATAGGGTAGTGCAAACTTAGTGCAATAGACTGTGCCCCAGAAGTTCACATCCATCAGACGATGCAATACGCTCAAGTCGAGGTCATCAAACAGAGCGCGCATCGAGATACCTGCGTTGCATATCATAACATCAATTCCGCCGAAGTTCTCAACGGCAGTATTTATTAGAGCCTTGCAATCCTCCACTTTGGTTACATCTGTCGTGGCCCAAGCGGCCTGACCACCTGCGGCCTTAATCTCGTTGCAAAGAGCTTCGAGCTTGTCAGCCTGACGCGCTCCAAGTACAACCTTTGCGCCCATCTGTGCATATACACGAGCCATAGCCTCGCCAATACCTGACGATGCTCCCGTGATAACTACAACTTTGTCTTTTAGTTTGTTAGCCATAGTATAACTATTTTTGTTGCTATAATCTATTCCGTTTGCTGTATGTGCCTACTCTTCGATGTCGATTGTCAGTGTGTCATATCCAAGAAATACCCCTTCGGGTAGCTGCTTGCTGGTTTCGGCGTGCAGACCGATGTCGTGCGAAAGGTGCGTGAGGTAGGCCACGCGAGGTTTCACCTCATCGATAAGTGCGAGAGCCTCATCAACGCTGAAATGCGAGTGGTGGGGCATAAAGCGCAGAGCATTTACCACGAGGGTATCCACGCCCTTTAGTTTCTCCACCTCGCCATCCATCAACTCCTTGAAGTCGGTGAGATAGGCCATTTTGCCTATACGATACCCCGTCACATTGAATCGCTCGGAGTGTCGGCCATTGATGGGTATAATCTCTCGCCCGTTGAGCGTAAATGGTTGGTCGGTCGCTATTGCGTGCAGTCGCATCTCGGGCGCTCCTATATACTTGTTCTCAACGAATGCGTAACCGAAATCTCGGCGTACACAGGCCGTCGTATGTTCGGTGGCGTATATGTCGATTGGGCGCACGATAGGGTAGTCCACGAAATTGAATGCCCTTACATCGTCGAGTCCACCCGTGTGGTCCTTGTGTTCGTGGGTGAGTAGTATAGCATCAATCTGCCTTACGCCCGTGCGTAGCATCTGTTGTCGGAAGTCGGGTCCCGCATCAATCACTATGCGCATATCGTCACACTCGACCATCGCAGAGGTGCGCAGTCGCTTATCGTGCCAATCTGCCGATTGACACACCTCGCAACGACACCCGATGACGGGTACGCCCTGTGATGTTCCTGTACCGAGTAGTGTGAGTCTCATCTCTATTCCAAATTCAGTTCTATGCGTCTCTTGCGCGAGAATTTCTTAATCACCTCTGCGTAAGAGTGGTCAATCAATGACTTGATAAGTTTGTCATCCAACGCAGGAATCAGGTGCTGGTTCCAATATTTCTTGTTGAAGTGCCACGCAGGCTCTATAGCCGAGTAGCGTTCACGCAACTCGATGGCGTAGCTGGCGTCGCACTTGAGTGTCAGCATATCGCTCCTCTCCAGCGGCAAGCAGGCAAACATCTTTCCCGCAACCTTGAAGACCAAGGTGGTGTCGTCGAAGGGGAACTCCTCTGTCGCCAGAGGTTTGCTCAAGCAATATTCACGAATACTCTCAATATCCATAGCCTATTCTGGTTTGTAGCCAATATCCACCAGCAGATTGCCACTGTTTGCTGCCGCTACGGCCAACTCGTCACAGCGGTTGTTCTCTACTGTCGAGGCGTGACCCTTCACCCAAATAAAGCGAACATTGTGGCGTCGATAGACCCTTAAGAAGCGCATCCAGAGGTCGGGATTCTTCTTGCCAGCAAAGTTCTTGCGCTCCCAGCCGAATACCCATCGTTGATTGACTGCGTCGATTACATACTTCGAGTCGGAGTAGAGGGTCACATTGCTACCCTCAAACTTCAGAGCCTCCAGCGCAACGCATACGGCCATCAACTCCATACGGTTGTTGGTCGTCAGTTTATACCCCTCCGAAATCTCCTTTCTGTGAGGCCCCGACAATAGCACTACGCCATAGCCTCCCCTGCCAGGGTTGCCTTGGGCTGCGCCATCGGTATATATCGTAATATCTGCCATAAAATCTATTTTTCTACATATAAAACAACACTCTGCGGTGCTGCTGTAATATTTACTCTGCCCTTGCGAGCCTTTTGCGTAGAGTTGCTTGCAATCATCTCTTCGTTGGTGGGAAGAGTCTCTCTTTCGTACGCGTAGCGGTCGAAGCGTTTACCCTCGGCGACGGAGTTTTCGATTATTGCCTTATACTCCTCTTGTGAGGCGTTTGCAATGACATATACCCAGCGACCATCCATTCCTCTAAAGGCCGAAGCCGCCACGAACTCGTCGTTGGTCTGCAACGGGAAAATCTCACTACGGCCGATGTGGCGTGTTAGTAGCGAGTATGCCCAATACTGCGGACGCAACTCAAAGTCACACTCTATATCATCGAAATAGGGTTCGCTGCTGTATTCGCTCTTTGCCGAGCGCCAGAGTCCAAGTTGCTGCATCGAGCCATAGGAGTCGGTGAAGGCGTAGTATTCGTCCAGCAACGACCAATAGCTCACTCCTGCAGCTCCTGCATTCATCAGCGAGAGGGCTATGCGGGACATCAGTACACCGCGTTCGTAGAGGTCAATATCCCTCTGTCGTGATGCTCCGACGGTCTGGTTTGAGCCGAACTCTCCAATGTAGTGACGCTTGCCTGTGGGGCGTACAACCTCGATATTAGCTCGCTCCCAAGCCTCAATCTCGCTGTTGGGTGTCTCGTAACCGAATTTGTAGGTGTGCGAGTTGTAGCAGTCGGATATGTCGTTTGCCGACGATACGGCCTTACGCAGAAAACCGATATGCTCAGCATCGTCCGAGAGGTTGAATAGCAACTTGTTACGCAAGCCATCGCGCTCCAACCTGTCGTTCAATAGGTGGCACATCTCGACATAATGCTCATAGTCCAACTCTCCGTCTATGCGGTACGACCAGCTCGGCTCGTTCATTAGAGTGATGGCCTTGATGCAGGTGTACTTCTTCTGTAAAATCAGATATTGCAAAAGCGCCGAAGTACTCTCGGCCCACTCGTCCATATCTTTTGATGGAACGCACCAGTCATTCGTTGAGTTACTCTTTGCCAGGAAGTAGATATCAGAAGAACGGTAGCGCTCGTCGATTATCGCTCCGCAGTAGCGGTGACAACCCCACATCGTAAGGGTGATATCTATGCCACAACGCTCGGCCAGATCCAATGTCTTGTATAGCGACTGCATCTCGACCGATTGTAGTGTCAGCGCCTCCCAGGCTATTTTGTTGGGGTCGTCGTTGTCGTTGATTGGTTCCCACCACGCAGGCATTGCCATCACGCGCATACGCTTCAGCCCCATCTTCTCCACTCTCTCACAAACCATATCCCACGCCGCAGGGTCAATGCCTCGCATCACAATATTCTGTGACCAGAAGTGTGGGTCGTACTCCACCGATGGTGGCTCGACGATGTGCGACGGTCTATTACCTACGGCAATATATACACCATCGCGCTGCCCGTGGCAGGCTGTGAGCCCGACGGATAGCGCGACGAGTAGTGATATGATTATGCGAAGCATAAGGCAACGCTATTTAAGTGCTGCCAAACGCTCCTTGATAGCCAAAATCTTGGCCTCTGCATCAGCCTTTTTGGCACGCTCGTTAGCTACAACCTTCTCGGGTGCAGAATTAACGAAGCGCTCGTTAGACAGTTTCTTCATTACGCTTGCGAGGAAGCCCTCCAGATAGTCGAGCTCGTCGGTCAGCTTCTTGGTCTCGGCCTCGATGTCAATCTTGTCACCCATAGGTACGAAGTACTGTGTGGTCTTGACGATGAATGCATCGGCTGTCGGATCCTTCTCTGTGATGGTGTTAATCTGCTCGAGATTACACATCTTGATGATGACGGGAGCAAACTCTGTGGGGTAGTTCTCGTCCTCGATTACATTCAGAGTCAATGCCTCCTTCTGTGCGATGTTCTTCTGCTTGCGGATGTTACGCACACCTGTGATAACCTCGGTTGCAAGTGTAAAGCGAGCGAGCAATGCCTCGTCGGCCTGCTTCTCTGCAGGCATCGGAGCATACATAATAGACTCGCCCTCAGCACGAGGTGCCAAATCCTGCCAAATCTCCTCTGTAACGAAGGGCATAAACGGATGGATAAGACGCATCAAGAGGTCGAAATAGTTGCGTGTAGCCTCCAGTGTAGTCTTGTCCGCGGGCTGCTGATATGCGGGCTTAACCATCTCGAGGTACCAACCGCTGAAGTCGTCCCAGAAGAGTTTATAGATACGCATAAATGCCTCAGAGATACGATACGACTCAAACATCGCATTGATCTCGCCGATGGCCTTCGACAGTGTGTTGTCAAACCACTCGATAGCCTGACGGCAGCACTCGCTCTGTGCGAGGTTCTCGTCTACGCTCCAGCCATTGATGAGTCGGTATGCGTTCCAAATCTTATTACCGAAGTTACGGCCCTGCTCACACAAAGCCTCGTCGAACATAACATCGTTACCAGCCGATGATGAGAGCATCATCGCTACACGCATACCATCTGCGCCGTATTGTGCAATCAAGTCCAGCGGGTCGGGTGAGTTACCCAACTGCTTCGACATCTTGCGACCCAACTTGTCGCGTACGATACCAGTGAAATATACATTGCCGAAGGGCTTTTCGCCACGGTACTCGTAACCGGCCATAATCATACGGGCTACCCAGAAGAAGATGATATCGGGACCAGTGATAAGGTCAGATGTGGGGTAGTAGTACTTGATGTCCTCGTTGTCGGGGTTGCGGATGCCGTCAAATACAGAAATGGGCCACAACCAAGAAGAGAACCAAGTATCCAATACATCCTCGTCCTGACGCAGGTCGCTCATCTGCAGAGTCTCGTCGCCCGCCTTTGCGCGAGCCTTGATGAGAGCCTCCTCGGCTGTGGGGGCAATCACATAGCCACCCTTGGGCAGATAATAAGCGGGAATACGCTGACCCCACCATAACTGACGCGAGATACACCAATCCTTGATATTCTCCATCCAGTGGCGATAAGTGTTCTTATACTTTGCGGGAATGAACTTAATTGCATCCTCCAAAACGGCCTTTGTTGCGGGCTCGGCAATCTCCTGCATTGACATAAACCACTGCATCGAGAGCTTAGGCTCGATAGCCACGCCAGTACGCTCTGAATAACCTACATTGTTGGTGTAAGCCTCCACCTTCTCCATTAGGCCAGCCTCCTGCAAATCCTTCTCGATAACCTTGCGGCACTCGAAACGGTCCATACCTACATACATACCAACCTTGTCGTTGATTGTACCATCGTCGTTGAAGATGTCGATAGTCTCCAAGTTGTACTTCTCGCCCAACATATAGTCGTTTACATCGTGTGCGGGTGTCACCTTCAATGCACCTGTACCGAACTCGATGTCTACATACTCATCACGGATGATGGGCACTGAACGGCCTACCAACGGAACAATTACGCGTGCGCCCTCGGGGATATCCTTGTAACGCTCGTCGTTGGGGTTAAGACATACGGCTGTATCGCCCAAGATAGTCTCGGGGCGTGTAGTTGCCACAATCAGGTAGCGGTCTGTACCCTCCACCATATAGCGCAGGTAGTAGAGCTTACCCTGTGACTCCTTATAGATAACCTCCTCGTCAGAAAGTGCTGTCTTTGCCGAGGGGTCCCAGTTTACCATACGCACACCGCGGTAAATCTTGCCCTTCTCGTAGAGGTCACAGAATACCTTGATTACGCTCTCGGTGCGGGGCTCGTCCATAGTAAAGCAAGTACGGTCCCAGTCGCACGATGCACCCAACTTACGCAACTGCTTAAGGATGATGCCACCGTGCTTCTCTTTCCACTCCCAAGCGTGAGCCAAGAACTCTTCGCGTGTGAGAGTCGCCTTGTCGATACCCTCAGCCTTGAGCTTGGCTACAACCTTTGCCTCGGTTGCGATTGAGGCGTGGTCGGTACCAGGTACCCAGCAGGCGTTCTTACCCTGCTGGCGTGCACGACGCATCAATACATCCTGCAATGTGTTGTTCAGCATATGACCCATATGCAACATACCTGTCACATTGGGGGGAGGAATAACTATAGTGTAAGGCTCGCGAGCATCGGGCTCCGAGTGGAAAAGTTTGTTGTCAATCCAATACTCATACCACTTCGACTCTATGTCTTGTGGTGTGTATTTGTCTGCTACCATAATGTTCAAATCAAATGTTTAGTCTTAATCAATTTTGGCCTCTCTCGATGCTGATTACAATGTAGCCAAATAGTCGCTTACATTCTTCTCGATACGAGCCGCTACATCGTCGCTCTCTGCCTTGCAGAACTTCTCGCCCACGATGTTCTCGTACAACTCAACATAGCGGTCGGTGATGCTGTTTACGATTTCGGGAGTCATCTCGGGTACCTGCTGGCCCTCCTGACCTTGGAAGCCGTTAGCCATAAGCCACTCGCGTACGAACTCCTTTGAAAGCTGCTTCTGCTTCTCGCCAGCAGCCAGACGCTCCTCGTAACCCTCGGCGTAGAAGTAGCGTGATGAGTCGGGAGTGTGAATCTCGTCCATGAGGTAGATAACGCCATCCTTCTTACCGAACTCGTACTTTGTATCAACCAAGATAAGACCCATCTTGGCGGCAATCTCGGTTCCGCGCTGGAAGATTGCGCGAGTGTAAGCCTCCAACTGCTCGTAGTCCTCACGGCTTACGATACCTTGTGCGATGATATCCTCCTTTGAGATGTCCTCGTCGTGACCCTCGTCGGCCTTTGTTGTGGGAGTGATGATAGGCTCTGGGAACTTCTGGTTCTCAACCATACCCTCGGGCATCTCTACGCCACATATTGTGCGCTTGCCAGCCTTGTACTCTCTCCAAGCGTGACCAGAGAGGTAACCACGGATAACCATCTCAACCTTGAAGGGCTCGCACTTGTGACCAACTGTTACCATAGGGTCGGGCACTGCTATCTTCCAGTTGGGGAGGATGTCTGTAGTAGCGTCAAGGAACTTGGCGGCTATCTGGTTCAACACCTGACCCTTGAAGGGAATACCCTCGGGCAATACTACATCAAATGCTGATATACGGTCCGATACAACCATTACAAGATACTTGTCGTCGATGCTATATACATCACGAACCTTACCCACATAGTGGCTCTGCTGACCCTTGAAGTTGAAGTCTGTCTTTACGATTGCTTTCATTTTATTCTATATGTTTTTGTTATTTGATTTCTCTTCGTTGGCTTGACCTTGCGGGGTAAGTGTCTCCGCATAGGCCAATACGACCGCAAAAATAGTAAATTTTATTGACGATACTTAAATAAATAGAAAGTTTTTTCGTGCTCTTGTCGTTAAAGTTTTCGTTTTTCTTTGGCTTTTTGCCAAATATGCGAATAGGTAATATTGATTTGCGAAAAAAATCGTATATTTGTCAGTTAAAACTATGTTAATTACAAGCAGTATGAACTTAAAATATGTGAGAAAGGCATTGTTGATGCTCTCGTCGGCAGTGCTCGTTGCGTGTAGCTCTCATCCCGAGCAGGTTAAGGATAGCGTGGCTGAGTTGCCACCCATCTTTCCCGACTATGCGGGTGTTACCATTCCTACCAATATAGCCCCTCTGAACTTTATGATTGAGGGCGTTCCTTCGCTCGAAGCGGTATTTATGCGTGATGGCAAGGAGTTGCTTACGGTTGATAGCCGCAAGGGCGTTGTCGATATTCCCATCAGCAAGTGGCACGATATGATTAAAGCCAACGAGGGAGGGTCTATCCAGGTCAAGGTGCGCGCGTGGGGTGGCGAATACCCCGAGGGCGTGGAGTATGCCCCGTTTGATATCCATATCTCAACCGACGAGATTGATGGCTGGGTTGCCTATCGTCTTATCGAGCCTGGCTATGAGGGTTGGTTGCAGATGGGTATCTATCAGCGTGAACTCGCTTCATTCAACGAGGAGGTGTTGGTCGATAACTCGGTGAATAATATGGGTTGCGTGAACTGCCACTCATTCTGCTCACACTCACCCCAGACGATGATGTTCCACTCGCGTAGCGACAATGGCGGTACGGTCTTCTGGCAGGATGGTCAGCTGGAGAAGATTAATCTTGCAGCCGTAGGCCCAAAGAAGCAGGGTACTTACCCTCGCTGGAATCCCAAGGGTCGCTATGTAGCCTACTCGTCAAACCTCACATTCCAGTCATTCTATGCCGAGGGTAGCCGTGAGAACGAGACTTACGATACAGCCTCTGACCTTATCATTCTTGATACTGAGAGCGGCAAGGTGCTGGCTGATGAGCGTTTCAACGAGTCCACTCGTTGGGAGACCTATCCCGAATGGTCGCCAGATGGCGAGTACATCTACTTCTGTTCGGCCAATGGTGTGCAGATGCCTAACGATAGACGCAACCTGCACTACGATTTGTTGCGCGTTAAGTTCGACCGCGAGACAATGACTCTTGGTGAGCAGGTAGATACAGTCTATAATACTCGTATTGAGGGTGGTAGCGTTGGTTATCCCCGCATTTCGCCCGATGGTCAGTATCTGATGTACGCCCGATTGGCTTATGGTACTTTCCCCGTTTGGCACGAGGAGTCTGATATGGAGATGGTGCGCTTGGCCGATGGTCAGAAGGTCGATGTGTCGGCCATCAATAGCGACGATAGCGAGAGTTACCACTCGTGGTCATCTACGAGCCGCTGGAAGGTTGTAGCCAGCCGCCGTCTGGATAGTCGTTACGCCAGAGTCTATATCGCCCATATTTCAGAGGATGGTGTTTGTGGTAAGCCTTTCCTGTTGCCGCAGCGTAATCCGTTGCATAATATGTGGCGTCTGAAGTCGTATAATATCCCCGAGTTTGTAACGGGTAAGGTGAGCCTGCCGAAGGAGCGATTGATGGAGTTGCTCGATGCTGGTACGGGTCGCGACAGCGAGGATAGCAAGGCCCAGCGCGGTGTAAACTAAATATGGCCTAACTGCTTGCATAGCAGCGTGAAAGTTTGAGAGAAAAAGATTAGCGAAATAGATATTTTATGAAAAAGATATTGTTGATTCAATCGGGATTGTTGCTTCCTGTGGTATTCATTTTCTGGATGGTGACCTATCCCGAAACATTGCAGTGGATGGAGGAGTATAGCTTCTTCTCTACATTGCCCGATTTTACCCATCTTCAGGTGCGATTGCCGGGCGATGCTCTGCGTTATTTGGGTGCCTTCGTGTTGCAGTTCTATCGTTGGACTTGGGTTGCTGCCGCCATTCAAACTCTGTTTGCGTGGATTGTGATGGCTTGCACATCATATATTCTGTGGCGTTTGGTGCGTGTTTCTAAATTGATGTGGCTGGCTTTCATCCCCGTTGCAGTGTTGCTTTCACAGCAGTGTACTTACCGCGATTTGGAGAGTTCGTTTGTATGGATTATTGCTGCGGCTTTGGCGGCTTTGGCAGCAAAGTATTTTGTGCGCCGTCCGATGGACTTTTTCGAGAAGTATGCAGACGATAATGCGGCGAAAAATGAGCCTAAAGGCCGTAAAGTAGTGACCGAGCCTAAAAAGAAACTAAACTTTAAGACTATCCTCTGCTATGTGATTCTGCCTCTGGTGATTATGGGCGCAGGATGCTATGCTTCGGCGAACGATATGGACTGCTCATTCCGTGAGAGAGTTCATCGTCTTGAGCATCTTGCCGAGGAGCAGAAGTGGGCGGAGATTCTGGATATCGTCACTCCCGAAGTTGCACTCACCGATGCTGTCAGCAAACGCTATGCTATTCTGGCTCTGCTGGAGACCGATATGCTTGCCAATCGTGCTTTCGAGTATGGTGTAACTACGCCTGACGATTTCTATTTTATGGATCGTAACGAGTTTGTTGGTATATATTTCAATGCGCTGTTGTATAAGGCTTTGGGCGTTGATGATGAGGTTATCCACCTGATGTATCTGCTCAACGAGCACTCTCGTTTGGGCTTCTCGTTCCGTACTCTGCGTATTATGGCCGATGCTTACCTGCGTAAGGGTGACCATATCTTGGCCGAGAAGTATCTTACTATCCTTTCACATACGACTTGCCACGGTTCGTGGTTGAAGCCTCGTTGGGAGCAACTCTCTGCCTTGAAGGCTAACCCCGTGCCGCGTCCCACCGAGCCGAGTGATGTGGCCATCGGTGCCCACGGCTTGCAGGGTGAGGCGCAGTTGTTGGGCGAGATGTACCGACTGCTCGATGCTTATCCTTCGAACAAGAAGATTCTCGATGTGCTGTTGTGCGGTCTGCTGGCAGTGTGTGATGTCGAAAGTTTTGGAAAGTATTTCGATAAGTTTGGCCCTGTGGCCTATGCTGGTCAGAAGATGCCCGTATATTATGAGGATGGACTTATCTTGTACTCTTACATTGACAAGACTATCTACGAGCGTTTCCCTGTGCGCCAATCTCGTCTGAATGATTTTGTGAAGTTCTCGCAATATATGAACAGCGGACAGAAGGCCAACGCCCGCCGCAGTGCCCCCAATAGCTATTGGGCATATATGTATTGCAGCACTCCGTATTAACCGATTTTATAACTTAAAACCTACTTCGCTATGTGTCGCAAATTCTACACTTTGCTTTTGATGACTTGTCTGTTGTCGGTGGCTCAGGCTCAAGTCAAAAAAGAGAACTACTATCTTGATATCTATCCCGACACCTGGGTGGCAACTGACGATGTTGGTCGCGTGATGCCAACGGCTGCCGATACTCCGCTGAAGACAGATAAGGATAGAACAGTCGGCATATTTTATATTACTTGGCATACCCAAAGATGCCACTACGGCAAGCCCTATGTGGCCGATGTTAGCCGAGTGTTGGCACAAGATCCTAATGCCAGCCGTGACGGCGATAGTGAGGCGTGGGGTGGCTATGACTCATTTCACTGGGGAGAGCCCGAGTGGGGATATTTCTTGAGTCAGGATGAGTATGTCATCCGCAAGGATATGTCGATGCTTGCCGATGCGGGTGTCGATGTCATCATCTTCGATGTTACCAATGCCGTACACTATTGGGATGAGTGGGCTGTAGTATTGCGTACTATGGCGCAGATGAAGAAGGAGGGTAATAAAGTGCCCAAATTCTGCTTCTGGGCCTTCAATGGTAATGTGATTACAGTTGTCCACGCTCTCTACGATAAGTACTACCGTAATCCCCAATATCAGGACTTGTGGTTCTATTGGCAGGGTAAGCCTCTGTTGCTCTACAATGCTACGCCGAGTGTGGATGCCAATGTGGGCGGAGGTGAGAAGAACTTGGCCGACTATTCTGACGAGGTCAAGGAGTTCTTTACACTGCGTAATATGTGGTGGGGCTACTATGAGTGGGCTGGCGAGCGCTATGTCGGCGGCGAGGGTAAGTGGTCCTTCGGTTTGCAGTTGTGCGATGAGAAGGTTGCTAAAATGAAACCCGAGGAGTTGGCAGCAACCTGGAAGGGTCGCTACGAGCAGATGCCGGTAACACCTGCACAGCATCCCATATCTATGGTAGGTAAGAGCTGGTCGCGCAAGGATGGTCAGCCCGCTATGGATATATGCGATATGCCCATCAAGGCGCAAGTGCCATATCTTGATAACAAGGTGTGTATCGACCCCGTGCGTTACGGAATCTACTTCCAGGAGCGTTGGGACGAGGCATTGCAGGTGGATCCCGACTTCATCTATCTTAACGACTGGAATGAGTGGACTGCAGGTAAATATAAGAGCGGTTTTGATCCTGGTGGTCATCCCACGCCCAGCCTTGATAGCTTCCTTGGTCGTAAAAATCCTTTCTACTTCGTAGACCAGTACAATGCCGAGTATAACCGTACGATTGCCCCGATGAAGGGAGGCTATACCGACAACTACTATATGCAGATGGTGCAGAATATCCGTCGCTATAAGGGTGTGCGCCCGATTCCCGAGAATAAGGGTGAGGTGAAGATTGCGGTCGATGGAAAGATGGCTGATTGGCAGCAGGTTGAGGTCGTATATCGTGATACAAAGGGCGATACGGCTCACCGCGACCACGATGGCTATGGTGACCTTCACTATACCGACAAGAGTGGCCGTAACGACATCGTAGAGTGTAAGGTGGCTTGCGATGGCGATAACCTCTACTTCTACGCTGAGGTTGCGGGTAAACTCACTCCTGATACCGATAACAATTGGATGATGCTCTTCGTTGATGCCGACCAAAATAGCCAGACAGGATGGCACGGTTATGACTATATGGTAGCCGAGAAGATGCTCTGCCGTTACGATGCCGAGATTGGTAACTGGGTGAGCGTAGCCGATGTTGCGATGGCTTGTAGCGACAATGCTTTGGAGTTGAAGGTAAAGCGTAGCGATATGAATCTCAAGGGCAGCAAGATGACCTTCGACTTTAAGTGGGCCGACAATCCCAACAACCTCGACGATGTCATTTCGCTCTGTACTCACGGTGATACAGCGCCCAACCGTCGATTCAACTTCCGCTACATCTGGAAACGATAATGGCGTAAGAATTACTGAAAAGTTAATAGGGGTTGTCCTCCATCAGGACAACCCCTATATTTTTTTGTACTCGTTAGCCGCTTTGCTATATGAATATCAGCTGAATAAGTATATAGACGGGCAGTAGAATAATCAGCGAGAATTTGAAGATATAACCGAAGAAACTCGGCATCTTTACATCGTTCTGCTCGGCTATAGCCTTTACCATAAAGTTGGGACCGTTGCCTATGTATGTGAGCGCTCCAAAGAAGACTGCGCCCGTTGCAATTGCAGTCAAAATCTGCTCCGGAACACCTGCGATGAGTGTGGCGTCGGCTGCGTGAGGCAGACTCTGTGCCACGGTGTGGAATGCTACGGCTGTAGGCGAATTGTCGAGGAATGCTGACAAGAATCCCGCCCCGTAGAAGAACTGCCATGGCTCACTGAAACCGAGTAACTCGGCGTGTTCGTTCAGATAGACCAGCGCAGGGGTCATAGTGATAAATATGCCGATAAATACCACCGCTACCTCGGTGATGGGCTCCCACGAGAAGTGATTGCCCTCTCTTACGCCGCGGCGTGTTGTCATAATTGACATCAATGCGATGATAATCAGTATAATTTCGCGCATTGCCGCCACTCTCAGTGGTGCGTCCTCTGCTCCCATTTGTGGGAAATACGAGGGGTTGATGTATGCCACTGACAGGATTATGCAGATAAGATAGAAGATATTTATACGACCCGAAAAACGCAATGGCTTCTTCTCTCTGACATCGGCGATGATGTTGGCGGTCTCCTCTTTGTAGTAGTATATACGCTTGTCCACCAAGTAGTAACCCAACAGTATGATGCTACCTACTACAGCCCACTCTGGCAGCAGATTCAGAAACCAGGTAAAGTCTGCACCGCGCAGATATAACAAGAAGAGGGGTGGATCACCGAGTGGTGTCAAGATACCTCCGCAGTTGGCTACCAACGCAATGAAAACAAGCACCGTGTGGGTGACATATTTTCGCTGTGAATTAAAGTACAACAATGGTCTAATGAGCAACATCGCGGCACCTGTCGTACCAATCAGTGAAGCCAACAGATAACCTATTGCCAGCAGTATGGTATTGTTGCGCGGGCGGGCTTGAATATTACCCTGAATTCTGATTCCTCCCGTAACGATAAATAGCGCTCCGAGAAGGATGATAAAAGGTAGATAATCGCCAAAAATCATATGGCCTAATTCTTTGCCCATTCCGCTGTATATGAGGTATATACCCGTCGGAACAGAGAGTGCTAAAGCAACATATAATTTATGCTTATTATCGCTCCACCATTGCTCGGCCAGCAGTGGCATTACGGCTATGCTAAGCAGCATCATCGCAAAGGGGATGAGTGCCCATAATTCTACTTCGTGCATAATGATTTCTTTGTAAAAAGTACTGCAAAAGTAGTAATTTTTTTTCGTTTGGTTGTAATTTTTTATTTCTGCAATAGATTTTTTGTGAGGCTACATTCTTGATAGTATATGAGAAAAAACTTATATTTGCAGTGTGAATAGGTTAGTTTCAATACTCTTTTTACTATTTGTTTATGGTGCAACATCTCTCTCTGCGACGGATGCAGATGTTGTGTCTGAAGTTGTTCCTTGTAGTGAAACTTTCGAAAATCTCACCATATCGGAAGACCCCAATTCAGAAGGCGTAGTCATCAACGAGAATAATATTACGTTTAGTGTTTCTCCTAAAGTACATCATTCTCATCATCACGCATTTGGAGCGCATTATTCGCATTTCGTAAATGCTATTATAGCAGTCCATAATTCCTGCCTTGTAGGCTTTTCGCGTACGATAGATAAATATATCTATTTCTTGCGCCATATAATCATTTAGCCCACGTTTGGATTCCATATTGTCTTTGTACATCTTGAATACACCCTTTTCAAGATAAATCGGGTGTGTCTAAAAATAAGTTGTTTTATCGAATCAAACGAAGTTTTATGATTATAATGATGATTGCCGTATTCGTTATTGGATATGGATGTATCACTCTTGAACACAAAATCAAAATTGACAAGGCTGCGACAGCCCTATTTATGTTTGGCCTTATATGGTCGGTTTACGCTCTGTATACGGGCGATGTTAGTGATAGGCTTGTCGAGCATCTGGGTACAACCTGCGAGACGCTGATATTCCTGATTGGAGCAATGACGATTGTCGAAGTTATTGATACTCACGGAGGATTTAGCGTTATCACCCGCCGTATCACATCCAGAAATAAGTTCCATCTGCTGTGGTTGCTCTCCATTTTGACCTTCTTCCTTTCGGCTGTGTTGGATAATATGACCACAACAATCATTATGGTTATGTTGTTGCGTCGTATTATACCCGAAAGAGCAGACCGATTACTATTTGCAGCCATCGTAATTATCGCGGCCAATAGTGGTGGCGCTTGGTCGCCCATTGGAGATGTTACAACAATAATGCTATGGATGCAGGGTAATGTTAATGCAGGTGGTCTGGTGGGTTATCTTTTCTTGCCGAGCGTAGTCTCGTTGCTTATTCCTACCTATGTCGTTGCGCGTAAATTTCGCAATGCTCCGCTATTGAGTGCTGATTATATGCAACAAGCCGATAACCAGCAGTATAACGTCGGCCCTCGTGTCAGCCGAGGTGTGCTATTGGCGGGTGTTTTGAGCCTGCTTTTTGTGCCCGTATTCAAGAGTGCGGTGGGGTTGCCTCCTTATGTCGGCATTATGTTGTCGCTTGGCGCAATGTGGATACTAATCGAGATACTCTACGATAGGAAAGGGGTCGAAGAGGATTTGCAACACCGTGTGTCGAAAGTCCTGCACCGAATAGATATGTCTACAATACTCTTTTTCTTGGGTATATTGATGTCTGTGGCGGGCCTTCAGTCAGCAGGTATACTATCATCGGCGGCTGATTTTCTCGATAAGAATGTCCACGAAGTCTTTACTATTGCTTCGACAGTCGGAATATTGTCGGCAATCGTAGATAATGTGCCGTTGGTTGCGGCGTGTATGGGTATGTATCCCGTGGCCGATGAGGCGATGATTGCCTCTGCCGCCGACCCGCAATATATGCAATTCTTTACTGAAAATGGTTTGTTCTGGTTGCTGCTGACCTATTGTGCTGGCGTTGGTGGTAGTCTGCTTATTATTGGCTCAGCAGCAGGAGTCGTGGCTATGGGCTTGGAGAAGATTGATTTTTCGTGGTATCTGAAAAATATATCGTCAGTTATGTTGCTCGGCTACTTTGCGGGAGTTTTAGTCATCTTTATCGAATAGCTCATTTTTATGTAACTACGAATGTCGTCAATGCTATTGCTGCGAGAATCTCGCAACAAACAATGGGGTTGCACAACAAGCCGTTGGTTAGCCCCATTTTTTTTGTTTAAGATGTGTTAATTTATAATTTTCTGCACCTTTTTTGAGGCGATTTTTTTGTTTGTTAGTTAATATAACTAAAAGATTTTCTCAGTGTGGCAAAAAATTACTATTTTTGCAATCGAGAATATTGTAACTATGAGTAAGAAGAATAATATTGATTTGACAGATTTAGAGGCACTCCCCGATTTGCTTGATGGACGCCATCAGGTAGTGCCCATTATTGCAAGCGGTGACGACATCGTTGAGAATGTAACCATTCCCGAGTCATTGCCCATTTTGTCGTTGCGCAGTTCAGTACTTTTCCCTGGCGCTATTACACCCATCACGGTTGGTCGTGAGAAGAGCATCAAGTTGGTGCGCGATGTGAATGCTTCAGGCGGTTTGCTGGGTGCTGTGTTGCAGCGCGAGAGCGAGGTGGAGATTCCTTCGCCCGATGATATGTACAAAGTGGGTACAGCTGCCCGCATCATCAAGATATTGGAGATGCCCAATGGCAACCTGACCGTAATACTTAGTGGTTTGGAGAAGATTGAGGTAGGCGAATACCTTCAGTCAGAGCCATATTTGAAGGCTGTGGTACACACTATCCGCGATTCGCAGCCCGACGAGAATAATGTCGAGTTCCAGGCGCTGGTAGATTCTGTGCGCGAGGTGTCGCTCAACATCATCAATATCTCGGCTTCGATGCCCAAGGAGGCGGTTTTTGCTCTTAAGAACCTCGACTCGCCCCGTGGCTTGATTAACTTCGTTTGCTCGAATATGGACTTTACCGACGACGACCGTCAGGCGTTGTTGGAGGCTCCAGGTTTGTTGGCTCGTGCGCGCAAGTTGCTTGAGATTTTGGTGCGTGAGCAGCAGATGGCCGAACTCAAGAACGAGATTCAGGAAAAGGTTAAGCGCGAAATCGACAAGCAGCAGCGTGACTACTACCTGCAGCAGCAGATGCGTACCATCCAGGATGAGTTGGGTGATGGCGCTGATGCCGAGATCGAGCAGATGCGCGAGCAGGCCAAGCAGAAGAATTGGAACAAAGAGATAGGTGAACTCTTCGAGAAGGAGTTGCAGAAGGTTGAGCGTTTGAATCCAGCCGTTGCGGAGTATTCGGTGCAGATGACATACCTGCAGTTGATGCTGGAGTTGCCGTGGAACGATGTTACGAAGGATAACCTCGATTTGGAGTGTGCCCGCAAGCAGCTCGATGACGATCACTTCGGTCTTGAGGAGGTGAAGGATAGAATCTTGGAGCATTTGGCCGTTATCAAACTTAAGGGCGATTTGAAATCACCCATCTTGTGCCTGTATGGCCCTCCGGGCGTTGGTAAGACTTCGCTCGGTCGCTCGGTCGCTACGGCTTTGGATCGTAAGTTTGGTCGCATCTCATTAGGCGGTCTGCACGATGAGTCAGAGATTCGTGGCCACCGTCGTACATACATCGGTGCTATGCCTGGTCGAATCATTCAGACCATCAAGCGTTGCAAGTCGTCTAACCCTGTAATCATTCTCGACGAGGTTGATAAGATTACCGTGAGCAATCACGGCGACCCCTCGTCAGCATTGTTGGAGGTGTTGGATCCCGAGCAGAACACTACATTCCACGATAACTACCTCGATACAGAGTACGACCTCTCGAAGGTGTTGTTTATCGCTACGGCTAACGATATTGGCGCTATAAATCCTGCGTTGCGTGACCGTATGGAGATGATTAATATTCCTGGATACATTCTCGAAGATAAGATTCGTATCGCTGCTGATCACCTTGTTCGCAAGCAGTGTGAGGCGCACGGCGTGAAGCCCGAGGAGTTTATTCTTTCGAATGAAATTCTTGAGAAGATAATCTCTGATTATACTCGCGAGTCGGGTGTTCGCTCTCTGGATAAGAATATTGCCAAGTTGGTGCGCGCACGAGCAAAGCATATCGCATTCGACGAGGCCTTTGCTCCCGAGCTTTCTGCAGCCGACATCGAGAAGATTTTGGGTAAGCCCCGCTTCCGCAACGACGAGTATGAGATTGCGGGTATGGTTGGGGTGGTTACAGGTCTGGCGTGGACAGCAGTGGGTGGCGACATCCTCTACATCGAGTCAGTCCTCACTCCTGGTAAGGGTGCTCTTAACTTGACTGGTAACCTCGGTGATGTGATGAAGGAGTCAGCAACAATCGCTTATGAGTGGGTGCAGGCTCACCACGAGGAGTTGGGTATTGCAGCCGAGCGATTCGAGAAGCACAACATTAATATCCATGTTCCCGAGGGCGCAGTACCCAAGGATGGCCCGTCGGCTGGTATCACTATGGTGACATCTATCGTATCGACATACACTGGCCGCGAGGTCAAGGAGCGTATCGCAATGACTGGCGAGATGACTCTGCGTGGTAGAGTTATGCCCGTGGGCGGTATCAAGGAGAAGATTCTTGCGGCGAAGCGTGCTGGCATCAACGAACTGATATTGTGCGAGGATAACCGCAAGGATGTCGAGGAGATTAAGCCCGAATATGTAGAGGGTCTTAACTTCCACTATGTTAAGATGATTGACGAGGTTCTGGCCTTGGCGCTGAAATAGTCTATTCAATAAAACTTTTAAGCAAAATGGATAAAGCACTCAAATTCATAGCGTTGATTCCGGCTCGATATGCTTCGACGCGTTTCCCTGCCAAGCCTTTGGCTATTTTGGGCGGCAAGCCCGTCATCCAGCGTGTGTATGAGCAAGTTGCGCGCGTGGTGGAGAGTGTTGCCGTGGCTACTGACGATGAGCGTATAGCATCGGTGGTGGAGTCTTTCGGTGGCCGAGCCATTATGACATCACCCAACCATAAGAGCGGTACAGACCGCTGCTGGGAGGCTTATCAGAAGGTGGGCGAGGAGTACGATGTGGTAATCAATGTGCAGGGCGATGAGCCTTTCATTGCCGAGTCGCAGTTGAAGGCCGTTATGGAGTGCTTTGCAGATGATAATACCGATATAGCTACGCTGGTCAAGCCCTTCGCCGAGGAGGATGGCATCGAGGCTCTGGAGAATCCCAACTCACCAAAGGTGGTATTGGATAGTGAGTCAAAGGCTATCTACTTCTCTCGCTCGGTGATTCCGTATTTGCGAGGTGTGGAGCGCAGTGAGTGGCTCAAGAAGCATACTTTCTACAAGCATATCGGAATGTATGCGTTTCGTAGCGATGTGCTGCGCCAGATTACAGCACTGCCCCAGTCGCCGCTGGAGTTGGCCGAGTCGCTGGAGCAGTTGCGTTGGTTGGAGAACGGATATAAGATTGGAGTTGGCATCACCAATGTGGAGACTGTCGGCATAGATACCCCCGAGGATTTGGAGCGCGCCGAGGCTTTTTTGGCTGCGGGCAATAACCAATAAGCGTAGGGGAAATAATGAAGCAAAAACTTAATAAAAATATGAAAAAGTTTGTAGCAGGGCCGTGCGTGATTGAGTCGGCCGAGTTGTTGGACAAGGTGGCAGAGACACTTGTGGCTATCAATGAGCGTTTGGGCGTTGAGGTAATCTTCAAGGCTTCGTTCGATAAGGCCAATCGTACATCGTTGTCGTCATATCGTGGCGTAGGACTCGATAAGGGTCTGCAGATGCTCGAGGATGTAAAGCGCAAGTGGGGCTTGAAGCTCTGCACCGATATTCACGAGTCGTGGCAGGCTGCTCCCGCAGGTGAGGTAATTGATGTATTGCAGATTCCTGCGTTCTTGTGCCGTCAGACCGATTTGTTGGTGGCTGCTGCAGCAACGGGTCGCATCGTAAATATCAAGAAGGCGCAGTTCCTCTCTGGTGAGGATATGAAATACCCCTACGAGAAGGCTGTCAAGTCGGGTGCTGCCGAGGTGTGGCTTACCGAGCGAGGCAATATGTACGGTTATAACAATCTGGTTGTCGATTTCCGTAATGTGGCCGATATGTTGAAGATTGCGCCTACGGTAATGATGGACTGCACGCATAGCGTTCAGCGTCCTGGTGCTGCAGGCGGTAAGACAGGCGGTAACCGAGAGTTCGTTCCTGCTATGGCGCAGGCTGCAAAGGCTTTCGGTGCCAACGGATTCTTCTTCGAGGTGCATCCCGACCCCGATAACGCTTTGAGCGACGGACCCAATATGCTCTATTTGAGTGAGCTGGAGGGCGTGATTAAATCGCTGTTGTAAACTGAAAACTTAAACAAGAATATAATGAATTCATTGACTTCGCAAGAGATACTCTCTTTGGCGCGTGAGACACTCAATAAGGAGGCCGAGGCCCTGAACTCTATGGCAACCAAACTGGACGACCAGTTCGTTGGTGCGGTGGATAGAGTGCTTAACTGCAAGGGTAAAGTCATCATCACTGGTATGGGTAAGTCTGGCCTTGTGGGTCGCAAGATTGCGGCTACATTGGCTTCGACAGGTACGCCCAGCTTCTACCTACACCCCGGTGAGGCCTTTCACGGTGACCTGGGTATGATTTCACCCGAGGATGTGGTGATTGCTCTCTCTCATTCGGGCGAGACCGACGAGGTGTTGAAGATTGTGCCCTTTATCCAGAATAACGGCAATGTGCTGATATCAATCACCAGCAATGCAGAATCTACATTGGCCAAGAACTCTGACCTGCACCTCGACGTGTGTGTCAAGGAGGAGGCCTGCATCCTGCATCTGGCGCCTACAACATCCACAACGGCGCAGTTGGCTATGGGTGACGCATTGGCTGTGGCACTGATGAAGGCTCGCAATTTTACCTCTATGGATTTTGCGCGTCTGCATCCAGGAGGTAGCTTGGGACGCAGATTACTGATGACCGTTGGCAATGTGATGCGCAACAACGACCTGCCTGTAGTGTCACCTGATTGCGGTGCTACCGAGATGATTCATCGTATGACTCGTGGTGGCTTGGGTATGATTATCGTCGTGGAGAATGGAGCTATCGTGGGTATCGTTACTGATGGCGACTTGCGTCGTGCTATGGAGAGTCTTCAGGCCGAGTTCTTCAACATTAGTGTGATGGATATAGCAACTCGCTCGCCCAAGACCATCAATGAGAACGCAAAGTTGATTGATGCCGAGAAGATGATGACGCAGCATAAGGTGAACTCTCTGCTGGTAACTAACGACGAGGGTGCGTTGAAGGGTGTGATACAGATTTACGACATTAAACTGTAATCTCATATATAGACCTTAACCTAAACGAATTGTATAGTATGAGGAAATTTGTTGCCACTCTACTCGCTGTGATGTGTTGCGTGGTATGTGTTTCGGCAGAAAGAGGGGGCTGGAAAAGCCTATTCAATGGTCGAAATCTGCGTGGTTGGGTGAAACTGAACGGCGAGGCGGAGTATCGTATAGAGAAGGGTGAGTTGGTAGGCGTCAGTACTGCAAATACCCCTAACACATTTCTTGCTACCGAGCGTGAGTACGGCAATTTTATCTTGGAGTTGGAGTACAAAGTAGAGGAGGGTGTGAACTCGGGAGTGCAGATTCGTAGCCACTCGAAGCCTGAATATAAGGATGGACGAGTGTATGGCTATCAGTGCGAGATTGACCCTGCGGCATATTGTGGTGGCATATACGATGAGGCTCGTAGTGGTTGGTTGTACTCACTCTACGATGTGCCTCAGGCGCAGACAGCCTTCAAGCGTGGCGAATGGAACAAGATGAGAGTTGAGGCTGTGGGCGAGTCTGTAAGAGTATGGCTTAATGGTGAACCTACGGCCGATATCGTGTGCGATAAGGATATGTCGGGTTTCATTGCCCTACAAGTACACGAGATAGGCTCGAGAACCGAGTTGGTTGGTCGCACGATTCGTTGGCGAAACATAAGAATCAAGACCGAAGGTTTGGAGAAGGAACTCTCTCCCGCAATTGAGAGCATCCCCCAGCGCAACCACATTCCTAATACAATATCTTCGCGCGAGGCGGCCGAGGGTTGGACGCTGCTCTGGAATGGCGATGATTTGTCGGGTTGGAAGAGCGTAGCGGGTAAGGATTTCAAGAAGGGTTGGAGCTGCAAAGATGGTGTGCTGACGATTAGCCCCAAGTCAGGTGCTGGAGATATTATAACCGAGCGTAAGTTCCACGATTTTGAGCTATCGATAGACTTCAAATTCGAGAAGGGTGCAAATAGCGGAATCAAATATTTTATAGGTGCAAACGGTAGCATAGGCTGCGAATTCCAGATTTTGGATGATGCTAATCATCCCGATGCAAATGCAGGGTTTGAAGGCAATCGCAAGTTGGGCTCGTTGTATGATATTCTGCCTGCCGAGGGTTGGAAACATACTCGCCAAGGAGATTGGAATACGGCACGAATCGTTGTGTGTGGTAGCAGTGTAGAGCATTGGCTCAATGGCGTGAAGATTCTGTCGTATGAGCGTGACAATGCAGAGTGGGATAGATTAATCTCACGCAGCAAGTTTGCTAAAGAGAAGAACTTTGCAGCGGGTAACAACGGTGGCCACATATTGTTGCAGGACCATAACGATATGGTGCATTTCCGTAACCTGAAAATTAGAGAGTTGAACAAGAAATAATACCATAGATATGAAAGATACGATAATAACTGCTGGCGCAAAGCGTCGTGAGTTGTGGATATTGTTGGCCTGCTTTGTGGTAGCCAATATGGTGAATTGGTATGCAATAATTAGGTTTGCAGCACCGTGGTATGAGATATTCACGCAGATAGGTTATGTTGTCGTAACTACCCTGGTCTTCTATCTCTTGATTCTGATTCTTCGACTTGCGCAAAAGTTGATTGTTTATCTGAAACAAAAGTAGAACGCACCGTGGCAGAGATAACCTTCAGTCAAAAAAATCCCGCCTATCCACTGATGTGTGCATCGTTTCGTGCAATGCATACGAAGGTGGAACTGTTGGCTGTGGGTGTGGATGACGAGAAGGGGCGTGATTTGATGCAGAGAGCCGAGGCTGAAGTCAGGCGTCTGGAGCGTCTGCTCAGTTGTCACGACGACGCAAGTCCCTTGTCGGCGCTGAACTCGTTGGCTTGGGAGCAGAGTGTGGAGGCAGAGGACGAACTCTATATGGTGCTGGAGTTGTGCGAGACCTTCCGCCGTGCGACATACGGATACTTTGATGTGACGGCTATGTGTAGCGAGACGGATGGTGTGATGTCGCTTGCGGGCGGTTATTCTTTGGACGCAAAGCACCATAGCGTTAGGTTCTGTCGTAAGGGCGTAAAGATTGATCTTGGCGGTTTTGCCAAGGGTTACGCGCTGGATTGTATAAAGCGTATGTCTCAGCAGGAGGGCATAACGCAGGGCGTTATTAACTTCGGCAATAGTTCGATAGCCGCGTTGGGGCATCATCCCTATGGCGAGTGGTGGCCAATAGGCATTGAGCATCGTATGGTAAAGTCGGCGCTGGCACAAGAGGTGAGATTAGCCGACAGTGCAATGTCGATATCGGGTCGCTCTGAGGCGGGCGAATACCATATTATCGACCCGCATACGGGAAGTCGTGTTGCGGGCGAGGAGTTGATACTTATCGAGGGGCGCTCGGCGTTGGTCTGTGAAGTGTTATCTACTGCGTTGTATGCAGCACCGAGGGCTAAGCGAGCCGATATAATGTCGCAATACGACGGATATCGTGCCTCGGAGATAGTGTGTCGCCGCGATGGTACTACCGAGTGCCGAGTGGTGGGCGCAACAGTGGTTGAGAAATAAAAGAAAAACTATATAACCCAATGAATAGAAAAGAGTTTTTGGCCGATTGTGGCAAAAAGGGATTGGCAGGAGTAGCATTGTCGCTCTTTCCGTGGCTGGAGTCTTGCAGCGAGAAGGCACAACAGGAGGTAAAGGGCGAGAAGGCCCGCATAGGTATGATTGGTACGGGCTCACGCGGTTTGTACCATATTAAGAATCTGTTGAGAATGCCCAATGTCGAGATGGTGGCTCTGTGTGATGACTATCGTCCCCATCTGGAGAATGCTGCGCAGTACTATCCCAATGCAAAGTTATATGATGACTATCGTAAGTTGTTGGAGGATAAGAGTGTTGATGGCGTAATCGTGACAACTCCGCTCTACCTTCACGGTCGTATAACTATGGATGCACTGCGTGCTGGCAAGAGGGTATTCTGTGAGAAGTCGATGGCCTTTACCCTTGACGAGGCGCTGGATGTATATAACTGCCGCAAGGAGATGAATGGTGTGCTGTTGATTGGTCAGCAGCGATTGTTCGACCCGAAGTATGCTCGTGCTATGCAGATGATTCACGAGGGTAAAATCGGCAAGGTCGTGGGTGTTAGAAACTATTGGTACCGCAATAACGATTGGCGTCGCGAGGTGCCTTCGCCTGAGTTGGAGCGCAGAATCAACTGGCGTCTTTATAGTGAGTATTCTCGCGGTCTGATGACCGAGTTGGCGTGCCACCATCTGCAGAATGGCTCGTGGGCTATGGGTATGTTGCCCGAGAAGGTTATGGGCTCGGGTAGTCTGTTGCATTGGAATAAGGATGGCCGCGATGTTTACGATGCTGTCAGCGCTATATTTACCTACCCGAATGGTGTGAATATGACCTTCGAGTCGATTATCTCTAATAAGCACTTCGGTATGGGTGAGCAGATTTTGGGTACAGAGGGTACTATCGACCTTGTGACTTGTATGCGTTACACCGATGAGCCTGCACCGAAGGGTAGCGGTATGCATCAGTTGGTGGCTCAGATTGAGAATGGCGTAATGAGTAACTCTGTATTTGCTGGTACAAGCTGGGCTGCCGAGACAAGTTCGTTGGCCCCTGGTATCCCTATTATGGATAATGTAACAATATCGACGGGCGAGAGTACCGTTGGTGCCGAGGCCGATGGCTCTATCGAGATTATGGAGGCCTTCGTCCACGCAGTGATTACGGGTAAGCAGCCCGAAAAGGTGTTGGAGGAGTCATACTACGCTACGCAGTTCGCTCTGTTGGCTGACAAGGCTATGCACGAGAATGCTATCTTGACACTCGACGAGAAGTACAGAGTGCCGTACGAGCCGATGAAGTAAATACCATATATATAATATAAGTTATGTATAAAAACCTGCGAGAATATATCGACCGTCTGGAGCGCGAGGGGGAGTTGGTAAGGGTTAAGACGCCTGTATCGACTCGCTTTGAGATTGCCGAAATTACCGACCGCGTTGTAAAGTCGGATGGCGGCGGCAAGGCTCTGCTCTTTGAGAATACCGATGCGGAGTTCCCCGTTGTAACCAATATGATGGGCTCGAAGCGCAGGATGGCTATGGCCCTGGGTGTCGAGCGACTAGAGGAGATTGGCGACAGAATATCTGCGCTGCTCGGTGACGCGCTCTCGCCAAAGGCCACGCTGTGGGATAAGATGAAGATGCTGCCATTGCTGGCCGATGTGGCGAAGTGGTTTCCGCAGAGCGTTTCGGGACGAGGCGAATGTCAGCAGGTTGTGTGGAGTGGCGACGAAGTGGATTTGGAGCGCCTGCCGCTGCTACATTCGTGGGAGTGTGATGGTGGTGCATTTGTCACCTTGCCGATGGTGAACACCATCGACCCCGAAACGGGTATGCGTAATGTGGGAATGTATCGTATGCAACGCTTCGACAAGCGTACTACTGGTATGCACTGGCATATACACAAGACGGGCGCACGACACTACGATGCCTACAAGCGATTGGGGCAGAAGATGCCCGTCGTGGTGGCTTTGGGTGGTGATCCCGCCTACACTTATGCCGCTACGGCTCCTATGCCTGATAATATGGACGAGTATCTGTTGGCTGGATTCCTGCGACAGAAGCCCGTCAAGTTGGTCAAGGCTCTTACTTGCGATATACGCATCCCTGCAGATTGCGATTTTGTAATCGAGGGTTATGTAGATCCCGCCGAGGAGAAGGTTATAGAGGGTGATTTCGGCGATCATACTGGATTCTACTCATTGAAAGATCTTTATCCGAAGTTCCATGTCACTTGCATCACTCATCGCCAAGATGCCATATATCCTGCGACGGTGGTTGGTGTACCTCCGCAGGAGGATGCCTACATCTCGGAGGCTACAGAAAAGATATTCCTCGCACCTATCCGTTTGGCTGTGCAGCCAGAGATTAAGGATTTGTGGATGCCCGTGGAGGGTACTTCGCACAATATTGCAGTAGTGTCAATCGAGCAGCGTTATCAAGGACAGGCGCACAAGGTTGCGCAGTCGTTGTGGGGTGCTGGTCAGATGATGTTTAATAAATACCTCGTTGTGGCAGATGCGGCGGCTAATATTCGCTCTATTAAGTGTCTGGGCGCCTTGTTGCGTCGCATCGATGTAAAGCGTGATGTGATTCGTGCTGAGGGTATATTGGATGTGCTGGATCACGCAACGGCAACTCTTGGTTTTGGCGGAAAGTTGGCCTTCGACCTAACTTCTGTGAGCGCAGACTCTGCCGTAGAGCCGATAGAGGCGCCTCGCCGTGCAGTGCCTTATGGTGGGGTGGAGTTGTTCGATGCCCGCTATGTAGAGGAGTATGCCCTGTTGATATTGTATGCAGCGGCGGATAGACCCGTAGAGGTGGATGTGGAGGCTTATCTAAGCCATAATAATATATATGGTATAAAGTATGTCGCTCTGTTTGACTATCAGGCGGCTGGTGCGATGCAGCCGAGCGATTTGTTGTGGCTGGCGGCAGCGAATACCGACCCTCGACGCGATGTTAAGTTGTTGTCGGGTGGCGAGTTGTTGTTCGACGCCCGCAGTAAGCATCCGTCTGTTGATGGTAATCCCCGACGATTCCCCAATGTGGTGATGTCGGCTGTCGATACCATAAAATTGGTGGACGAGCGCTGGGCGGAGTATGGCTTGGGCGAAAAGTTGGAGTCGCCGTCGCGCCGTTATCGTAAATTGTGGCTTTCGCCAAAGGCCGAGTGGTAGTTGGCGAGGGCGTAAATCTCTGATTATATGAGACTCTTTACCGAGGAGCAGCGTCGTGGAGTTGTGGTGGTCTTGCCGCTGCTGGCTGTCGTTGTGTTGCTCTCTGTTTTGGCTGAGCGCAGTGAGTGGCGCAAGCTGTCGGAGAGAGAGCAGTCGGAGGTAGAGATTGCGGAAGAGAAGACTCTTTCGCCGTTCGACCCCAATAGTTTCGAGTATGAGCAGTTGCGTGAGGCTGGTTTGTCGGTTGAGGTTGCTGCAGGAATTGTCAGGTGGCGACAGTATGGCAAGGTCTATAGAGTCAAAGAGGATATCGCCCTGGTGAGTGGTGTTACAGATTCGATCTATGCGCAACTAAAGCCATATATCATCATTGCCGATTCGCTTGCTCCGAAACCAAAGGAGTCCTCTGATTACGAAAATAAGAGAGAGTATAGAGCCACATCAAGGGCGAACAACAAACCTGCCGCAAAACAGGAGATCGCTATGCAACCCTTTATGATTGATACTGCCTCGGTTGAGTATCTGTCACAAATAGGTTTTACTGCAAAGCAAGCTGCGGCGTTGATAAAGTACCGTGACGCCATAGGCGGTATCTCTTCGGTCGAGGAATTGAGTGCTTGCTATGTGGTGAGCGAGCAGATGGCAGAGAGGCTGGCGTCATATGTTATATTTTCGGAGAAGAAGAGCAAAACGGAGGCTGTGAGCCCGAGTCAGCCCATAGCGGAAAAACGCAAGATTGAGATAAATTCAGCCGACTCTGTGGCGCTTGTTGCTGTTGATGGCATTGGTCCAAAGAGCGCTGCGGATATACTCCGTTACCGCGAATTATTGGGCGGATACCACTCAATTGAGCAATTATCGGAGGTAAAAACTGTCACAGAGCAGAATTATAATAAATTTTTTAAAGAATTTTGCTGCGATAGTTGCAAAATATCGAAAATTGATATTAACTTTGCGAGTCCTAAAGATTTGGAGCGTCATCCCTATGTGTCGGCGCGAGTCTTGAGGCGTATAGTTAAACAACGACAATTGAAAGGAGGTTGGAGTAAAATCGAAGAGATGATTGAACAAGACATACTATCAAAGGATGAGGCCGAGCGATTGGCCCCGTATCTTCGATTTGAGCGTAAGACCACCGAGTAGTTGATATTTTTAGGCAATGGTGCAACGGATGTAGCGCCAGCCACAGCACAAAAAATGGGGGGGGCAAGAAATTGCGATAGGGAAAATGAGAAAGTCGCAGAGGTTGCCGAGACCCGAAAAAAAGAAAAAATTATAAACAATAAAAATAAAAAATTAGGAATTATGATTATTATGCCGGTTAAGGAGGGCGAGAACATTGAGAAGGCCCTTAAGAAGTTTAAGCGTAAGTATGAGCGTACAGGTGTTTTGAAGGAGTTGCGTCGTCGTCAGTACTTCACAAAGCCCTCGATTGCAAAGCGTGAGCAGATGCAGCGTGCAATCTATGTAGAGCACACATACCGCTTGGAGGAGTAATACCTCGGCAATAATTTGATATTGAGCGCCAATCCTTTTCGGGAATGGCGCTCTTCTTTTTGTTTACAGAGTGGTGTTTGGCAGACAATAGCACCATTTTGGCGAGAGTTTTTTCGCTGTTGCACAAAGAGATTTCACTATTAAGAAAAAAAGTAGTATCTTTACACCAAATTTATGTATTGTTACGATGATAGTAGAAATTATAGCTAAATATTTGGAGTCAAACAAGCGTCTGGTTGTTCCCAATCTCGGCACTTTTATCGTTAAGGTGGCTGGCGAGTCGGTGCTTTTTTCGGCATTGATTAAGAGCGACGATGGCATCCTGCGTAAGCTGGTCGCACAGCAGGGTATGTCCGAGGTGGAGGCTGCTGGAGTGGTGGATCGCTTTGTGTTTGAGGTTAATTACCGCTTGCAGAACGACAAGAAGTGCCCGTTGAAGGGTTTGGGCTTGTTGGTGGCTGGCGATAGTGGAGTGGTTACATTCAAATACGACTCGGCTATCGATGGCGAGAACCTCGATGGTGTGGTTGAGCGTGCAAAGCCTGAGCAGAAGGTGGAGACTCCCGTTGTAGAGGAGGTTGCAAAGCCTGCTGAGGAGCCTGTGCATGAAGTGGCTAAGGAGGAGAAGGCTGAGCAGGAGGTGTCTGAGCCCGCAGAGGTGAGCCGACCTGTTCGTCAGCGTGATAATATTGGTGATGCGAGAGTGTCGGTGTCAGCAAAGATGCGCCCCGAGAGTTATGTCAAGGGTTTGCGTTACGGCAATGGCCGCAAGGGTGCTTCGAGCCGCGACTATGGTACATCACGCCGTAGCAACAAGAGCGACATCATTATGAAGATAGCAATCGGCGCGGCAGTCATTGCTACGCTGGCATTGGGCTATGGTCTGTACAATGATTGGCGTAACTCGCGATTCGATAGCGATTATATCGACAACGAGCAGATTTACGAGCAGGTGCCCGAGAGCGCTGAGGGCGGAGTACGCAACCCCGACCTTGATTACATTACCCCAAAAGAGAAATAACAGATAAGCAGTAGAGTGTTATGGCAGATATGCAGGCAATAATGAGTGTGAAGCAGCGCTACGGAATTATTGGTAGTTCCGAAGCGATGAATCGTGCCTTGAGTGTCGCGTTGCGTGTAGCACCTACCGACTTGTCGGTGTTAGTGACGGGCGAGAGCGGCGTAGGTAAGGAGTATTTTCCGCAGATTATACACGACAACTCGGCCCGCAAGCACGCAAAATATATTGCTGTAAACTGCGGCGCTATCCCCGAGGGTACGATTGATTCTGAATTGTTCGGCCACGAGAAGGGTGCTTTTACTGGTGCAACCGAGGCTCGCAAGGGTTACTTCGAGGAGGCGGATGGCGGTACTATCTTCCTGGATGAGGTGGGTGAATTGCCCCTCTCTACGCAGGTGCGCCTGCTGCGCGTGTTGCAGTCGGGTGAGTTTATCCGTGTAGGCTCTGCGCGTGTGCAGAAGACATCTGTCAGAGTAGTTGCGGCTACAAACAACGACCTGCAGAAGGCTATTGCCGAGGGCCGTTTCCGTGAGGATTTATACTATCGACTCAATACTGTTCCCATCGTTGTGCCGCCGCTTCGTGAGCGCAAGGAGGATATCGCGCTTCTGTTCCGTAAGTTTGCTGCCGATGTGGCTGTACAGTATCGTATGCCTTCGGTGCAGCTGGATGATCAGGCCAAGGAGTTGTTGCAAAACCACTATTGGCGAGGCAATGTCCGTCAGCTGAAGAATGTGGCAGAGCGCATTTCGGCGTTGGAGACAACGCGTCAGATTACGGCAGAGGTCCTCTCTGGTTACCTTACTCCCAATCAGACATCGGCGCCCACAATGGCGTCGGGTTCATACGGTGCAGATGATCACACAACGGAGCGAGAGTTGATATACAAGATATTGTTCGATATGCGTAGCGACATCAACGACCTGAAGCGAATGTTGAGCGAGTTGATGCGTGGCGTTGGGCATAATGTCCCTTCACAACCCGTTCCGTCGGAGGTTATTGGACTGTTGCCATCGGCTGTAGTGTCGGGTGTGACACAGCAGACGGGTGATTATGCCGAGAGCGAGGAGGTGGTTGATGTGCCTCATCGTGAACTCTCGAAGGCTGATATGCAGCGTGAGCAGATTCTCAGAGCCTTGCGTAACAACCACGGCCGCAGACGCGATGCCGCCAAGGAGTTGTTCCTCTCGGAGCGCACTCTGTATCGTCGTATCAAGGAGTTGGGTATCAGCGATGAGGAGATTTAATAAGCAGAATATTTGAATAAAGCAGATAATTAAGTGGTGAAACTAAAGAGTATATTGGGCCGATTGACAGCGCTGGCACTTGTGGCTGGTTGTGTGTTGTTGAGTGGATGCATCTTTATGAAGGGTGGCTACTCGCTCTCTGGTGCAAGTATCCCCGAGGCGGCCAAAACATTCAGCGTGGCCTACTTCCCCAACAATGCGCCTATGGTGTCGCCCACATTGAGTGCAACACTGACCGAGGCGCTTAAGGATAAGTTCTCGCGCCAGACCAAACTCAAGCAGGTGGAGAGCAATGGCGACTTCGCTTTCGAGGGCGAGATTGTGGGTTATACTTCGGCTACGGCTTCGGTGTCGAGCGATAATTATGCGGTATTGAATAGATTGACCATCCGTGTAAAGGTAAGATTCACCAATAATATTGACCCCGACAACTCATTTAACCGTGACTTCTCGGCCTTTGCCGACTATGAGTCTACCAAGTTGCTCACCGAGGTACAGAGCGAGCTTGATGAGCAGATTGTCGAGGATATTGTAACCGACATATTCCAGGCTGCGGCCTCAAATTGGTAGTATGAGCGATTTTACAAAAAAAAATAATGACGAAGTTACTGCTCGAATTGTCCTTTCGGCCGAGCAGGTTGAACCTTTGTTGCAGTCGGAAAGATGGTGCGACAAGAGCCGTGAAAATGGATGTGGTTCAGGAGAAAAGGTGGTGAAACAAGGCTCTGCTGAGGCTGTTAATTCGGTGGTTGAAGAGCTTTGTGTAAGACCTTTCTTAGAGTGTAAAGAGATTGATATTGAGCGACTTGTAAGGCTAACTTCAGCAGACTTAATTGACCGTTTTCTCTCTACTGAACACCATCGTATTGTGGCACAGGAGGGTGAGCCCGACAGCGAGATTGTCGTAGAGCCCGAGTTCGAGGATGAGGAGGATATGGTGAGCGAAGAGCTGGCCGAAGTATATTTGGCTCAGGGTTTGAAAGATATGGCAAAGGAAACTTATCGCAAATTAAGTTTGGTAAATCCCGAAAAAAGTGTTTACTTTGCGGAACTTATTGAGAAGATTGACAAAAACGAATAAAAATAACAATTAAAATAGTAAAGCTTTATGTTATATTCAATTTGCATTGGACTTATTTTGGTAGCAAGCATCATCCTGATTCTTGCAGTTTTGGTGCAGAATCCCAAGAGCGGTATGGCTGCTAACTTCGGTGCAGCTAACCAGGTTATGGGTGTACGCGAGTCTGCCAATATCCTCGAGAGAACTACTTGGTGGTTGGCTGGTATCATCGTTGCATTGAGCCTCGTTGCTACTGCATCTATGGATGCTGATATGAATGTTGGCAAGATTGGTATCGAGAACGATGCTAACGCTTTGATGGAGAAGGTTGGTACAACAGCTACTATTCCCCAGGCAGAGGTTCCTGCTTCTGAGGATGTAATTCCTGCTACACCTTTGCAGCCTGCAAACTAATCAAGCAGAGAGTCCTAAGGATAAAATTTTAGAGTCTGCCACCGATGGTGGCGGACTCTTTTTTTTTGTCTTTTTATTCGTAACTAAATATTTTAGTTGAAAAACTATAAAAAATAGTTGTATGTGAAAAAATTTTAGTTACCTTTGTATTACGAAACCTTAAAACCATAAAAGCTATGCAAAAATTGACTAACAAAGAGGAGGAGTTGATGCAGTTGTTCTGGCAGAATGGCCCAATGTTCGTCAGGGATGTACTTACGATGTATGACGAGCCCAAACCGCACTTCAATACCATTTCCACTATGGTGCGTACTCTCGAGACAAAGGGCTTTCTCGACCACGAGGCCTTCGGTAATACCTATCGATATCGCCCCATCATTTCGCAGGAGGAGTTTTCGAAGGGTGTGTTAGGCAGTGTGGTGAATCGCTATTTCGAGAACTCATACCAGCAGGTTGTTTCGGCTTTGATTAAGGAGGAGAAAATCTCTATTGAGGAGCTCGAGGAACTTATCCGCAAGGTGCAGAATCAGTAATCGTTAATCTTTAACAGAGAAGGCTATGTTTGACTTCGTGGTATATCTTGCCGAATCGTCGTTGTGTCTGGCGGCCTTGTATCTTATATATAAGGTGTCGATGAGCTACGAGACGCTTCATAGGTTTAACCGAGTGTTGTTGCTCGGCTCGGTGGCGCTGTCGGCAGTGTTGCCGTTGTGCAGTGTGAAGATTGTTAAGGAGTATGACCCTGCTCCCACCGTAGCGGCTGTCGAGATTGAGGATATGGTCGTGGGTGAGGTCTCGGCCTTGACGCTGGGCATTGACTATATATCGTTGCTGAAGGAGACCGTAGTTCTGATTTTCATCTTGGGCGTGGCTTTTATGGTCGTGCGTATGGCGGTGAGTCTATACTCGGTGTGGCGTCTGGTAAACAGCGGACGAATTAGCGTCATTGCTGATGATGTTACACTTACCGTTGTGGATAACCTCTCTTCGCCATTCAGTTGGTTTGGCCATATCGTAGTGTCAGAGAGCGATATCGAGCAGTCGCGAGATATGATACTCGCTCACGAGTTGGCGCACATCCGTCTGCGTCATTCGTGGGATGTGATAGTCATAGATTTGGCCTTATGTCTGTGGTGGTTTAACCCCGCTATGTGGCTGCTGCGTCGTGAGTTGCAGTCTCTGCACGAATATCAGGCCGACGAGGCCGTACTCAGTAGCGGTGTAGATGCGAAAACCTATCAAATGTTATTAATAAAAAGAGCAGTCGGCGCAAGACTCCACTCCGTCGCCAACTGCTTGAATCACAGTAACCTTAAAAACAGAATCACTATGATGTGTAAGAAAAACTCATCGAGGTGGTCGGCAGCCAAGGCGCTGTTTGTACTGCCAATGGTGGCGGTGTCGTTAGCGGCGACAGCCACAACCGTCTATGTACCTCGCGAAGTACAAGACAAAGTTACGGAAAATTCCGCAAACGAACAACCCGAAAATGTGAGCGTTGTGAAGATGACGGGTGACGAAATCTATCTCAACGGCAAGAAAATCACCGAAAGTGAGCTCCGCGAAATTGCAGAACTCGGTGCAGTGACGCTTGAGGCCAGCAAGGATGTTAGAATGGGAGCCGTTAACGACCTGAAAGAAGTGTTGCGCGAGGCAGGCGTAACCAAATTGAGCTATGGTGTAAGCGAGGATGAACCTATTTATGTAATTGATGGAAAGATTGTTTCTCGTGCTGAAATTGAAAAACTCCCTACAGAGAATATTGGCGATATGCAGATTTATAAAAATAAGAGCGAGTTGCCCAAGGAGTTAAATATTTCGGAAGAGGATGCAAAGAATGGTGTTGTTGTAATAAAGACCAAAAAGGCTGGAGAAGAGCGTAATGGTACTATGACACATATTCAAACTATCTCTTTGGTTGGTTCAGAACCGAAACCAGAGCCGAAGTCGGAGCAATATGAACAAACAAAGAAGGAGTTTCAAGCTCTGTTTGCTGAATTGGAAAAGAAGATAGACGCATTAGGTTCACAGCAAGAGGAACTTGCAAAGAATCCCGAACTATTGAAGCAGCAGGAGGCTGTACTTATGCAGATGTCTAAAGAGTTGGAGGCGTTGCAGGAGAGATTGTACAAAATTGCTGAGGCAGAGGTAAAAGAGGCTAAGTCCGAGTCGGAGGAGAATACGCCATATCTTATGGTAGAGAAGATGCCTACTTTTAAGGGTGGTAACATGAACGATTTTTGTAATTGGGTGCAGAGCAATGTGAAGTACCCCAAGGAGGCTATGGATAAGTCTATTCAGGGTAGAGTAGTATTCTCGTTTGTTGTTGAGAGGGATGGCTCGATGTCAGAGTTTGAAGTGTTGCAGTCGCCCGACAAAATTTTGGCCGACGAGGTTGAGCGCGTATTCAAGACCTCGCCCAAGTGGGAGCCCGGTGAGCAAGCGGGCGAGAAGGTGCGAGTAAAATATACTGTACCAGTTGTATTCCAAGTGAATTAATATCATCCTAACATAAGTATGATGAAGGTGGGTTGTTTGACTCTTGAGTCGAACAGCCCACTATATTTTTGGATAAATGCTTTGGGGTTATCTCTCTGCCTTGTCGTAGATTTTGTTCAGACGGCCTGACATAAGGTATTGTAATGCTCCGCGCAGGAACATATACGACGAAAAGGCCAGCCATAGGGCGTTGTTGCCAATAAATGGCTCAAATGCATAGAAGAGTGCAAAGTAGGCGATGGTAGAGAGAACCATTGAGTCGCGCATAATGCGTGACTGCGTTGCGCCCACCATAATACCATCCATTACGAAAGGCATAGCAGCCGCCAAAGGAATGGCGATAATCCAGCCAATATAGCGTCCTGCATAGTCGAGCAGTAGGTTGGCATCGGCCGAGTCGCTGATAAAGAGCGACAGCAGTTCGCGCCACCAGCCGATATAGATACCAATGTATATAACGGCCACCACCAGACACCAGATGACGCACTTCTTAACGGCATCGCGTAGCGAAGGCTGATCCTTGGCACCGATGAAACGGCCCGTGAGCGCTTCGGCGGCAAAGGCAAAACCATCGTTCATATAAGAGAAGAGCGTGAAAAGCTGCAGCAGAATGGTGTTTACGGCCAAGATGTTGTCGTCGCCCATTCGCGCCGATGCGGCGGTAAAGAATGTGTAGGTGGCAACGATGCAGAGCGTGCGGATGATGATGTCGCGGTTGATAAGGAAAAACTCCTTCATAGCCTGCATATCGAGTACCTCACTGAGTGTCACCTTGACAAAGCCTTTGCGGAACTTCCACCAGGTGATTACAATTGTAGCGATGACGCCCGTCCATTGTGCCACAACCGAGGCGTAGGCTATGCCCACGATACCCATATCGAGCGGAAAGGCGAAAAAGAGGCTACAGACGATGTGGATGATGTTTACTGTGACGGCCACAATCATTGGGATGATAGCGTTCTGCATACCCGTCAGCCAGCCGTTAAGGCCAAAGAGTAACACTCCCGCAGGAACGGCCCAAATGCGCGCAAAGAAGTACTCGGCCACCATATCGTTGCCATTCATTATGGCCAGTGCGCCCAGACCCAGCGGTCGTTGGAAAATCAGCGCCACAAGGCCTACAACGAGCGATACGGCTACGGCTCGAGCCAGCATAAGCGTAGTAGTACGGCTGTCGCCTGCACCGAAGGCTTGCGCCGTGAGTCCGCTTGTGCCCATACGGATGAAACTGCAATTCCAGTAGATGAAGTTGAAAATCGATACTCCGATGGCCAGTGCGCCAATGGTCGATACCGAGTCGTTAAGATGACCGGCAATCATAGTGCCTGCGATACCCATAATCGGAACAGTGATGTTCGATATGATGTTGGGTAGCGCTATTCGCAATATTTCGCGATTCATTCCCATCGTGCTAAACTTTTTGTGGGTCAAATATACGAAATATTCTGTTTCCTTTGAACTTAATAGTGGTGTATAATGTTTTTTATGAACGAAATGGCTGAAGAGTTGCGGTGGATAAGAAAATTTCAATTACCTTTGCCGATGCAAATTAGAAAAACTATGAGAAATACAAAACAAGACTCAGCAATGGCCCTTTCGCGTTTCGGTCGCGATAAGCGTGAGCGCACTTCGGCCACAAAGGTTGAGCGTAATCCCCGCCCTCGCCGTGAGGCCGATAACGAGGGATATGCGGCACGCGGAGGCCGCAATGAATTCAGTGGTGCCAAGAAGCGCACATCTTATAATCCGAACTTCTCGGAGGATAACCGCCTGAAGGGTCGTGGTGAGCGTCAGTATGGCGAGCGCAGCTATGGTGAGCGTCAGTCAAATGACCGCAATTATGGCGAGCGTAGCTACGGCGAGCGCAATTATGGCGAGCGTTCTTTCTCACAGGAGCGTGGCCAGGGTGCATCTCGTCAGAAGCCTGCACAGCGCGGTGGCTCATCGGAGTTTCGTCGTGAGGGCGGCTTTGGTGGCGGCAAGAAGTTCTCTTCACAGAAGCCATCAGGTCAGGGTGGTCGTAAGTTTGCTCCCCGCCGTGAGCAGTCGGAGCGCTCTTATCCCCGCTACAATCCCTCGAAGCAGATGGGCGATATGCGTTTGAACCGCTTTTTGGCGCAGTCGGGTTTGTGCTCGCGTCGTGAGGCTGATGACTTCATCACAGCAGGTTTGGTAACTGTAAACGGCGTTATCGTAACAGAGCTCGGTACAAAGGTGCGTCCTTCAGATGAGGTGAAGTTCAACGATTCGAAGGTGCAGGGCGAGAAGAAGGTATACTTGGTGCTTAACAAGCCCAAGGGTTATGTGACTTCACTCGAGGATCCCCACAACGACAAGACCGTTATGGAGTTGGTTAAGAGTGCCTGCACAGAGCGTATCTACCCCGTAGGTCGTCTGGATAAGAACTCACTCGGTCTGTTGCTCTTTACTAACGATGGCGATGTAACACGCCTGCTTACTCACCCCTCGCAGGAGAAGAAGAAGGTTTATCAGGTAACACTCGACAAGCCCCTCACTCGTGCCGATATGGAGCAGATTACAGAGGGTATCACTCTCGAGGATGGCGAGATTTATGCCGATGAGATTGCCTATGTAGGTGAGAGCAAGAAGGAGATTGGTATCGAGATTCACTCAGGCCGTAACCGTATCGTGCGTCGTATCTTCGAGCACTTGGGTTACTCGGTGCAGAAACTCGATAGAGTATACTACGCTGGTATCACAAAGAAGAACCTCAAGCGCGGTCAGTGGCGTTTCCTCACTCGTGAGGAGGTGGATCGTTTGAAGAGCGGTCGCTACGAGTAAAAGGTTTTCTCACATAATACAAAACAAAACGGCAGTGATTATCAAATCGCTGCCGTTTGTCTTTTATATCGCTTTAGTGAGCTTAATTCGTAGCCTTGTACCACGCAGTCTTGGCGTAGTCCTCACGATAGTGGATTGATGGTGCCGAGGTGCTCAAGCCGCAGAATGTGCTGATGGGGTAGAGTCCCGAATTGTTGCCATAGTTGCTCCAAAACCTATCGAGCGTATATTTGCATACTACGGTACGCTCCAACTGTGTTCTGAACTTCGCAAGCAGAGTTTCGTCAGCAGAGTAGGCTTCGATGTAGTCTGCCAAATCGAAGAATGTATGCTGTCGTTGTCCCTCAAAAGTCTGCAGATCAGCGGCATTGTACTCCTGCGTTGTGCCGTTGTTGATGGCCTTCACGCATCGAGCCAATTCGTCAAGCTCAGCGCAGTCGATAAGCGCTACTGAACCCGAATAACCCTTGGTCGATTCATAGAAGGTGTTGAAGTTTTCGCACACCTGCTGTAGGCTATACTCCTTGTTGGCAATCATCATATGTGGCAAGCATAGGTTGTATGGGAAACCTACGCTCATAATCTCGCAGGGTGAGCCAATCAGATAGTTGGCGTTGTCGCGCATTTCGTACATCGCCTCCACATTGCCCATAAAGCAGGCGTCGAATATTATATACTCAAACTTTACGCCTGTCGATGCCAAAGCCTCCGAGAGTGTAGTGATGTCGAAAGCGTTGCTTGTCGAGGGTGAATAGGTCTCGCCGAAATAGCGGGTGGGGTTGTCACTCTCGTTCTTCTTCCACAGATTCTCGTAGATGAGTCGCTGTTGCGGTGTCGCTGCAGAGAGAGAAAATGTCTCAACTAAAGGCACCCACGCTGTTGAGTGACCTGCCATCACGAGTGAATACTTCTCGGCAGGAGCAAGGCGTATAATCTCATTGAAATAGTAACTCAAGTCGTCGCCCGTAACCTCGTCGGGAAGCTGGTATGTAGCCAAAATCTCCTCCTCGCATAGGCTGTTGTCGTAGGTCAGCTCGATGATGTTAGCCATCTTGCGGTCGGTGGGCTGGAAGAAGAGAATTACACGGCTGTCGCCTTTGCAACCCTGTCGGATGGCATCTTTTGCATCGGAGATGTTGTTGTAGAATGCCAGGCGGAGCGACGAGCCCGTAAAATAAAATATATGTGTGTGAGGCGTAGGTCTATCCTCGGGCAGTGTATCGTCGTCCTTGCTGCAAGATGGTAGCGCAAAGAGGGTGATGCTCGCCCAGAGCAGTATGAATAGGTGTCTAAAATTCATTGTCGTTTGGTTTACGGTTGCCTCACATAAGGCTATTAATACTCCTTAACTCCGAGGTTGTTGAACTGCCAAGTGCGCTTCTTCGTAGGTGCAGCCGCTGGTTTTTTGCGATAGATGCGGCTATAGTCGAAGTAGAAGCCCTTGACTTTGCCGTCGGGTAGGCGCAGTGTCTCACACAACGGGATGTACTGCACTGTGCGGCTGATAATCTCGGGGCGTTTGCTCTCCAGTCCCATCGACGATAATACATCAACGGCGTGAGAAAACATCAGAATGTGCAGGGGATACTTCTCCGAACGACCATCGCCCGACGACTTGATTGTATCTAAGATGCCCTTGTGGTGGTGGGCGTAGGCCTGCTCCTTCTCCTTATCACCCAACTTGCCGTAAGCAAAAACCAGCATATTTAGCGCTGTGGTGTTGAATGGGTCGTTCATCAGCGACTGGTTGCAAAGCGAAATAATATGATTCATCTCGCGCGCATCGTTGGATTCCGTATTGAGTGACATCAATGAGGCGTACAACTGCTCTGAAGCAGAATTGACGGCTGTGGGGTTGTAACTATCCTGATATGCGTAGCCGTAGTATAAATAGTGGTACTCCTCGGCGTTGAGTGGCTCAAGGTTGTTGTAGCGCATCATCAACGAGGTGAAGTAGTAGGGCGATGCCGCATCCATTGTCTTGCGCAAGATGTCGTCCTCGTTGGGAACCTTGGCCCAAAGTGTCAGCGGTAGCAGTAGCGTAGCAATCAAAAGAGATAGTTTCATAAGCGTTTTTTATTTATAAAACGGCAGATTAGCACAATTCGTATTCACGAATCAACTTTTCCAACTTTTTCATCAGCAGGTCGGTAGCGGGAACAAGCGGCAGACGCAGATTGTTCTCGATGTGACCCATCAGCGCCAATGCAGCCTTCACACCCGTGGGGTTGCCCTGCTCAAAGAGTGCGCACACAGCCTCGTGCAAAGGCTCGTAAGCCTCGGCAGCACGCTCGAAGAGTCCCTGCTTGGCGAGGTAAACCACATGCGAGAAACGCTTGGGGAATGCATTTACGGCAACAGAGATTACGCCGTCGCCACCCTTGCGCATAACGTCTACGGTCATACCGTCGTCGCCCGAGAGAACGAGGAAGTCCTTGGGGCGATTCTTGATAATCTGGTCAATCTGGTCGATTTTGCCCGATGCCTCCTTAACGGCTACGATGTTGGGGCAGTCGGCTGCCAAACGGCAAGTAGTCTCGGCAGTCATATTCACGCCCGTACGGCCCGGCACATTATAGAGGATAATGGGGCGGGGTGAGGCCTCGGCTACAGCCTTGTAGTGCAGATAAAGACCCTCCTGCGAAGGTTTGTTGTAGTAGGGCGTAACGCTCAAGATAGCAGAAATGCCATCCAGATTCATAGACTCAATCTGGCGGATGAGCTTCGATGTGTCGTTACCGCCAGCACCTACAACTACAGGTACGCGACCAGCGACCTTCTCCAGCGTGAAGTCGAGGATGCGCTGCTTTTCGTCGGGTGAGAGTGTCGGAGTCTCGGCTGTAGTGCCGAGCGAAACGATGTAGTCGGTTCCGCCGTCAATCACATAGTCCAACATATGTCCCAGGGCATCCATATCACATTCGAGATTGCTCTTGAATGGTGTTATCATTGCGGCACCTACACCGCAGATCTCTTTCATTTTCATTACTGTATAAATTTATTTCATTAACCTATTATCTGAATGTTTGTGTCACTAAAAAAGTGAACCTTGTATTGGCTGGCTATCTGCCACGGCCGTCTCTTTGTCGTCTGCTTTGCTTTGGATGGGTGTTGTGGTGGCGGGTGTTGAATCCACGCGGCCAATTAACTCTACAAATTCATCTTCAGAGATGATTTTTATACCCAACTTATTTGCCTTCTGCAACTTTGCAGGGCCAATCTTGTCGCCCGCCAGCAGATACGATGTGTTGGCCGATACGGCCGCCAGGTTCTTGCCACCGTGAGCCTCAATCAATGCTTTCAACTCATCACGCGAATGGTTAGCAAACGAGCCTGAAATAACAAATGTGAGTCCCGCTAATGCATCGGATGCCGTAGTTCGCTCTTCAGCCTCAAACTGCAGACCTGCAGTGCGCAGTCGCTCGATAATGGCGATATTCTTTTCGTCGGCAAAGTAGTCCATAATGGCGTTGGCAATCTTTTCGCCAACCTCCTCGGCCTCGACTAACTCTTCGCGTGTAGCCTTCAGCAAAGCATCGAGTGAACGGAAGTGGTCGGCCAAATATTTTGCAGTAGTCTCGCCAACGAATCGGATTCCCAATGCAAACAATACGCGGTGGAATGGAGTCTGTACCGATTGAGCAACGCTCTGTATGATATTGCGCGCAGACTTCTCTCCCAAGCGGGGGAGCGATGCAATCTGCTCGGCGCGAAGGTCGTAGAGGTCGGCAATATTGTTGATAAAGCCGTTCTCGAATAAGAGTTCAATGGTCTCCTCGCCCAATGACTCGATGTTCATAGCTTTGCGGCGCACGAAATGTACTATACGCCCCAGAATCTGTGGGCGGCAGCCGTTCTGGTTGGGGCAATAGTGCTTTGCCTCGCCCTCATAGCGCACAAGCGTAGCTCCGCACTCGGGGCAGGTGGTGATATACTCAAGCGGCTGGCTCTCTGCATTGCGCGACGAGAACTCTACGCCCGTAATCTTCGGGATAATCTCGCCACCCTTCTCTACATAGACCATATCACCGATGCGGATGTCGAGCAGCGCAATCTGGTCGGCATTGTGCAGTGTGGCGCGCTTAACCGTCGTGCCCGCCAACTGTACGGGTTCGAGGTTGGCAACGGGGGTGATGGCTCCTGTGCGGCCCACCTGATAATCTATCGAGAGCAGTTGGGTGAGCGCCTGCTCGGCCTTGAACTTATAGGCAACGGCCCATTTGGGGGCTTTTGATGTGTAGCCTAACAGTTTGCGGTCGGCATCACGATTGACCTTGATAACTACTCCGTCTGTGGGGAATGGCAGGTTCTTGCGCTCGGCGTCCCACTTGTTTATATAGTCAAATACCTCCTCGCGTGAGTGGCATATTGCTGCGTGCTCAGAAGTCTTGATGCCCCATTGGCGTGCTGCTGCGAGGTTGCCGCTGTGGGTGTCGCTCGGCAGATGCTTGCCCGCTAACTGATACAATGTGCAGTCCAGACCACGACGAGCCACAATCTGCGACTGCTGCTGCTTGAGTGTTCCTGCCGCTGCATTGCGGGGATTGGCAAAGAGTTGTTCTCCTGCCGCTGCTCGCTCGGCATTGAGACGATCAAACGACGCATAAGGCATAAATATCTCGCCTCGCACCTCGAAGAAATCGGGGTAGCCCTCGCCATTTAGCACAAGCGGGATGGTGCGTATGGTGCGTACATTGGCCGTTACATCGTCGCCTCGTGTGCCGTCACCACGCGTAACAGCGCGCAGTAGGCGTCCGTTTTCGTAGGTGAGCGATATGGCCGTACCGTCAAACTTCAGCTCGCAGACATACTCTGTTGTCCCCACCTCTTTCTCTACGCGGTCAATCCACTCGCCCAACTCTTCCAAAGAGTAGGTGTTCGATAATGAAAGCATAGGGAATGAGTGCTCGACGCTGTGAAATTCTCCCGTGAGGTCGCTACCGACGCGAGCCGTTGGGGAGTTGGGGTCGGCAAATTGTGGGTTTTCAGCCTCTAAATCTTGTAATTGACGCATCAGAGCATCGAACTCGAAGTCCGATACCGCAGGGGCGTTTTCAACATAGTATTTATAGTTGTACAAATTGAGAACGCGTCGCAATTCGTTGATTTGTTGCTCTATGGTCATAAAAAGGCTAAAATTATCGGTAAAGGTACACATTTTGTTTGTATCATCTGCAAAAAAGAAAAAAAAAGACAAAAAAATGTTCAGATTTGCTATGATATGTAAATTTTGCTTATACTTGCAAAAAATTTAGCAACTATGATGACAAATAATACCAAGAAACGAATAGTAACAAGCATCCATAATCTCACCCCCGAACAGATGGAGGAGGTGAAGGCTCTCTACCCCCGTGGCTTCTCGGAAGTAATGTCGCGTATAGACAAGCCAAATGGTGATTTTTTCTATGTTGTACCTTACGAGACAGAGGATACATCTTACCTTCTGAAGATTGATGTTAAGATTGACGAAAACGCTGATTCTGTTGATGATGACGACTTCTTCGCAGATGACGAGATCGCAGGTGCAGACGAGATTCAGGATGAGGTTTCATCTGAGGATGATATGGAGTAAGCCTTGCGGTTTGGGATATTAAATCAAGTTTTAGAGTGTTCGACAGTGGTTGTCGGACACTCTTTTTTTTCTGTATGCTGGCTGATTGGAGCTTTGGTGGATGGATAGTTGCGATTTAATGGAAAAAATGTTATCTTCGCAAATGGTATATCCTGCATTATATGACAAATTTGTTATGAAGTACTCCATGGTTTATCTTTCGTTGCTTGTGGCTGTTATGATATTGGCGGCTTGTGGCTCTTCATCGGATAGTGTGCCGACTGAGGTGACACCTCCGCAGAAGCAGCCCGATAAGGTGGTAAAGGATGCTTTTGATTTACCCGTCGCTAAAAGTGATAATCTATTCAATATCTCGGGAAATATGGTCGCCACGCCCGAATATCTACAGTCGGGTCTGGTGCGAAATCCCGCTATGGGATGGGTGTTGTATGATGATGCCAACGACCCCGTAGCCAACGCCTCGGTATATTGGAATGAGATGGATAAGTATGCAAAGTATGCATCGGTCTTTTATGTGCGCTGGCGTTGGAGCGACCTCGAGCCGAATGAGGGCGAGTATGTGTGGAAGGATAAGTCGAGCAACTTCAGCCGACTGATTAAGGGTGCGCAGGATAGAGGCCTTAGGTTGGCGTTCCGCATATATTACGATAGTAACGGCAATTGCAAGCAGGCGACGCCCGACTATGTGCTCGAGGCGGGTGCGGAGGGATATCGCACCGAGATAAACGGAACGGAGAATAGGTGGAGCCCCTATGCTGACGATGAGGTTTTTCGTGAGAAGTTGTCACTCTTTGTGAAGGCTTTTGCAGAGGAGTTTGATGATCCGTCGAGGGTCGATTTTATCGATGCCTTCAACCTCGGTTGGTGGGGTGAGGGTCATGACATATACTTCAAGGCGGGCAACGATAACGAGCAGGCGCTGACCGATGCGGTAAAGTGGATAACGACACTCTATGGCGAGGCCTTCAAGCGTGTACCGTTGGTGATTAATTATCATGCTGCCATTGGTGAGAAAAACCTCGATTGGGTGTTGGAGAATCAGGGCTATCAACTGCGTCACGATGCGTTTGGTAGCCAATATTACTGGACATTTGAACGCGGCTATGCCGATAAATACAAGACGCATCGAATGATTGTTGCCGAGTCGTGTTATTGGTTTGTTAATACCGATTATGGTTCGGCTATGAGTGGCGAGTATGATTTCACCGAGCAGTGGCGTTCGGATGAGACCTACAACCCTCGTGCAAAGAGTTGGCGTGATGTATATAAGCGCACATATAATGAGGCCGCGGAGGCTAGAGCCAATATGCTCGACCTGCGTGAGAAGCGTGAAGCCGATAGCTGGACTCGCCAGGCGTTGGATGTGGTAAATGATTTTATCGACAATGGAGGATATAGGCTTGCTCCAGTTGCAGTGTCGTTCCCGCAGAGTGTGAAGGTTGGCCAGATTTACGAACTCGGTCATTCGTGGAAGAATGGCGGCTTTGGCGTCTGCCCCAATTTCGACAAGCGTTGGGGCGGTAAGTACAAAGTGGCGATTGCTTTGTTGGATGGAAAGGGGCGTGTTGTGCAGAGTTCGGTTGATGTGGCGGCAGACCCTTCGGCGTGGCTGAAAGAGAGCGGCGAAGTCAAGTATAAGCACAAGATTAAAGTGGATTATCCCACGGCTGGCCGATATTATTGGGCGGTGGGTATTGTCGATACCTCGATGGAAGAGAGGCCCGCGGCACTGAATTTGGCGGTGCAAAATGTTGATTTTGTAGACAAGTGGGTAGTGATAGGTGGTGTTGATGTAGAAAAATAGTGGGTAAATTCGCCAACAAAACGGATTCTTTGGCCACAAAGTGGAGGTTTTGACAACCTGTTGATAAATTCCGTCATTAAATTGTAGACGGTTGAAAAAAAAAGAGTACCTTTGAAGGCAAAATTAAGTTTTTAGCGTAAATAGATAACGTAAAAACCATATTAGATAAATGAAAAAAGTAGATGTAGTTCTTGGATTGCAGTGGGGTGACGAAGGCAAAGGAAAGGTCGTTGATGTATTAACCCCCAATTATAAGGTTATTGCTCGTTTTCAGGGCGGTCCCAACGCTGGACACTCATTGCACTTCGGCGATACGAGTTTTGTGTTGCGTACAGTGCCTTCGGGTATTTTCCGTGAAGGCTCAATCAACATCATTGGTAATGGTGTAGTGGTAGACCCCGTAAGCCTTACTGAGGAGCTTACCAGCATCGCAGCGCAGGGCATCGATGTACAGAGCAAACTCTTCATTTCGAAGAAGGCTCACTTGATTCTGCCCACTCACCGTATGTTGGATGCAGCAAGCGAGGCAGCAAAGGGTAAGTCAAAGATTGGTTCTACATTGCGTGGTATCGGTCCTACTTATATGGATAAGACTGGCCGAAATGGTTTGCGTTTCGGTGATGTTTTGGCGCCCGATTTCATCGAGCGTTACAACCGTCTGAAGAGCAAGCATGTCGATATGTTGTCTCAGTACGAGGGCTTCGAGTACGATATCACAGAGTACGAGAAGACTTGGATGGAGGGTATCGATTATCTGCGTAGCTTCCGCTTTATCGACAGCGAGCACGAGGTAAACCAGTATATCGAGCAGGATGTAGCTATCTTGGCCGAGGGTGCCCAGGGTTCTATGCTGGATGTTGATTTCGGTACATATCCGTTTGTTACATCTTCTAATACTGTATGTGCTGGTGTATGTACAGGTTTGGGTGTAGCGCCTACAAAGATTGGTGATGTTTACGGTATCTTTAAGGCATACTGCACACGCGTAGGTAGCGGTCCGTTCCCTACAGAGCTCTTTGACGAGACTGGTAAGGAGTTGGCTCGCATCGGTCACGAGTTTGGTGCAGTTACTGGCCGTCCCCGCCGTTGCGGTTGGTTGGACTTGGTAGCACTGAAGTATGCTGTAATGGTTGATGGTGTTACAGGCCTTATTATGATGAAGTCGGATGTTATGGATGACTTCGATGTAGTGAAGGTTGCAACTGCATACAAGGTTAATGGTGAGGTTGTAGACCACCTGCCTTATGAGTTGAACGACGACATCGAGCCCGTATATACCGAGTTCAAGGGTTGGAAGAGCAAGATTAGCGATATTCGTCGCTATGAGGATTTCCCCGCAGAGTTCAAGACTTATGTAGAGTTTATCGAGCAGCAGACAGGTGTGCCTGTGAAGATAATCTCGGTAGGTCCCGACCGCGAGGAGACTATCATAAGATAAGAGTACAAAAGGGTGAGTAAAGTATTGAAAATCACTTTGTAATACCATATCCGAAAATGCTCAATTATGTCGTGTATTTGGGCGTTTTCGGATATTTTGGTTAATGTGAGATACTTTTTACGAAGACTCTTTCGTATATAATTTTAGGTTTGTTGTGGTCGCGGCAACAAACCAAATTAGTAACTAATGAAAAAACAAATGAACAAAGCATTAAAAATTGTTGTATTGGCCAAGCAGGTGCCCGATACCCGCAATGTGGGTAGAGATGCTATGACACCCGAAGGTAGTGTCAATCGCGCTGCGTTGCCTGCTATATTCAATCCTGAAGATTTGAATGCCTTGGAGGTGGCGCTTCGCCTTAAGGATGAGTGTGTCGGTTCTACGGTACACATTCTGACTATGGGACCGTTGCGTGCTGCCGACATTATTCGCGACGCTATGTTTCGTGGAGCCGATGGCGGTTATCTATTGACCGACAGAAAGTTCGCTGGCTCCGACACTTTGGCTACATCGTATGCCCTCTCGTGTGCGTTGCGTCAGATTGGAGCAGATTTGATTGTGGCGGGTCGTCAGGCCATCGATGGCGATACGGCTCAGGTAGGTCCCCAGGTGGCAGGGTGGTTAGGTTTGCCGCAGGTGACCTATGCCGAAGAGATAGAGCAGATTAAGGACTCTTCACTCGTTATTCGTCGCCGTTTAGAGCACGGCATCGAGGTGGTGGAATCACCGCTGCCTGCAGTCATCACCGTGTGTAGTACGGCTGCCGAGGTGCGTCCGCAGAATGCTCGCTTGATTTTGAAGTATAAATATGCCGCTACCCGCTCGGAGCTCATTGGTGACAACGAGTCGCTCAGAGCAGAGATGGTAGCAGAGCGCGACTATCTTAATATCGTGGAGTTCTCGGCTTCGGATGTCGAGTGCGACGAGTCACAGCTGGGTCAGGCAGGCTCGCCTACGAAGGTTAAGATGGTTGAAGATGTGGTTTTCCAGGCTAAGGAGTCAAAGGTACTCACTGCTTCGGATGCCGACATCGAAGGTCTGATGGTTGAACTTATGGCGAGCCATACGCTCGGTTAATCGTGGAGGGAGAGTATGAATAATATATTTGTATATATCGAAACAGAAGATGGAGCGATTGCCGAAGTGAGTTTGGAATTGCTTACCAAGGGTCGTCAGTTGGCTACGCAGTTGGGCGTAGAGTTGGAGGCGGCTCTGTTGGGTCACAATGTGGCTGGTATGGAGCGCGAGTTGGCTGCCTATGGCGCAGATGTTGTGTGGGTTGCGGATGATGAGATTTTTGCCCCTTACCGCACTCTGCCTCATGCATCAGTGTTGAGTGGTTTGCTCAAGGCCGAGCAGCCGCAGATAGTTTTGTTTGGTGCTACATCGGTAGGTCGTGATCTCGCCCCGAGAGTGTCTGCCGCCCTGCGTACGGGTCTTACAGCCGATTGTACACAGTTGGAGATTGGTCCACATACAGACGAGGCATCGGGCAAGGAGTACGAAAATATACTCTACCAGATAGGCCCTGCCTTTGGCGGTAATGTCATTGCTACAATCATCACTCCCGACCACCGTCCGCAGATGGCTACGGTGCGTGAGGGCGTGATGCGTAAGGAGTTGGTCGAGAAGGCTGCCGCTGGTCAGGTGAAGAGCATCGATTGGAAGTCATATCTCTCGCCTGCTGATATGGCTGTCACTATTATAGATAGACAGATAGATGAGCGTAAGATTGATATCACGGGCGCAAATATCATTGTGGCTGGTGGTTATGGTATGGGCTCGAAAAAGGGCTTCAATCTTTGCTATGAGTTGGCCGAAGTGCTTGGTGGTGAGGTGGGTGCTACCCGCGCTGCTACCGATGCAGGATGGGCCGAACACGAGCGTATGATAGGTCAGACGGGCATAACCGTCCGTCCGAAACTCTACATTGCGTGCGGTATCTCGGGTCAGTTGCAGCATACGGCTGGTATGGATTCGTCGGCAACGATTATCTCTATCAATAGCGATGCCAACGCTCCGATTCATAAGATTGCCGACTACGCTATTGTTGGCAAGGTCGAGGAGGTTATCCCCAAGATGATTAAGTATTACAAGCAAAACTCAAAGTAAAGATGGCTAATTTCTTTTTAGATAATAAAGATTTGCAATACCACCTTGAGCATCCTCTGATGCGCAAGATTGTGGAGTTGAAGGAGCGCAACTTTGCTGATAAGGAGCGCTTTGATGATGCGCCTCAGAACTTTGAGGATGCTATGGACTCATATCGCAGAGTGATGACCCTGACGGGTGAGCTTTGCGCTGATGTCATTGCCCCCAATGCCGAGGGCGTTGATAAGGAGGGCCCGCGTGTGGAGAATGACCGTGTGGTTTACGCTTCGGGTACGGTAGAGAATATGAAGGCGGTAAATGCCGCAGGATTGGATGGTATCACATTGCCTCGCCGCTTTGGCGGTCTTAACTTCCCGCTCACTTGTTTTGTGATGGCTAACGAGATGGTTGCCCGTGCCGATACAGGTTTTGAGAATATTTGGGGTCTGCAGGATTGTGCCGAGACACTCAATGAGTTTGCCTCGGAGGAGCAGAAGCAGAAGTATCTGCCTATGGTTTGTAAGGGTGCTACCTGCGCAATGTCGCTCACAGAGCCCGATGCAGGCTCTGATTTGGGCGCTGCGATGCTGAAGGCTACCTGGTCCGAGGAGAAGCAGACTTGGCTGCTCAATGGTGTCAAGCGTTTCATCACTAATGGTGACGGCGATATCTCGCTCGTACTGGCTCGCACAGAGGAGGGTACTGCCGATGCTCGCGGTCTGTCGATGTTCGTTTACGACAAGAATGATGGCGGTATGAAGGTGCGCCGCATCGAGAGCAAGCTCGGTATTAAGGGTTCGCCCACTTGTGAATTGATATTTACCGATGCGCCCGCCGAGTTGGTCGGTGATAGACGAATGGGTCTTATCAAATATGTGATGTCGCTGATGAATGCAGCCCGATTGGGTATTGGTGCGCAGTCGGTTGGCCTTTGTGAGGCTGCCTATCGTGAGTCGCTGAAGTATGCTCACGAGCGTCGCCAGTTTGGTGTGGATATCATCAAGTTCCCCGCCATCTCAGAGATGTTGTCAAATATGCGTGCCCGCCTGCGTGGTGCTCGCGCACTGCTTTACGAGACAAGCCGTTTCGTGGAGATTTACAAGCAGTATGCCCATATCTCTCACGAGCGTAGCCTCGAGCCCGAGGAGCGTGCCGAGATGAAGCGTTACAACCGTTTGGCTGATGCCTTCACTCCGCTTGTTAAGCTAATGGCGTCGGAGTGGGCAAATGCTTTGGCCTATGATGCCGTGCAGATTCACGGTGGTTCTGGATATATGAAGGATTATGCTTGCGAGCGTTTGTATCGTGATGCCCGTGTGCTGAATATCTATGAAGGTACATCGCAGATGCAGGTTGTAGCTGCTATCAATGGCGTTACGAAGGGTACTTTTATGGAGCAGGTTTCGCAGTATGAGGTGCTGGAGTACTCCGCCGATATGCAACCTATCGTTGAGAGTCTGAAGGCTTTGCGTGCGAGGGTTGAGGCTATGGCCGAGCGTGTGGAGACTATCAATAAGGAGTATCCTCAGTATAAGGATTTCCACGCTCGCCGTTTGGTCGAGAGTGTCGGACACATCATCATCACCTATCTGCTGGCAAAGCAGGCTTCGGAGGTTGAGGAGTATAAGTCTGATGCAAAGTTACTCGCCAAGCAGACCGAGGCCTACATTGCATCAGCTGAGGTATATATCAACTCGTCGGAGGGTAGCGATGTGGCTCTCTTTAGCGAGGTACAGGAGCAATACTAATCATTTCTATAATTATAGAGTATGTCAAGGCCGAGGCGAAATTCGCTTCGGCTTTTTTGTATTTGCGGCCTTTGTGACGGATAATTTGTGGCCGAAGTGGATATTTTTGGCCCATAAAGTTTTGACTCATCAACGAATGTATTATTTTTGTTTCTCGGAACGACTGTTTCTTAAAATTTGTGTGATATGAAAAGATACTATCTTATACTTCTCTCTGCTATTGTGGCTATCAGCTCGGTGGCTTGTTCTTCGCGTCAGCAGAAATCCGTAGCGGATGCTCCTGCCGACTCGGCAGAGAATAGTAGTGTAAAGGTTCCAACGGAGAGGGTGTTTATGCCCGCTTTGGCACCCGCTATGTTGCCGCAGCGCGACAAGGTGCTGTATATGAACGAGCATTATTGGGATAAGTTCGACTTTGCCGATACGCTGTTTATTAAGGAGGTAGAACTCAACCGTATGCTTACAGCTATGGCGGTATATGTTGAGGGTTATATGCCCGATTCGCTCGCGAGGAGTTCTATGTCGCGACTTCTGTCTAAAGCATCGACTTCGAAGACAATGTTCGATTACTTCCTGATGCTCGCAGAGCGCGTGTTGCATGACCCCAACTCACCATTCCGTAACGACGAGCGTTATATCCCCGTGTTGGAGAATGCGATAGCCTCACCGTTACTCGATGAATATGAAAAGATGCCGTTGGTCTATGACCTGCAGATAGCTATGCAGAATCGTATTGGTCGCAAGGCAAACGACTTTGTATATACTTTGGCCGATGGTCGCAGAGGTAATATGCACAAAATCAAGGCGGAGTATTTGTTGATATTTTTCAGCAATCCGGGTTGCAATATGTGCGGTGGTGTGCGTGATGATATATTGGCTTCGCCTATGCTCAACGAGCTTACCGAGCGTGGAAAATTGAAAGTTTTGGTGTTGTATCCCGATCAAGAGTTGGATGCGTGGCGTGAACACCTTGGCGACTACCCCTCGGCGTGGATTAACAGCTACGACCAGGCGCAGAGCATAACCAAGGAGCGAACATACGACCTGCGAGCTATTCCTGCACTCTATCTGCTTGATAACCAGAAGCAGGTGATGGCCAAAGATTGCACCGATGTGTCGTACATCGAGTCGCTGATTCTGCAGGCCGAGCAATCGTAGGCGGTGGCTGATGGCTATACATTATATTATAGTGTAAGGGTTGGCTATGGTTTGCCGGGCTTCTATAAGCAGTGCTTATGGTATGATAAATAAATGTGATTAAAATACTATTGCAAAGGTGAAAAATGGGTATATCTTTGCAATAGGAAAACAGAAAATAAATAACTAAAACAAACTTAAATAGATTACAATTATGGCAAAGAAATTTCGTTGTACAGTATGTGGTTACATTCATGAGGGTGATGCGGCTCCCGAGAAGTGTCCGCTTTGCAAAGTAGGTGCAGACAAGTTCGTTGAGATAGAGGAGCAGGATGGAGACCTGGAGTTCGTTACTGAGCACAAGTTGGGTGATGGCAAGGGCGCTGACGCAGAGTTGATGAAGGGCTTGCAGGATCACTTTATGGGTGAGTGCACCGAGGTTGGTATGTACTTGGCTATGAGCCGTCAGGCTGACCGCGAGGGTTATCCCGAAATCGCTGAGGCTTACAAGCGCTACGCTTGGGAGGAGGCAGAGCACGCTGCCAAGTTCGCAGAGCTTCTCGGTGAGGTTGTATGGGATACAAAGACTAACCTCTACAAGCGTATGAATGCCGAGTGCGGTGCTTGCGAGGACAAGTTGCGTCTGGCTCGTCTGGCTAAGGAGCAGGGCTTGGATGCTGTTCACGACACAGTTCACGAGATGGCCAAGGACGAGGCTCGTCACGGTTCAGGCTTCCAGGGCTTGTATAAGCGTCACTTCGGTAAATAATTAGGTTAAAAACCTCTTAACGATAAGGGCAGACTTCAGCGTGAAGTCTGCTCTTTTTTTGTTGTGCGCTATTGTGTAAATGGCAAAATTTAGGCGAGCCTTAGGGGGAATTTACAACTTTCTTTGTACCTTTGCCCTAATATCGTAACATTAAAACACTTTCAATATGAAGAAATTTCTTTTATCAATGGTGGTATCCCTGGTACTTGCGTCGTGTGGTCGCAATCCGTCGCAGGTGACTGATCTTCTCGACAGAATCGGAGGCGAGGGTACATCATCACGCATTGAGACACAAGTAAAGGAGTCACTCGCTACCGATGGCGAGGAGGTCTTTGAGATTGGCTCTAAAAATGGCAAGCCCTTTATTCAGGGTAGCTCTATCAGCGCACTGACTACTGGTATTGGTTGGTATCTAAACCACTATGCGCATATCAATTTGGCGTGGAATAACCTCACTACCGATATGTCAGAGGTTGTGTTCCCCGTTCCCGAGACTACCGAAAGACGCACTTGTACAGCCGATTACAGATACTATCTTAACTACTGTACCTACTCGTACTCTATGGCCTTCTGGACAAAGGAGCGTTGGGAGAAGGAGATTGACTGGATGGCACTCCATGGTATTAATATTCCTTTGGCGCTTGTCGGAACCGATGTGGTTTGGAAGAATGTTCTTGAGGAGGCTGGCTATTCGCGTGAGGATATCGACAATTTTGTCGCTGGTCCTGGTTTTCACGCTTGGTGGCTGATGAGTAACCTCGAGGGTTGGGGTGGTCCCAATCCCGATTGGTGGTACGAGCGACAGGAGAATCTGTGTAAATTCATCTTGGGTCGTATGCGTGAGCTCGGTATGGAGCCCGTATTGCCTGGCTATGGTGGTATTTTGCCGAGCAATGCAGCCGAGAAGATTGGTGTAGATGCTATCGATCAGGGTAACTGGTGTTCTGGTTTCCGCCGTCCCGCTTTCTTGTTGCCTACCGATGAGCGATTTGGCGAGATTGCACAACTCTACTACAAGCACCTGGCAAAGGTGATGGGTAAGTCGAAGTTTTACAGTATGGACCCCTTCCACGAGGGTGGTCGCACAAAGGGTGTAAATCTTCAGGAGGCCTATTCTACCATCTTCACTGAGATGCAGAAGCACTCACCCAACTCAAAGTGGGTGATTCAAAGTTGGGGTGACAATCCTCGTAAGGAGGCTTTGGAGTCTATCCCCAAGGGCGGTTTCTTGGTGCTCGACCTCTACTCTGATGGCTTGGCTAAATGGCAGGAGAAGGGATATGATGGTCACGATTTCGTGTGGTGTATGCTCCATAACTTTGGTGGTAAGACTGGTTTGCACGGCCGTTTCGAGCCTATGTTGGAGGGATATTTCAACGCTTTGGAGCGATTCCCCGACGATGTTAAGGGCGTAGGTGCTACTCCCGAGGGTTTGGAGACTTGTCCGATACTCTATGACTTGGTGTTTGAGCTTCCCTGGCTTAAGCGTGAAGAGGGTAAGGAGTGGATTAAACGATACTCTGAGGCTCGCTATGGTGTAAAGAGCGAGGCTATGGAGCAGGGTTGGGATATCCTTGCGAAGTCGGTGCTGAATTGTCCTACACCTTCGCAGGATGTCGAGGCTGTTATCTGCGCGCGCCCTGCACTTGATGTTAAGCGTGTGTCGGGTTGGGGTACTTGTCAGATTTATCACGACATCAACAAGGTGCGCGAGGCTGCGGCCGAGATGCTCAAGGAGAAGGAGCGCTTTAAGGGCAATCCCAACTATGAGCACGATATTGCCGATGTGGTGCGTCAGACTCTTACCGACTATACATACTACCTCTTGAAGGATATTGCTGCAAGTTACGAAAAGAAGGATATGAAGGCCTTTAAGGAGCAGTATAACATATTCCTCGATGTGTTGCGCGATTTGGATCGTCTGCTTTCGCAGATTGAGTTGTTTAACCTCGAAAAGTGGACCGTGTCAGCAAGAAATGTGTGCGATGAGGTTGCAAATGCTACCGATGCCGACCGCGATTGGATGGAGTGGAATGCCCGTACGCTTATCTCTGTGTGGGGTCCCGAGACATCTGCCGAGAAGGGTCGTCTGCACGACTACTCAAGCCGTCAGTGGGGTGGTATGCTCAACGACTTCTACCTTGCTCGTTGGGAGATGTTCTTCCAGGCGTTGGAAGAGGGTCGAACTATCCCCTCGCAGGAGTGGTTTAAGTGGGAGGAGAATTGGACTCACAGCAACACTATCACCAAGGCTCCCAAGGAGGATCCTGTAGCTATTGCCGCTGAACTCTTTGGTAAGTACTTCTAATTTTAGGGTATAGATAGCATAAAATTAGGGCCGACCTGAAATATGGTCGGCCCTTTTTGTGGTTACTTTAACCATTGGTCGAAAAGCGACTCTACAAACCTAACTACGACTCCATAGCCCTTGCGCGCTGCATAAGCCACCTCGCTGATTGTTGTCAGCTTTTCGTTTATCTCCTCCATCGCCCTGCGCGCCGACAGGTAATATATAAGTCGCGACAGAAGCAGAAAGAGTACTCCTACAATAAGTGCAGCCATTGCTCTGGACTCGACAAACTCGGCGAGCCACGCGACTGTTGCCGCTACGAACAGCACTATCGATGCTATAATGGTTGCTATGTAAAGTATAATCGAAGCCAACATTGCGGTGTTTTTATGGAGTGGGTCGCTCAACAACATGATGCGTTATTTGTTATCTTCGCAATGGCAACGCATTTTTTCGGCCTCTTGGTCTACATAACCACGAATCTTACTGCGGAGTTCAGGGCCCGACTGAGGTGTTACGAGCATTGTTACAACCGAACCAACCAACATTCCACCAATGAATGAGACTAAAGTACAAACAGAGTGTTTCATAATATGTAATTTTTAGAATTTCATAGGGTAGAGTTGCAAAATCCGAGCCATATAGATAATTTTGTGATATGACTTTCGACAAAGATATAACTATTGCCTTTTCGGGACATCGTACCTATCGCGGCGAGGCTGGCGATGAGTTGCGATGCGCCGTGCAGGAGTTGTATGATAGGGGTTATATCCGCTTTCTGTGCGGTATGGCGTGGGGGTTCGACCTCTCGGCTGGCGAGGCGGTGGCGGCACTTAGGCAGGAGCATCCCGAGGTAAAGCTGGTGGCGGTGTTGCCGTTCAAAAGTTTTCATAGACTCTTTAGTGGTGACGATGCCGAGCGTTTCCGTCGTTTGGCGAGTGTGGCCGACGAGGTCGTTGTGGTGAGTAGCAGCGACAATAAAGCCTCATTCAGGATGCGTAACGACTTCTTGGTCGATAATGCCTCTTGTTTGGTGGCGTGGTACGACGGAGGAACTAAAGGCGGTACGGCCTACACCGTAAAGCGCGCTCGACGCAAGGGCTTGTTGGTCGAGAATCTATACCCTCTGCCACAGCTGGAGCTGGAGTTCTAATAGTGTGTCGGCTTGCTGCGTGTGTGGTGTTAATGGAGCTGTTGGCGCTTGCTTTTGTCGGACGAATAGACTATATTTGTAGAGTAAAACCTCTAATATAACCTAAATATGAAAAGATTATTAACTCTCTCTGTTGCGTTGATGGCTACTATGGGTGCGTCGGCGCAGCTCTATTATCAGGATGCTACCAATGTGGATATGGCTCGCCACTCTATGCGTAAGGAGGCTCACCGCCGTGAGATTATCATCCCGAATGTGAATGGCTACAAGGTATATAAGGCCGATTTACATACCCACACAATCTACTCTGATGGTAGCGTTACTCCCGAGTATCGCGTGCGCGAGGCTTGGATGGATGGTCTGGATGTGATGGCGTGTACCGAGCATATCGAGTATCGTCGTTGGGAGGGTCAGTTCCTGCAGTTCCTTGAGGGTCACCACCCCGAGGGCGCAAAGGCCTCTGGTAATAAGGATGCTAAAGTAAACTTCAATTTGGCAAATAAACTCTCAGCTGATGCCGCAGTAAGTTATGGTATCACCATTATCCCTGGTGCCGAGATTACTCGTACTCCCGAGACTATCGGTCACTACAACGCTCTGTTCGTTCAGGATGTAGGTACTATTTGGGATGAAGATCCCGAGAAGGCTATCCGCAATGCTCGTGAGCAGGGTGCGGTGATTATGCACAACCACCCAGGATGGCGTCGCAAGAATCTGCAGATGCAGGAGTTCGAGAATAAGGTATATGCAGCCGATTTGATTGACGGTGTTGAGATTATGAACGGCTCGGAATTCTACCCCTCGGTAGTTAGTCGTGCGAAGGAGCATGGTCTGTTTATGTCGGCTAATACCGATATTCACAGCACAACAGCTATGGATTATGTAAGCGTTGGCCAGCGTCGTAATATGACCTTCATTTTGGCAAAGGATCAGACATTGCCCTCACTCAAGGAGGCTTTGTTGGCACGCCGCACATTGGCTTACTCGTTTGGTGCAATCGCTGGTGACGAGCAGTTGATTAAGGATTTCTTTATGGCTTGCGTGGAGTTCCAGGTGGTAAACAAGAACGCCAACGGCACAACTACTATGCGTTTGGTGAACAAGAGTTCGCTGGATTATGTGTTGCGTTTCGGAGGTAACCCTGTGCCGCTCAACGCATTCTCATCACGCAATGTGACTGTTGCCAAAGATGGCTCAATCAAGTTCACAGTCGAGAATATGTGGATTCCTGGTGAGCAGCAGCATCCCGAAATTAAGCTGAAGTTCTAATTGTGTAGTATACAGCAGATGCGCCACAACTCTTTTGGGGTTGTGGCGCATTGTTTTGTGATATTGGGTCAGATTACGATTTGATGATTGATTACGCGGAGTGAGAATTTACCACCAAAGTATTCGACAATGCCGCAGAGCGAGACCTTGCCTTCGGGTAGAGTCTCGTCGCGATAGACGCAGTCGCTGATTGTTCTGACGAGGAGTGTGTTGCCTTGCGGGTCGGCGATTTCTCGCTCGGTGGTGATGTATTTCCCGCTTTCGTCGTCGATGTCACACCAGCTTTTCGCACCGCCATCAGTGAAGGTTACATCGTTGAGCATTATGTAGTTGCCTATGTCGGCGGTTGTGATATCTTCGATTTTCTTTACGGTTGGCTCTATGGCCTTCGGGTAGGAGATGTCGAGCAGAAAATATCTCGAAAAATCTTCGCGCTTGATTCTATCCACGCTGTACGACCCCGATGGTGCTGCCCCGAGGCGTATGTTGCCACCATATTCGCCGATTGCCAGCGACGAGCAGTAGACAATGATGCGGGCGCCGACGGTGAATATCTCGGCTGTAGAGTCGGTGTCCACATCTATCTCGATGCAGCCGCTGTCGTCGCCTACGATAATGCTCTTGACGAACTCTTTATACAGGTCGTTTACAACGATATAACCCTCGATGGATATGTCCTCGGTGATGATTTGCGACTCTGCGCGGCACATCGATTTCAGATGCGCAATAGTGATGCGACCGTGCGGTGTGTCGGGGTAGTCGGTGGGCGAGTTGTCGCCCTCCTTACTGCAGCCGACAGCGATGACTATCGCCCAAAACGCGAAGATTTTAGTTAATATGAGCGCAATCTTTTTCATCTCGCATCTTAATCATAAAGTACTCTTTGCCCTCTATCTTGCCATACTGCAGTATGCCCGTAATTGAAACCTTTGCTGACGGAATTTTGTCTGATGCATAGTCGGCGTAGTCTGATGTATATACGGCAATTTGGTTGTGGCTGCTATCCTCAAAGATGTTGTATCCCTGCCACTTACCCTCTTGGTTGCCATCCCATAAATGGGCCGATAGTTCAGTCGAGTGGGTCAGAGGTCCGAGGCTTACCAGAGTGCCGCACATGTCTTTTTGCAACTGGCTTACATTCAGCGGGCGTGGTGCGATGTTACGCGTAATATTGTATCTGCGAATATGTTTGTCGGCAATCACGCGAGAGGCGAAGTAGTCGGTAGGGTATGTGCTGTAGTCCGCAGCGTGCAGACCCACCTGCATAACGCCATAATGTTCACCCACGGCACAACCCTTCAGGCTGATTGTAATATAACATCCCTTGGGGTATGTGTTGTGTAGGTCGTTGAGTCCTGCCATAATCTCTGCACCGCCCGTTGCATCCTCGATGATGAACGATTTGTAGAAGTTCCCCGCCCTGTCGCTCGATGTGACATATCCACCAATTATAACTTCATCCTCGATGTCGAGGGTACGCCCATTTAGCAACGAGTGTAAATCGCCGATTGTGATGTTTGGCGTTTCGGGTACATCATTCTCTGCCGCAGGCTCATCAAACTTGTTGCATCCTGCGAAAAATAGAGCGGCAATTATAATCAGTTTTAGCAGCATCGCTATACAATATTACCAGATAACCAATGTAAAGTTAGTAAAAATTTAGCGTTTTTAGCCCAAAACGACCCTTAAAGGGTTGAAATCTGCCTTTGGGTAGTCGGTTTTTCGATGAAAATTAGTAATTTTGTGGGGAGAATGTGCCTGCTTGTCGGGCGTGAGGAATTGAAGATAATTAATGAGATAATATATGAACGCAGAAAATTTTGTTTTACAAGCCGTAAAGACATCAGTCGAGGCTTTGTATGGCCCTGTAGATGGGTCGCAGTTGCAGTTGCAGAAGACTCGCAAGGAGTTTGAGGGTGATTACACTCTGGTGACTTTCCCGTTGCTCAAGATGAGCCGCAAGTCTCCCGAGGCTACCGCAACCGAGATAGGTGAGCACATCGTAGCAAACAATGAGAACATCAGCTCATTCAATGTTATCAAGGGTTTTCTTAACCTTGTTATCGCTCCTTCGTTCTGGGCAGAGTGTTTTGCTGAGGTGGTAGCTACCGAGGACTATGGTCAGGCTGCGCCTACCAATCGTAACATTATGATTGAGTACTCGTCACCCAATACCAACAAGCCCCTCCACTTGGGTCACATCCGCAACAACCTTTTGGGTTACTCTGTTGCGCAGATTCTCAAGGCCAATGGTAACAATGTAATCAAGGTTAATCTGGTGAACGATCGTGGTATCCACATCTGTAAGTCAATGTTGGCTTGGCAGCTCTATGGCCAGGGTGAGACCCCTGCGTCGTCGGGTATGAAGGGTGACCACTTGGTAGGTAAGTACTATGTCGAGTTCGATAAGCACTATAAGGCTCAGATCAAGGAGCTCGTAGCCGAAGGCTTGAGCGAGGATGAGGCAAAGAAGAAGGCTCCTATTATGTTGCAGGCTCAGGAGATGCTGCGCAAGTGGGAGGCTAAGGATAAGGAGGTTTACGACTTGTGGCAGACTATGAATGGTTGGGTTTACGACGGTTTCGATGTAACCTACAAGGCTTTGGGCGTAGATTTCGACAAGGTATACTATGAGTCACAGACCTACCTCTTGGGTAAGAGCCTTGTGCAGGATGGCCTCGATAAGGGTGTATTCTTCCGCAAGGAGGATGGTTCGGTTTGGATTGACTTGGAGTCAGATGGCCTCGATCAGAAACTTCTGTTGCGTGGCGACGGCACATCGGTATATATGACCCAGGATTTGGGTACAGCCTTGAGCCGTTTCGAGGAGAACAAACTCGACGATATGATCTATGTCGTAGGTAACGAGCAGAACTACCACTTCCAGGTGTTGAAACTCGTTCTCAAGAAGTTGGGTTACGAGTGGAGCGACAACATCTACCACCTCTCATACGGTATGGTTGAGTTGCCCGAGGGTAAGATGAAGTCACGCGAGGGTACCGTTGTTGATGCCGACGATTTGATTGCCGATATGGTTTCTACAGCTCGCGAGATGTCAGACGAGTTGGGTAAGTTGGATGGTTGTACCGAGGATGAAGCTGCTACAATCTGCCGTCAGGTGGGTCTTGGCGCGTTGAAATACTTTATCTTGAAGGTAGACCCCAAGAAGACAATGCTCTTCGATCCCCGCGAGTCTATCGACTTCAACGGTAACACTGGTCCCTTCATTCAGTACACTCACGCCCGTATCTGCTCTGTATTGCGTAAGGCCGATGAGGCTGGCATCGACTACTCTGCTCCCGTGAGCGTAGAGTTGTTGCCCGAGGAGATTGAGCTTATCAAGTCGCTTGCCGAGTTGCCCAGCGTTGTGGCTTCGGCTGCCGAGAACTTCGCTCCTTCTATCATCGCGGCCTATGCCTATGAGTTGTCAAAGACATTCAACGGTTACTACCACGACCACTCAATCTTGCGCGAGGAGGATGCTGCAAAGCGTAGTATGCGTCTGACATTGGCAGCTCAGGTTGCTCGTGTTATCCGCAAGTCGATGTCGTTGCTTGGTATCGAGGTTCCCGAAAGAATGTAATTTAAGAATTGATGTTATGAAACCGCTGTTTGCAACATTGGGCTTGATGCTGTTCGGAGCAATGCTTGTGTCGTGTTCTTCTCTGCAGAGCAACGACGAGCAGGCCATCTACACCAATCCTGTAATCGATAGAGATGCCCCCGACCCTACGGTCATCAGGGGTAAGGATGGAGCATTCTATGCCTATGCCACTTGGCGTGATAGGAATGTGCCCGTCTATAAATCTACCGATATGGTTAATTGGGAGTATCTGGGTGGCGCATTCGAGCAGGGCAAGGTGCCTATGTATGTTAAGGGCGGTGCTATATGGGCCCCTGATATTAACTATATCGAGGGCAAATATGTACTCTACTTCTCGATGTCCACTTGGGGTGGTCATTGGGAGGCTTGTATCGGCCGTGCCGTGTCGGATTCTCCCGCAGGGCCTTTTACTGATGCAAAGATGCTGTTCAAGGCAAAGGATATTGGTGTCGAGAACTCTATCGACCCCGTTGTTTTTCAGGAGGATGGCCGTAAATTCCTCATTTGGGGAAGCTTCTTCGGTATCTACCTGACGGAGCTGACGGACGATGGTTTGGAGTTGATAGATAAGCGTGACATTATGCGTATAGCAGGTTCTGCCTACGAGGGTAGTTATATCCACAAACATAAGGGCTACTACTATCTTTTCGCATCGACAGGCTCTTGTTGTGAGGGAGAGAAGAGTACCTACCAGACTGTGGTTGGTCGTAGCAAGTCGCTCTATGGTCCCTATGTGGATAAGCAGGGCCGCAAGATGCTGGATAACTGTCACGAGGTGTTGCTCTCGGGTAATGATGTAGTCAAAGGTCCTGGCCACGACTCGCAGATTATTACCGACGACAAGGGTCAGGATTGGATATATTATCACGGCTACGACACCGCCTCAATCAAGGCTGGTCGCAAGATGTTCCTTGAGCAGGTGCGCTGGGTAGACGGTTGGCCCGTGTTGGGTGATGATGGACATCCGTCAAGAAAAGCTGCAGCGCCATTTGTGAAGCAGCGCCGATAGTAAAGTGTTAAAAATTGTAAAAAGAAAAATATGAAGACAAATTCATTTTGGAGCGATGCGTCGCGTTGTGGTGCTATCGTTGGTCTGGTAAGTGTAGCCTTCTCTCTGCTGGGATTATTGGTTCCATCTATCGCTTTTGTTTGCAATCTGTTGAGTTTTGTGGCAATGGTCTATCTGTTGTTCTACTTCACTCGCAAGCGTGCAAGTCAGTTTACTGCAGATGGTTTTACATATTCACAGAGCCTCGGTTTCATCGTTGGCTCGGCCGTATTTGTTGGTATTGTGAGTGCCGCATTCCAGATTGTTGCTGGTAACTTCCTCTTCACCGAGCAGTTCGAGCAGACTATCTCTACCACTGTCGGCGAGATGCAGAAGTCGGGCATTTACGATGCTGAGATGATTAAGCAGATGGCTTCGGCTATGCGCACCTATATGTTCTCTCCGATAGCAGTTCTCTTGTCGCAGGTGTTTGGTAATGTGCTCTATCTGGGCTTCTTGGGTCTGTTTATCTCGGTAGGAACAAAGTGTGAGCCTGTGTTGTTCGACATCCAGAACGAGGAGGAAGAGGATGACGACGAGCAGAGTAATGAGTAAAGGAAAGGCTTGTAAGCGTATATGGATAAAAGATTGGATTTATCGGTTGTAGTTCCGTTCTATAACGAGGAGGAGTCGCTCGCAGAGTTGGTTGCCTGGATTGATAGGGTGGCCGGCGAGAACAGCCTCTCCTATGAGATTGTTATGGTAGATGATGGCTCTTCCGATGGCTCTTGGGCAGAGGTTGAGCGCCTCAAGGGTGAGTATCCCGCCATTCGTGCCATAAAGTTTGGCCGCAACTATGGTAAGTCTGCTGCATTGTATTGTGGTTTCGAGGCTGCCGAAGGTGAGGTGGTGATTACTATGGACGCCGATTTGCAGGACTCGCCTGATGAGATACCTGCACTGCGCCGTATGATTCTCGAGGAGGGTTACGACTTGGTGTCGGGTTGGAAGCGCAAGCGCTATGACCCCGCAGGCAAGCGTCTGCCGAGCAAGTTCTTCAATATGACGGCTCGCGTGGTGTCGGGTATCAAGCTCCACGATTTTAATTGTGGATTGAAGGCCTATCGCCGCAGAGTGATAAAGTCTATTGAGGTCTATGGCGAGATGCACCGTTATATCCCCATCTTGGCCAAGCACGCTGGTTTTAAGCGTATTGGCGAGAAGGTTGTACAGCATCAGGAGCGCAAGTATGGCTACTCAAAGTTTGGTATGGAGCGTATGGTGAAGGGTTATCTCGACCTTATCACCGTGTCGTTTATGTCGCACTTCGGCCGTTCTCCGATGTACTTCTTCGGCTCGTTGGGTACGGTTATGTTCCTGCTTGGAGGATGCACTACGGTGTGGATTATTGCCGATAAGTTGTACAAGCAGTTCAATGGTCTGCCTTTGCGTGGCGTTACCGAGCAACCGCTGTTCTTTGTGGCTATTTTGGCAATAATTCTTGGCGTGCAACTCTTTTTGGCTGGATTTTTGGGTGAGCTCGTCAATCGTAATTCGTCAGACAGAAATAATTATTTAATAGATAAAAAATTGTAATTTAGAATGATACAGCGTATTCAAACACTCTATTTATTGGGCGTAGTGGCGTTGATGGCTACCGCTCTGTTCACTCCGCTGGCGTATTTCGTTGCGGGTACCCAGGTTTATGAATTGGGAGCTTTCTCACTCAAGGCTGCCGAGGCTGATGCCGCAGGACAGTCTACTATGTATATGGGTGTAATCGTTGCTTTGGCAGCGGTTGTGCCTCTCATTGCACTGTTCTTGTTCAAGAACCGTATGTTGCAGATTCGTCTGTGTGCCGTTGAGCTTGTTTTGCTGGCTGGCGCAGAGATTTTTATGGCTATATACTACTATTTGAGCGACAGAATGTTTTCTCAGATGGAGTTCCATACACAGGGCTTCCGTATTGCCATCATCTTCCCCATCATAGCACTTATTCTGGATTATCTGGCTCTGCGCGCTATCTTCAAGGATGAGGCGCTGGTGCGCTCGCTCGACAGAATCCGTTAAAAAGATGCATTTGTAGTCGTCGGGTTGTATGACAGATAAATACTCCGCAGTGCGTGGAGATTGGTATGAAAATTGACTTTCGGTTATCCGAGAGTCAATTTTTTTTATACCTAAAATTTATGATGCCATATATGACGAAGTGTATTGTCGTGATTCTATTCTCCTTTGCACTCTTTTCGTGCAAGGGCCGACACTCTGCAGATGGAGGTGAAAGACGCTCGGTGCGTGTCGAGAAGGCGACGGCCGTAGGCTATATCGACCGCGATTTTGCGGGAATGGCTACGGCTGACGATGCCGTTAATTTAGCCTTCAAGATTTCGGGCCAGGTGTTGAGTGTCGATGTTGCCAAGGGCGACTTTGTAAATAAGGGACAACTGCTGTCGCAACTCGACCCTCGAGATGTGGAGTTGCAGGTTGCCGCCGACCTGTCACAGTATGAACGGGCTCGGGCGCAGGAGGAGCGTATGAAACGCCTACTGAGTCACGAGGCTGTGTCGCAGCAGGAGTATGAGTCGGCATACGCATCGTTTGTGCAGGCTCGCTCGACATATGAAAATTCACAATCTCTACTCTCCGACACCAAACTGCGTGCACCGTTTGCGGGTGTTGTCGAGCGTACCTATGTCGATACCTATCAGCGTGTGCAGTCGGGGCAGACGATACTTCGTTTGGTTAATCCTCGTAGCACAACAGTGGAGTTTACGATGCCCGAAAAGAGCCTCTCTCTTTTGGCTGATAGCACTACGCGATACTATGTCGTATTCGATAATTTTCCTAAAGAGCAATTCACGGCACGACTCGACACCTACGCCAAGACGGCCAGCGATGCGTCGGGCTTTCCTGTGGCGCTGAAGATATCAAAGGCCGAGAGTGAAAAGTATGGTATCTCGCCAGGTATGACTTGTCGTGTTACGCTCCGCGCTGTGGATAACTCTCCGCAGGGGGTGGCTGTGCCGTTGTCGGCCATATATGCTCCGTCAGAGGGTGGCAGTTATGTGTGGGTGGTAAGGGCTGATGATACAGTCGAGCGTCGGGCTGTCGTCTTGGGTGATATCTTCGGTCAGGGTATGGTGAGTGTGATCTCTGGTGTCGGTGTTGGTGAGAAGGTGGTAGTTGCGGGTGTCTATCACTTGAAGAATGGGCAGCGTGTGAAAATCATAAACCAATAGTGTTATGTCGATTACCGAATATACCTTGCGCAACCGCAGTGTCGTGTGGTTTGTGCTGGCGATGTTTATAGTGGGTGGTGTATGGGCATTCCTCGAGATGGGTAAGAAGGAGGACTCCACCTTCGTGCTGAAGAGCGCTGTCATCACCTGCGAATATGCGGGTGCAACACCCTATGAGGTCGAGCGCCTGATATCTGAGCCGCTTGCGCGCGAGTTGCAGTCGATGCGAAATATCAAGAAGATTACTTCAGAGTCATACTTCGGCCTATCGCGCGTTGTGGTAGAGTTGGAGTCTGCAACCCGCCCCGATGATATCCCACAGTTGTGGGACGAATTGCGTCGTAAGACTATCAATATGCAGCCACAGCTGCCAGCCGATGCGGGGCCACTGCTTATAAATGATGACTTTGGTGATGTCTATGGGGTGTATTACGCCCTAACTGCCGAGGCTGGCTTCTCGTGGCAGGATATTCGCGATTGGGCGCAGGAGGTGAAGCGCCGAGTCGTGGTGGTCGATGGTGTCGAGAAGGTGACCTTGTTCGGTGAGCAGATGCCCGTAATAAACCTCTACATCACACGCTCTACATTGGCTAACTTCTCCATTACGCCCGAGATGATAATGTCTATGATGTCGCAGCAGAATGCCGTTGTTAATAGTGGCGTTGTTGCGGCTGGCGAACTCACCGTGCGTATTTTGGAGACAGGAGTATATACCACCATAGACGATATAGCCAATCAGTTACTCATTGCGCCCGATGGTCGTCAATTCCGATTGGGCGATATTGCCCGCATCGAACAAGACTATCTGTGGCCACCCTCGACGCTGATGTATGTAGATGGTCAGCCAGCTATTGGTATCGGCATTTCCACATCGTCGAAAGCCGATGTAGTTGCCGTTGGGTACAAGGTGAGGAGTGTGATGGATGAGGTTAGCGAGGCTATGCCGCTCGGCATCTCGCTCGAGTCGCTATACCCCGAGGATGAGATAGCCCGCGAGGCGAATCTCTCATTTATGCTCAATCTGATAATCTCGGTCGCTATCGTCATCGCCATTATAATGTTGGCTATGGGGTTGCGTGTCGGGGTGCTGATAGGCTCTTCTCTGATTTTTACCATAGGTGGCACTATGCTGTTTATGTATCTTGCGGGTGAGGGTATCAATCGCACCTCGTTGGCTGGATTTATCATAGCAATGGGTATGCTTGTCGATAACGCCATAGTTGTTACCGACAATGCCCGCAACCGCCTATTTGGTGGCAGTTCATTGCGCGATAGCCTTATAAGGGGCGCCGACCAGCCTAAGTGGGGTTTGTTGGGGGCTACCGTGATAGCCATATTCTCGTTCCTGCCTCTATATCTTGCACCCTCGTCGGTCGCCGAGATTATAAAGCCGCTTTTTGTGGTTATTGCGCTGTCGTTGTTGCTCAGTTGGGTGTTGGCTCTGACGCAGGTGCCAGCTTTCGGTCTGTATATCCTCTCAGAAGAGACATCTTCCGTATTGCAGAGGCGTCTGGGCTGGTTTGATGGTGTATTGCGATGGGTGCTTTCGCACCGAGTGACAGTTGTGGTTAGTGCTGTTGTGCTGTTTGGTCTCTCACTTGTCGCTATGAGACTGATGCCGCAGAACTTCTTTCCGCAGCTCGATAAACCATACTTCAGAGCCGATGTCATTCTCCCCGAGGGTTACGACATAGAGTCCACACAGCGCAACCTCGATGCAATGAGTCGTTGGCTGAAGAGGCATCCTGATGTGGTGAGGGTATCCTCTACGGCGGGAGCTACGCCGCCGCGCTACTATCTGGCCAGCAGTAGTTATTCATCTCGCCCCAACTGCGGCAATCTGCTTGTGGAGGTGCGGAATAAGCGTAAGACGGCCGATGTGAAGGCGCAGTTCGATAAGTTTGTGGCAGACTCTTGTCCTGATGTGTGGTTACGCTCGTCGCTTTTCAAACTATCGCCCGTGCCCAAGGCGGCTATCGAGATAGGTTTCTTAGGTAATAATATCGACACATTGCTGATGCTGACCTACAAGGCCAAGCAGATAATGTGGGAGGATGAGCGTGCTACCAATGTGCGCAACAGTTGGGGTAATCGTATTCCCACCTGGATGCCCGTATATTCGCAGATTAAGGGTCAGCGCATAGGTGTCAGCCGTAGCCGTATGGCTGAGTGGATAACTCTGGCTACGCAGGGTTATCGTATGGGTGACTTCAGGCGTGGAGATGAGTTCATACCCATCTTGCTCAAGGATGACGATGTCGGCGGTGGTAACCTTTCGAATCTGCAATCTATGCCTATATTTTCGCAGAGCGGCAATGTCTATTCAATCGAGCAGGCAAGTAGTCGTTTCGATCTGTCGTACTCGACAGCCGTCATAGAACAGTATAATCGTCAGCGAGTTATGAAGGCTCAATGCGACCCCGCCGAGGGCGTGAATACCCGTATCTTGTTCGATGATTTGCTACGCAAAATAACTGACGATGTAGATATTCCTGCGGGTTATACGCTAAAGGTCTTTGGCGAGCAGGAGTCGCAGGAGGAGTCAAACTCTGCATTGGCCGAAAATATGCCGTTGGCGTTGGTGCTGATATTTATAGTTCTGCTGTTGCTGTTTGGCAACTATCGCGACCCGATAGTGATATTGCTTATGACGCCGCTAATATTTATCGGCGTGGCGGGCGGTCTGCTATTGACGGCCAATACCTTCGACTTCTTCTCGTTGTTGGGTCTTATCGGGTTGGTCGGAATGAATGTCAAGAACTCGGTGATTCTGCTCTCGTCAATTAACGAGTTGCGGGCAATGGGTCTTGCTCCGTCGAAGGCGGTTGTTGAGGCTACCAAACAGCGCCTCCTGCCCGTGTTGTTGGCATCGGTGACTACGATTTTGGCACTTATACCACTACTCTTCGATTCGCTGTTTTCGAGTATGGCGGCGACCATTATGGGTGGTTTGCTTGTGGCGACGGTGCTGACAATGTGCGTGTTGCCAGTGGTGTATTCGCTGTTTTATGGAATAAAATCGTATAAATAACTTTAGTGTATGAAAAACAGATATTTAGCTCTTTGTTGTGGCGTGGTTATGGCGGTTTGTGGCGTATCGCCGTTGCGTGCGCAGATAACGCTCGATGAATATCGCCAAAGCGTTTATGACACCAATCCCGAAATGAGAAATGCTGCCGAGCAGGTCTCGAAATCTTATTACGATATGCTTCGCCAAAAGAGCGAATTTCTGCCTAAACTGTCGGCGTCGGGTAGTGTTGCAACATTGTTTCGCAGCTCTGCGGCGGATGATAAATTGTGGGGCTTTGCGCTTCAGCCGTCTCTGTCGCAGACAATATACAATGGCGGTGCCGTGCAGGCTGCTTACCGTCAGTCGATAACCTTTTACGAGTCGTCACAATCCAACGAACAGGCTGTGTGGCTCTATATGCGTTATACGGCCGACTATGCCTATTGGAATCTTTCGGCACAACAACTCTATAAGGGTGCGGTAGATGAGTATGTGTCAATAATAAAATCACTATATGGTGTTGTACAAGAGCGATTTAATGAGGGGTATGTGGCGAAGAGTGACTTGCTTCAGGTCGAGGCTCGCTTGAGTGATGCTGAGTATTCGCAGATAGCGCTCAAGAATCAGTACGATGTGGCTCTGCATAGTTTTAATAATTTGCGTAGCGCTGACCAAAGTTCGTCGGTAATTTTGCTCGAATCCATAATCGACTCAATACCTATGCCCCGACGAATGGGTGCTGATGAATTGGCACAGCGTCGTCCTGATATTATGATGGCAAAGTTGGCCATCAACTCGGCGCAGTATGGCGTGAAGTTACGACGGGCGGCATATAATCCGAGCATCGGTGCCAATATCTCTGGCTCGTGGCAGACCTACACCCCCAATATGTCTAATAAGACATTTGTAGATGGTGCGGCTACAATCTCTTTGTCGGTGCCAATCTTCCATTGGGGTGAGCGTCGCAATGCCCTGTCGTCAGCGCGCTCCGATGTGCGTATAGCCGAGAATAATCTCGAAAATACCTACGACGATATGTTGCAGGAGGAGGCTGATGGTTGGAGCGCCTTGGTCAATAGTTACGCCCAGATGCAATCGTCGCTGAAGAATCTGCAGATAGCGGGCGAGAATCTCTCTATCAGTACCTACTCCTATCGTGAGGGGCAAGCCACAGTGTTGGATGTGTTGCAGGCGCAGATAAGTTGGATTCAGATATACACCAACGCCATCACCGCACGATTTAACTATGCGGTGGCGGTGTCGGCATATATGCGGATAACGGCTGCGGATTAGATTCCGACAGCCTCGGTGCTTACGATATCTATCTCGTGGCTGACGGGCGCAATGGCTCGTAACATATTTATAACGCCACAACGATACTCCTGTGCCTCTTTCACCGTGCTACCCACGATGTCCTGGTCGGCCAGACTACGGCACTCAACTCGGTAGTGTACGCTGAATGATTTGTACTTGCTTTCGGGTTGCAGCGTGGGTGTGTCGAGAGAGCCTTCTACTGTAATTTCGATACTCTTCGGGGTTACCTCCTCACGGCGCAGTATGCTCATTATGGTGTAGCCGGCGCACTCGGCAGCGGCACAGATGATGAGCGCCTTGGGGTTCAAATCTTCTACTTTTTGATTGTTGGTGAGTCTGAATTTGCCGTTGTTCAGTTCGACTGTAACTCTTTGTTTGTTGTTCATAAATTATGTTTTTTAGTGATTTATTGTGGGGTGGCTCCAAAATGATTGGCAGTTACACTCCAAAGTACAATAAAGAGGCGACAATAATCGTTCCGTTATTGTGTAAATTCCATCAAAATCATTATCTTTGTAAGGTGATATAATGTTTTTGAAAGTCATCGAACTATGCGTAGAAAGATATTTATTTCTCTTGTTTTATGCTTTGCTGCAGGAATGGGTCATCTGCAGGCACAGCCGGTACTCTCCGACGAGCAGATTAGTCGAGGAATATCGCTCTATAATTTTGGTCACTGGACCGAGGCGCGTGCAGAACTTATGACCGTGCGCGAAAAGCTTTCGTCGGTGCGTGATCGCATCACTATCGAGAAGATTGACTACTACCTCGCCCTGTGCGATGTGGAACTCAAGCGTCAGGATATGGCCTCTCGCCTGAAGCGTTATCTGGCCGAATACCACGGCTCGTCATATATCAACGACATACAGTTTGCATTGGGTGCATATTATTGTATGGAGAGTGATGATGAGCAGGCTACCGAGGAGTTGTCGAAGGTGCATTACGATCGCCTTGACCCCCAGCGCAAGGATAAGTACAACCTGCGTATGGGTTATATGGCCTTCAAGCAGAACGATTACGCCAAAGCCGAGGAGTATTTCAGCCGCATAGCATCAGGGGGTGATTACGCAGACCACGCTACATACTACAAGTCATATATGGCCTATACTGCTGGTCGTATGGATGATGCTCGCCGTGGCTTTACTTCGCTTCTTAATAGCGCAATGTATCGCGACCTGATGCCTTTCTATGTTATGCAGATTGACTTCAAGGCGGGTGACTATCGTGCCGTCGTGAGCAAGGGTGATGCTCTGCTGAAATCTACGACAGACGAGCAGGCGGTGCAGATTGAGCGTATGATGTCGGAGTCGTGGTTCCAACTCGAGGATTTCGCTTCGGCCATAAAGTATATGGAGAACTACAAGGCTCGCGGTGGCGAGATGGGTCGAGTGGAGAACTATATTTTGGGTTATTCGCTCTATCGTCAGGCTCGTTATGCCGAGGCCGCCGAGTCGTTGCGAGCAGTGGCTGGTGCCGATGATATTTTGACGCAGAACGCCTCTTACCACTTGGCCGACTGTTACTTGCGTAATGGCGACAAGCGTAATGCTATGCACTCGTTTGCTATGGCGTCGAGCGACTCATACGATGCTGCCATTGCCGAGGATGCACTGTTTAACTACGGTAAGTTGCAGTATGAGCTTGGTGGCGGCGTATTTAATGAGGCTATCAATGTGCTGACTCGCTACATCGATATGTATCCTTCGTCGGAGCGTGTTGGCGAGGCTCGCACTCTGCTGATTGCCGCCTATTACAACTCGAATAACTACGCCGAGGCTTACGATGCCATTAAGAGTATCGCTAACCCCAATAACGACGAGTTGTTGGCGTTGCAGAAGATTGCCTATTTCAATGGTTTGCAGTACTATTCATTGGGTGAGCTCGACTCTGCAGAGGCTTCATTCAAGGAGTCGCTTTCGGCAAGTTCTAATGCTAAATTCAGCGCTCTGGCTTCGTTCTGGTTGGGTGAGATAGCCTACGCCCGAGGCAATAAGGCTGATGCGTTGCGCCACTACAACAATTTCTTGATTCGTGCGCCTCGTGGTAGCAACGAGTATATGATGGCGCAGTACAATGTGGGTTATTGTCACTTCAATAGCGAAGCGTTGGAGGATGCCAATAAGGCATTCTTGAAGTTCTTGAATGGCCGTGCTAAGCGCGACTCATATCGAGCCGATGCGCTCAACCGCGTGGGTGATGTTCACTACTCGGCTCGCCGCTTTGATGAGGCAATCAAGTGTTATGACGATGCAATGGTTATCAATACTCCCGAGAGGTACTACGCAGAGTATCAGCGTGCTGTAACGCTCGGTGTGCAGAATAAGCGTAAGGACAAAATCAACTCTTTGCAGCGTATTGTTCAAGCCGATAGAGGCGACTATGTGGATGCTGCCACTTACGAGTTGGGTCGTACATATATCGCAGACGAGCAGTATGATAAGGGCGTTAAGACTTTGGAGCAGTTCATTGGTCAGTACCCCAATTCAAAGTACTACTCTTCGGCTCTGTCAGATTTGGGTCTGGCGTATATGAATCTGGGCAACAAGGATAAGGCTTTGGTCTACTACGATATGGTTGTGCAGGCTTCGCCCCAATCTTCGCAGTCGAAGAGTGCAATGCAGGGTATCCGCGAGATTTATATCGATCTCGGTAATGCAGATGCTTACTTCGATTATGCGCAAAAGCACGGTCTTGAAGGTAATGTGTCGCAGATGGAGCGTGACTCTATGTCGTATGTTGCCGTGCAGAAACTCTACCTCGACAACAAGTTGCAGGAGGCCGCTACTGGCTTTAATAACTACTTGAATAACTACCCGAAGGGTTACTATCGTGCCGATGCGCTCTTCTTCTTGAGTGACTGCTATATCCGCGATAAGAAGCAGACAGAGGCTATCGAGACTCTTCAGCAACTCACCGCGCAGGGTCAGAGTCAGTACTCGGAGCGTGCTTTAGAAAAACTGTCGTCACTTTGCTATGAGTCAGAGCGTTGGGAGCAGGCTGCTACGGCTTTCCGCTCGCTGTACGATGTTACTAAGACTGCCTCTGTAAGAGCGAATGCCGCGTCGGGCTATGTTGCCTCTGTGCTCAAGTATGCCAACGACGAGCAGTTGGTGGCTATGGCTAACGATGTCGAGAAGATGGCTGAGGTGGGTGCTGTGGCTCGCCGTAAGGCTCGCTACGCCAAGGCGCAGGCTTTGGGTCGTCAGGGTAAGAACAGCGAGGCTCTCGGTGTGTATGAGTTGCTCAGCACTGAGGTTAAGAGTGCCGAGGGTGCCGAGGCTCGTTTCCGTGTTATCGAGTCGGTTTACAACGCCAAAAACTACGATAAGGCTGAGAAGATGATTTATGAGTTCTCTGACAGCAATACTCCGCAAAACTATTGGCTTGCCAAGTCGTTCATCTTGTTGGGAGATATCTATATGAGCCGAAACGATGCGTTCCAGGCTCGTGCTACATACCAGAGTGTTGTCGATGGTTATTCGCCTGCCGATGATGGCATCGTTGCGGAGGCCAAAGCAAAAATCGCTAAAATGAATTAACCTATGAGAAAGATTGTATATGTTTGCCTTTTGTTGTGTCTGCCTGCCGTAGTGTCGGCGCAGGTTGCCAAACAAGTAGAGGTTTCAAAAGATTATACTCCCTCGGTGAGCACGGCGCAAAAGTTGTCGATAGTGCCCGATATGACCGATACGGTGAAGATGTATCCCGATATCGACTACACGATTACGCCCCGTTCTTACCAGACTTCGCTGCTGGTCGAGAACTTCAAGCCTGCGACTATCACCTATTGGGACTATGCGGCCCACGATGTGGTCTATGCCAAGGCTGCTGCGGGTGTGCCGCTGGCGAGCGAGGCCGATGTTTATGTATCAACCTACAACAAGGACAAGGGCTACGCTATGGCCTATATCAACCACTTGGGTGACTATCGTAGCCGATATGCGCTTAATGGCGTGGATAAGGTTACGAGCCACACTACCGAGATGGATAATCGCGTTGGTGGTCGTGCAGGTTTGTTCTGGGGTCGCAGAGTGCTGGAGGCTGATGTAGCCTACGACAATGTGTTGCGCCACAGATATCCTACTACGGGCGACAGAATTATGTTTGGCCGTTTGGATGGAAAAGTGCGTCTGGGTGATGATTTCACTGACCTCTCGCGCTGGAACTTCAATCTTGAGGTCGGCGGTGGACTCTTTACAGATGCAACCGATAAGGTGGAGGTTGGTAAGTATTGCCAATCTTTCCTCGAGGCCTCGGCCGCTTTGGGTAAGCAGTTGGGACGCCACCTTTTCCGCGTGGATGTTGCATTTGATGGAGTGTATGGCGATAAGGCTTTGGCCGATTACTACGACAATATCTTCAAGGCTGGTGCGCTATACGGTATTGAGGGCAAGCGCTTTGAGTTCAAACTCGGAGCCTACTACCTCTACGACAGAGTATCACATTCAACCGATAGTCCCCATCATATTTTGCCATATATGCGTATGTCGTGGAAGAATACCCGCGAGGGTTTTGTTCCCTTCGTAGAGTTTGAGGGCGATATGGAGCGCCACGACTTTGTGTCGCTTATCTACGCTAATCCCTACCTCAAATCAGACGATGTGACTCTTGCCGAGACCATCTCGAAACTCCCCAACGAGACATCCTATAATGGTCGTGCCGGTTTTGGTGGTACTTTGGGTAAGGGTGTATTCTCGTATAGCCTCTCTGCTGAGTTGGAGCTGGCTGACAACCACATATATTGGTACTGCGACAATGCGGACTACCTAATCACAACGGCTTATCAGCATAGCCTGCGTATTGATGGTAGTATGAAACTGCGCCCTGCAGGTTGGTTTGAGACCGAGACAGCTTTCGGCGTTTATGTATGGGAGAATTACGACTCGCACTACGCCTCACGCCCCAACTTCGAGTGGGCTATGGATTTGCGCTACTTAGGTCGCAAGATTTCGGCTGGCGTTAATCTCGGATATCGTGGTGGTGTAAAGTGGATGACCAAGGATGCCTCAACTGACGAGTTCTCGTTTGTTAAGACTCCCAATACCTTTACGCTTGGCGTCGAGGCCGAGTGGCGTATTAACAGCCATTGGGCGGTGTTTGCCGAGGGTCGTAACCTTACAGGTAGCACGCTTTACGATTGGCTCTACTACTATAGCAATACGCCCGAGGGTTTGCTTGGTGTAAAGCTTACATTCTAACCACTGATGAGCATAGGCGACGCTGCATGGCAGTGTCTGTGGCTCGGTAATTTATTTGGTTGTAATCTATGAAAATCACCATCTTAGGGCCTGCGCATCCATATCGTGGCGGCTTGGCTTCTATAATGCATACGATGGCCCGTGAGTATCAGCGTCGTGGCCACGAGGTGAATATCTACACCTTCACGGTGCAGTATCCGTCGTTGCTGTTCCCTGGCAAGAGTCAGTATGTGGATACTCCAGCCCCCGACGATTTGCATATCGAGCGAGTGATGAATACGGTCAATCCCATTAATTGGGTGAGTGTTGGTCTGCGCCTAAAGCGAGAGAAGCCCGATATGGTGCTGATGAAGTATTGGACTCCCTTTATGGCTCCCTGCTTTGCAACTATTGCTCGCATTGCCCGCAGTAATGGTGTAACGAAGGTTGTCTGCCAAATTGATAATGTTGAACCCCACGAACATCATATCATCGACAAGCCGTTCAATCACTATTATCTGCGTGGTGTTGATGGGTTTGTCTATATGTCCGAGCAGGTGCGTAGCGAGTTGGTGCAATACACCTCTGCACCCGCCATATTCTCTCCGCATCCTATGTTTGAGAATTTCGGTAAGCGTGTCGAGCGCGAGGAGGCGTGCCGCAAAATTGGACTCGATTCGTCACTGAAATATACTCTCTTCTTTGGACTTATTCGTGATTATAAGGGACTCGATATGTTGCTCCGTGCGTGGCAGCAGTGGCAACCTGAGGGTCGTAAACTGCTTGTCGCTGGCGAGTTCTACACTTCGCGCGAGAGTTATATTGAACTGATTGACTCTTTGGGTCTAAAGGATAGGGTTGTGTTGCACGATAGGTTTATTGCAGACGACGATGTTCGCTACTACTTCTCGGCGGCTGATTGTCTGGTGTTGCCTTACCGCTCGGCGACGCAGAGTGGTGTGACGCAGATTGCCTATAACTTCTCGCTCCCGATGCTTGTTACGCGCGTGGGTGGTCTGCCCGAGATTGTTCCTGATGGAGGCGTGGGTTATGTGTGCGAACCTACGGTTGATGGCATTTGTCAAGGTCTGAAACGCATCTATTCAGAGGGAGCTTTGGATGCCTTGCAGGCCAACTTCGAGAGTGAGAGAAAACGCTTCTCGTGGGAGGCTATGTGCGATAAATTGCTGGAGGTTTACGAGCAGACAAAGTAAACCTCGGATATAGGTCTAAATGGTCATAAATTGATACTGGAGCCCGCCAATATTTGCAGTTGGTGGGCTTTGTTTTGGTCAAAATGTACACATTTTTATGGGGGGGGGTAAAAATTGGTCATTTTAGGACATCGGGTAAAATAACCGCCTAAAAATGAGTGATATTTAAGAGATAATTTTCTATATTTGTCTATCACTAAACCAAATTTTACTATTATGAAACGAGTTGTTTTGATGTTTTTGTTCTTGTCGTTATCAGCTGTTGCTGTGGCGCAGACAAACGAGCAGACAAATGCGCAGACAAACGAAAGAACAGTGCGCCGTATAGAGTGTGAGATTGGCATCGGCTGGTGGCCGACAATGTCGTGGGAGTTGCGTTATAATTTCAACGAATTTTGGGATACGGGTCTTCGTGCCTCGATGGATTTGTATGGCTGGCAGATGAGTGCTACGGGAGATTATAACCATACATTCAAAAATGGCCCGATGTTCTTTTGCGGATTGGGTCTTGGTGTGGCTAATGTAGATATCCTCGACGATAGAGATTTGCCCGACCCCTGTTTAGCTGAGGATCAGATGTGCTTCTACGCTGTGCCGCGCGTCGGTTTTGAGTTCTTCCGTCACCTGCGTCTTTCGCTACTGCTCAATACCTACAACTTTCAGGCTTGTGTGCCTACCATCTCGCTCGGTGTTGCTATCGGCGGCGGTAGGAAAAAGTAGTTATAATAATCAATAGATTATTAAGTTTTGGCCCTTGCATTTGCAAGGGTATTTTTTTATGGCTATCTTTGTCAATTATTTGATATTTTTAGGATAAAAAGATGCACAAATCGGGATTTGTTAATATTATCGGTAACCCCAATGTGGGTAAATCTACGCTGATGAACGCTCTTGTAGGTGAGCGTTTGTCTATCATCACATCAAAGGCACAGACTACACGCCACCGCATTATGGGTATAGTCAATGGCGACGATTTTCAGATTGTATATTCTGACACTCCGGGTATCTTGAAGCCCGCCTATAAGTTGCAGGAGTCTATGATGAACTTCGTGCAGGGTGCTGTGGACGATGCCGATGTGATTTTGTATGTCACCGACACCATCGAGCAGAGTGACCGCTCGGAGGGTATCATCGAGCGAGTGAATCGTAGCGGCATACCCACTATCGTGGTAATCAACAAGATTGACCTCACTACTCCCGATAAGTTGGAGGCTTTGGCTGCACAGTGGCAGCAGAAGATTCCTGCGGCAGTGGTTATCCCTGTGTCAGCCAAGGAGAAGATTGGTATGACGGGTGTGCTGAATGCCATTCTGGAGAATCTGCCCGAGGGCGAGGCCTTCTACCCGAAGGATACATTGACCGACAAGACTCTGCGTTTCTTCGCTTCGGAGATTATTCGCGAAAAGATACTTCTTAACTACGAGAAGGAGATTCCTTACTGTTGCGAGATTGAGATTGACACCTACAAGGAGGAGCCCAACATCGACCGCATCGCAGCCAACATCTATGTGGCTCGTCAGTCGCAGAAGGGTATCATCATCGGCCACAAGGGCGAGCGCCTCAAGCGAGTGGGCCAGCAGGCTCGTGAGGATATGGAACGCTTCCTCGGCAAGAAGGTTTTTCTGCAGCTCTTCGTCAAGGTGCAGGAGGATTGGCGTAACAACGAGCGTCAGTTGCGCCGATTTGGCTATGACCCTCAGTAGCCGAAGGCAATAAAATTTACATCAAAGCGTTAAACTCAAAACATCGCAACAGAGAACATAACGATGCGAAAGAGCTTACTAAAGAGTATATTGACCGTAGCCATACTGCTGTGCGCGTGGTGCGCCAGCACGCAATACAATAAGGCGTATTTTCACTATATGGGTCGTCAGGCAATGATGAACAACGACTACCAGCAGGCGATAAAGACCCTTAATGTATTGTTGCGCTTTGATGAGAACGACTACGAAGGCTACTTCCTGCGCGGAATTGCCAAATATAATCTCGATGACCTACTGGGTGCTGACACCGACTTCTCGTCGGCCATAGAGAAGAATCCCGTATTCACTATTGCCTACACATATCGAGCCATCACCCGTTCTCGCCTGGGTAATTACGACGATGCGTTGAAAGATTTTCACGAGGCCATCGATCTGCGTCCCGATTTGCCTGACCCATACTACAGCCGAGGCGTTACGCGACTTCTGAACCAGCAATTCAAGGAGGCTATTGCCGACTTTGATATGTTTATCCGTCACGAGAAAAAGGTGGCCGATGCCTATGTAAACCGAGGTGTCTGCTATCAGTATCTGAAGGATACCTTGCGTGCATACGAAGATTACGAGAGGGCCATCCGCACTAACCGTGAGGATCCCAACGGATACAACCACCGTAGCGTGCTCTATATGCAGCAGAATAGACATCAGGAGGCCGAGGCCGATCTCGATATCGCTATCAAGCACGACTCTACCTATCTGCTCTCGTTCTTTAACCGAGCATTGGTCTACTCAAATACCAATCGACCGCTGTTGGCGTTGAGTGACTTCGACCACGCTATAAAGTTGGACTCTACAAACTCGCTGACATACTTCAACCGAGCCATTCTTCGTACGCAGATTGGTGACTACAATCGTGCTATGGAGGACTATGACCGTGTTGCGGAGTACTCACCCGAGAATGTTTTGGTTTACTACAACCGTGCGGGTCTGCACTCTCAGATAGGTAATATCGAGAAGGCTATCGAGGATTATACTCGAGCCATTAGACTCTATCCCGATTTTGCCAATGCATACCTCAATCGTAGTTATATGCGATTGATAAGTGGCGATAGAAAGGGTGCCCAGTCTGACCGCCAGATTGCCGAGCGCAAAATTGCCGACCACAAATCGCGCTTGAGCGATTCGACTTACTCTATCTACTCTGATACAACACAGAAGTTCGATAAGTTGCTCTCGTTTGATACCAACCTCAAGGGTAGTAGCTTCAATCGTGCCATCGAGCAGACTTCGTCGCAGACCAATGATATAAACTTGATTCCGTTGTTTAAGTTTACCCTTACAAAGCCCGATTCTGCAATGTTGGCCCGCAACGACCTCTATCACGCACAGCGTATGGAGGATTTTGTGGCAAAGGTTGGCGACGATTTGCTGATTATCTCGCGCGAGGCGAGCAACATCGAGCCCGACTCGCTGGTGGTACTTGACAAGAAGATTGCCGAGGAGTTGCGTCGTAAGGAAGATTGGATACTGCTCTTCAAGCGAGGCGTTACGCAGTCGCTAATCAAGCAGTACACCAACGCTGTGGGTACGCTCACATTTGCCATTACGGCGAACCCCTCAAATCCGTTCCTCTATCTCAATCGTTCGACTACACGCGCTGAGATGATTGACTTTATTTCGTCGATTGATAACTCATATCAGAAGATTACGATAGACTCTGACCCCGCCAAACGACTCAACAATCGCGGCTCGAGAATCTATAACTACGACGATGCCATCGAGGATATCAATAAGGCTATTAAACTCTATCCCGACTTCGCTTATAGCTACTACAACCGTGCTGGGTTGTATGCCATTTCGGGCAAGTATCCCGAAGCATTCGAGGATTACAGCAAGGCTATCGAGCTGCACCCCTCATTTGGCGAGGCCTACTACAACCGCGGTTTGGTACAGATTTATATGAAAGATACACATAAGGGTTGCCTCGACCTATCGAAGGCGGGCGAGCTGGGTATTGAGGATGCTTACGAGGCTCTGAAGTACTACCTTGACAAATAGAAAAGACTAACAAAACTTAAATAAATTATGACTCAGATTTACAAAAAACTCAACGATTCGCCTGCGATGCGTTGGACTGCCCTTATCATCGTGTCATTTACGATGATGTGCGGCTATTTTATTACTGATGTGATGGCTCCGCTCGAGGACCTGCTCACCAAATCTCCCGCCGAGGGTGGCTTGGGTTGGACAAGTGACGAGTATGGCTTCTTCTCAGGCGCCTATGGTTACATCAATGTATTCCTGTTGATGCTCTTCTTCGGAGGTATCATCCTCGACAAGTGCGGTGTTCGTTTCACTGGTACTATGAGTAGCTCGCTGATGTTGGTGGGTGCATTGCTCAAGTGGTATGCGCTCGACAACTCGTTTGGTGACGCACAGATTTTCGGCTATCCTATGCAGGTGGCGTTGGCTACTTTGGGTTTTGCAATTTTCGGTATGGGTGCCGAGATTACAGGTATCACCATCACAAAGATTATTGCAAAGTGGTTCACTGGCCACGAGTTGGCGCTGGCTATGGGCTTGCAGGTGGCTATGGCTCGTATCGGTACTGCCGTTGCTTTGGCTTGCAGTCTGCCTATCGCTAACGCCGTAGGTAACATCTCGGCTCCAGTATTGTTGGGTGCTGTGTTGTTGTGCATCGGTGTTGTATCATACTTGGTATACTGTGTAATGGATAAGAAACTCGATGCCTCGATTGCTGCTTCAGAGGAGCAGGAGGCTGAGGAGGGTTTCCACTTCAGTGACCTGAAGGTTATCTTCACAAATAAGGGTTTCTGGCTTATCGCTATCCTCTGCGTGTTGTTCTACTCTGGCGTGTTCCCCTTCTTGAAGTTTGCTACAAAGTTGATGATCTACAAGTATGGTGTTGAGCCCGAGTTGGCAGGTCTTATCCCCGCTATGTTGCCCTTCGGTACAATCTTGCTCACTCCTTTCTTTGGTTCGCTCTACGACAGAATGGGTAAGGGTGCTACGCTGATGATTATTGGCTCGTTGATGCTTACTTTGGTACACATCCTCTTCGCATTGCCTATCCTTAACGAGTGGTGGTTTGCTATCGCCGTTATGATTATTCTGGGTATCGCCTTCTCGTTGGTGCCTTCGGCTATGTGGCCTGCTGTGCCCAAGATTATCCCTATGAAGCAGCTGGGTTCGGCTTATGCTATTATCTTCTACATCCAGAATATTGGTCTTTCAATGGTACCCGTTCTTATTGGTTCGGTTATCCAGAACTATGCAATGATTGAGACTGCAGAGGGTGTTACATACGACTACACTATTCCGATGACCATCTTCGCAGGCTTCGGTATCATTGCCGTATGCGTAGCATTGCTTTTGAAGCGTATCGACAAGACCAATGGCTACGGTTTGGAGGAGCCTAATATTAAAAAGTAATAGAGTATGAAACGCCTGGGTTGCATCTTGATTTCGGCTCTGGCGGCATTGATGCCGTCACTCCTCTCGGCACAGACCATCGAGGAGTTGGCCGATGTAATGTGGAATAAGAGTTCGTGCAGAAACTTCACCGAGGAGCGCCGTGCGGCAATGAATGAGATGCAGAAGTATGTTGATACATTCACCCACACACTCTTCAACGAGTATCTCAACACTACGGCTGGCACCGATAAGGAGCGCGCCATCGAGCAGTGGGGGCTGATGCAGTTCTACAATATGGCTCTCGATAAACTCCTCGAGGAGATTCCCGCTACGAAGGTTAAGAAGGGTCAGGTAGTGATGTGGCAGCTCTATAATATGGGCTATGTCGTTAAGACCCACAAGCAGTGCTTCGGCATTGACCTCTATCACAAACACGCCGAGAAGTTGGCTCCGATGATTGATTTTATGCTTATTACGCACAATCATGGCGACCACTATGCCAAGGCGTTGGTTGAGACTTTGGAGCGTGATGGCAAGGCAGTCTATTCTAACTTCCGTGATAATGGTCACAAGGTGCAGACGGGTGATGAGATGCAGATTGGCAATATCAGCATAAAGGTCACAACCGTGGACCATAACACCAAACTGACCAACTTTGTGAACACCTACGAGGTGAACTGCTACGAGAAGCAGGGCAAGGATTTTGTGATTCTCTTTACGGGAGATGCCCACAACTACACTCAGCTCACAGCATCGGGTAAGGTCGATTTGTTTGTGCCTCACTTGGCCGTAGGACTCAATATGCTGAAAGCTGTGGAGAAGATTGCTCCGACCGAGGTGCTTATGTCGCACATCCTGGAGTTGGGTCACTCTATTACTCTGTGGCGCTGGTCTTATGAGTATGGTTTGAATGAATGTGAGAAACTTAACCGTGAGGGCGTTTATCTCCCCGTATGGGGCGAAAAGATTGCCTTCAAACGCAAGTAATCACTCCGAGAGATAAGAATAACCCCGTCAGAGATTTTCCTCCGACGGGGTTTGTTTTTATTCTATATCCATTTTTGTTAGATAGAGTTCGAGGCTATCGACATTTGATAAGAGGCGCATATACTTTGTCGTTTCGGTAGATTTAATCACCAATCCCTCAAGTATATGATCCACAAGTGTCTTGGGCATAAGTGTAATGTCGGGGTGTTTGTAGGTGTAGCGATACTCTACACGAACCTTTAATTTGTTGTCGCCATCCTCCGTTTTGATAACAGAGTATATGGCGTTCTCTGCATCGGTGAACTCAACGATGGTCTGCTCGTAGTTGGCATCTACTGCGTTGCTCCATACACTATTGGCAAGAGTCGGGGGTACTTGCTGTTCCTCATCCTTTTTGCACGATATTAGAGCGGCAAATGTGACAAGCAATAGAGCGAAAATTTTAATCTGTTTCATCTTTTTGCTTAATTTTATTGAATGACTTTTATTGTTTGTGTACACACCTTATAAACGCAGAATTATAAATTTATTGTGTGCTTTTTTCTTGATTTATAACCACTTGCTACATATCGGCCAATAAAAGTTTGTTCTACCCCCCCCCCTGATAATTAGTGTACTTTTTGACCAATAAAATATGGTGTTACTGCAAATAAAAAATCTGCCAAATCTTTCGACTTGACAGATTTTCTAATTATCCTTTTTCGCAAAAGCGAATGTTATCTGCGGAAACCGCCGCGGGGCATACGGGGCATCTTCATATTGCCACCAGCCACCATCTTCATCATCTTGCGTGTATCCTCGAACTGCTTCATCAAGCGGTTCACATCGGCCAGGGTAGTGCCCGAACCCTTTGCGATACGCTCACGACGCTTGGCGTTAATAATTTCGGGCTTCTCGCGCTCAGCAGGAGTCATTGAAGAGATAATAGCCTCGGTCTGCTTGAAGGCATCGTCAGGAATATCCACATTCTTCAACATCTTGCCCATACCAGGAATCATCGAAGCGATATCCTTCAGGTTACCCATCTTCTTAATCTGGTTGATTTGGTCGATAAAGTCGTTGAAGTTAAACTGATCCTTCACCAACTTTTTCTTCAACTTGCGGGCAGCCTCCTCGTCGTACTGCTCCTGGGCGCGTTCAACGAGCGATACAACATCACCCATACCCAAGATACGGTCGGCCATACGCTCGGGGTGGAACACCTGCAGTGAATCCATCTTCTCGCCGCTTGAGATAAACTTCAAGGGCTTGTTTACTACCGAGCGGATTGAAATAGCAGCACCACCACGAGTATCACCATCCAACTTGGTGAGTACTACGCCGTCGAAGTCCAGACGGTCGTTGAACTCCTTGGCAGTGTTTACTGCATCCTGACCAGTCATTGAGTCCACAACGAACAATGTCTCGCTGGGCTTAACGGCAGCCTTGATAGCAGTAATCTCCTGCATCATCGCCTCATCAACGGCCAAACGACCCGCTGTATCGACGATAACAGTGTTGTATGACTTCGAGCGAGCATACTTAATTGCGTTCTCGGCAATCTCTACGGGGTTCTGGTTGCCCTCCTCGGTGTAAACCTCTACGCCAATCTGGCTACCCAACACCTTCAACTGGTCGATAGCCGCAGGACGGTAGACATCACCTGCAACGAGCAATACCTGACGGCCCTTCTTCGACTTGAGCATCGAAGCCAACTTGCCCGAGAATGTAGTCTTACCCGAACCCTGCAAACCTGCGATAAGGATGATTGCGGGATTACCCTCCAACTTGATGTCGGTAGCTGTGCCACCCATCAACTGTGCCAACTCGTCGCGCACGATCTTGGTCATCATCTGACCAGGCTTTACCGACTTGAGTACATCCTGACCCAGAGCCTTGTGCTTTACCTCGTCGGTGAATGACTTAGCCACTTTGTAGTTCACATCGGCGTCAATAAGCGCACGGCGAATCTCCTTCAAAGTCTCGGCAACATTGATTTCGGTGATTTTGCCCTCACCCTTCAATATTTTAAACGAGCGTTCAAGTTTGTCTGTTAGATTTTCAAACATAGTCTATCTTGTTTTATTTACTTTCAATAAGAAAAATCACGCAAAGATATAAAATCTTTACAACAACGCTATAATATTTGACTATAAATTAGGGTGTCGTGGTGTAAAACAACTCTAAATTATGCTTTTTTATGGCTTGTTTTTGTATCTTTGCACTCCTTTGTCAAAAACTACAAAACTATGAGAGAAGTGAATCCCCACGAAACGCCACGAGGCCGTCAGTTTGAAATTTGGAAAAATGCACCCAATCCGATGCTTACATTTGTCAAGCGATTGGATGTAACTCGCCTTGTTAAGTTGAGCAAGAAGAAGCGTTTGAAATTCAATATGTTGCTTTGTTATTGCATCGGCAAGGCAGCCCTCGAGCAGAATGAGTTTTACCTTTTGCCTGTAGGCGATAACCTGATGCAATTTGATAAGATTGCTATCAACTCGCAGGTGATGAATCATACGGGCGATGTGAGTTCGTGCGACATTGAGTTTGGTGGTGATTTCGAGAGCTATTGCCGCGACTATATGACCTACACAGCAGAAGTTGCCAAGAGTGGCGTCGACCGCGATTTGTCTAACGAGTGTATGGTTATCGGTACATCAGCCGTTATTGATACCGAATTGGAGTTTGGCGGTGGAATGTACAGCGGCATATTCAACAATCCCTTTATCATTTGGGGGCGTTATACGCGTCGCTGGTTCAAGTATTGCCTGAATATATCGTTTCAGTTCCATCACACGCAGATGGATGGCGCGCACGCCGCACGATTCTTGGAGAGAGTACAACGCGAGATTGATAACTTGAAAATTGAATAAAAATGTATTTTACGGGACTAATTATAGGAGTGGCTACATTTCTTATTATAGGACTTTTTCATCCGCTTGTAATCAAGGGCGAGTACTACTTCGGAACACGCATTTGGTGGTTGTTTGCTCTGATGGGCGTGGTGGCCATTGCGGCCTCTATTATGGTGGCTGATGTGCTGTGGTCCACGCTGTTGGCTGTGTGGGGCGCATCGTCGTTCTGGTCAATAGGTGAACTCTTCGAGCAGAAGAAAAGAGTTGAGAAAGGTTGGTTCCCCAAGCGAGAGAAACGATAGCATCTCTCCCTAAAGGGATATGCCCATTGATATACGCAAACAAAAAGCTGCTGAATGGATGATTTCAGCAGCTTTTTGTTGTTATGCACCTATCGGCTTACTCCTCTTTGATAGCGTTCTGTGTCGCCCACTCATAATCTGCGGCGGTGAAGGTATAGATGGTGCGATAGAGGTTGTCGTTCTTCTCGCCTTCATCACGGCGCACCCAATTACTCTCATTCATCAGCTGACGAGCAGAGGGTAGTGCTGCGGCATTTATCGTCACATCCTCGCCATAGCGTATTGTGAATGGTGCCGTGCCAGCATCAAATGGGAACCATTGGTAGTAATATTTTTGAACATTGTTCACCCAACTGTAGCTCTTGCCGTTCTCAATGGTGAATGAGGCGGGTAGGTTACCGCATCTGTCATTTAGCGAAATGGTTATCGCCACTCCGCTCTGGTTGTTGAGTTCATAGATATATTTCGGCAACTCATACAAATCGTCGTTGCTGTCGTCGCAACCGACACCCAAAAATGCCAGCAGGCTCGCCGCACAGAGCAATTTTATTAATTCTTTCATCTTTCGACTGTAGTGAAATTATTTTTTCTTCAATTCTGCGCACTTCTCCAACAATCGTTCCGGATAGTCGGTGGTGATATAGTCAAAATCGTGCTCCAAGAACCAATCCATATCGGCCTCGCTGTTGATTGTCCAGGCATTGAGATGAATACCGCGAGCCTTGAATGTCTCAATCCACTCGGGGTGATTCTTGTAGTGTACATCCTGATAATCAAGGAAACGAATCTTGCGGTTGGCGATAGTGTCGGGGTGCATCTCGGGGAGTTCCACTTTCCAGCGACCCAGGTAAGCCATCGGGCAGTTTGTGACCTTCGCCAAAGCCTCAACGGCGGGCAGATAACCCAAAAGGTACTCAACACTCTGCTCGAAGTTCATAGCCTTCACCTCCTTTGCCGCAGCCAACGCGATGCGTGTGGCGCGTGCAGTCTCCTGCGGTGTCTTCACATCGATAATGAGTTTTGTGCGGGGATACTGCTTCGCACGAATGATATACTCGCGAAGTGTAGGAATCTTCTCGCCATTCTTCAACGGCACCTTGACCAGATCTGCATAATTGGTCTTCTCGATAAGCATACCTGCGTGCGAGAGGTCGTGATATATCACCAGCGAATCGTCCAATGTCAGATGTACATCGCACTCCGAGCCGTGGCAACCCATCTCGGCAGCTGCACGAAACGAAGCGAGCGAGTTCTGTGGGTGTCCCGTATTCTTCCAAGCTCCACGATGTGAAATAACCTTATTGTCGGCAAACTGTGGCTCCTGCGCCGATGCTGCCACGCAGAAGAGCAGGGCAGAGAGAATAATCGTAAATCGTTTCATATAAGTAGTTTTTTATTAGTTTCTTTTTCTGAGGATATTGCACTTCGGTAGGTGTGACATTTTGCCATAGTTGTCATGGGACATTATCCGCACAATATCAGTCCCTCAAAGATAAGAATAAATATTTTATTTGCAGTTATGTTGTTCCTATATCTAATTTAATTGGCTATATTTGTAGTCTAAAGAGGACTAAAACTAAAAACAAATATCTTATGAAAATCAATCATCGAGTTCTTGTGCAGACGCTTTTCGCATCGTTTGCCCTGCTCTCATTTACATCGTGTGCCGACGATGTGTCGTCGCCCAAAGTGGAGGAATCGCTGACTCAGATTCCGTTTCAGCAGGTGACTTTGAATGACAATTTCTGGTTGCCCCGCCTTGTAACCCAGAAGAAGACCCTCGTGCCGTTCTCGTTGGAGAAGACCGAGCCTGCGGTAGAGAATCTTCGCCGTGTGGGTGCATATCTTCGTGGCGAGAAGGTTACCGAGCGATTCACTGGCCCGTATTATGTGGCATCCGACCTCTTTAAGGTGATGGAGGGCGCAGCCTATCTCCTTACGCTGGAGAAAGACGAAGCGCTTGAGGCACAGATGGATGAGATAATTGATGTCATAGCTGCAGCGCAGGCCCCCGATGGCTACCTCTATGAGCATCACATCCTGCCCGAGCATCTGCGTAATCCCCATAACTATGCAGGCAAGACCCCTTACTCTTATGTTGTACATAGCCACGAGCTCTACAATATGGGTCATATGTACGAGGGTGCTATCGCATACTATCGTGCTACAGGTAAGCGCAAGTGGTTGGATGTAGCCGAGAAGAGTGCCCGCCACATCAATCGCGTATTCTTCGAGGGTGACCCCAACTATAACGGTGGTAAGCCCGTGATGCAGGCTCCTGGTCATCAGGAGATTGAGTTGGCGTTGGTTAAGATGTACCAAGTTACGGGCGATAAACTCTATCTCGATATGGCCAAGAAGTTTATCGATATCCGTGGTGTAACATATAACCCCAATGGCGAGGGTGTGATGAGCTACGACTATGCACAGCAGCACCACCCCGTGCGTGAGCAACGCACTGCTTTGGGTCACGCCGTGCGTGCTACATACCTCTACTCTGGTATGGCCGACATCGTGGCAATGTTGGGCGATACTACTCTATTGCCTGCACTTGATGCCATCTGGCACGATATTGTAGATAAGAAGATGCACATCACTGGCGGTTTGGGTGCCGTTCCTGGTATCGAAGGTTTTGGCCCTGACTATGTACTTCCCAATAAGGAGACATACAACGAGACTTGTTCAGCTATCGGTAATGTGTTGTTCAACTACCGTATGTACCTGATGTCGGGCGATGCGAAGTATGTCGATGTGGCCGAGGTGTCGCTCTATAACAATGTCCTGGCGGGTGTGAACCTTGAGGGTAACCGCTTCTTCTATGTCAATCCTCTGGAGGCTGACGGTCGCAAGACCTTCAATCACGGTCGCGCTGGTCGTTCGCCCTGGTTCGGAACAGCTTGTTGCCCCTCAAACCTCGCGCGTTTGATTCCCCAGATTTCTGGTATGATTTATTCGCACACCGACGACGATATCTTCTGTTCGCTCTATGCAGGTAGCAATGTCGAAGTACCACTTAAGGCGGGAGCAGTGAAGTTGCAGCAGCAGACCGAATATCCTTTCGAGGGCGATGTTACCATCGTGGTAGAGCCTGCTACAGAGGACGAGGAGTTTACTTTGTGGTTGCGTATCCCGTCGTGGGTGAACGATAAGTTCGTACCTGGCGAGTTGTACTCTTATGCCGACGGAGTAAAGTCGAAATATAGCGTGCGTGTCAATGGCCGCCGCGTTAAGAGCGAAGTTGTGGACGGTTTCTTCCCCATCAGCCGCAAGTGGAGTGCTGGCGACAAGGTAGAGTTGAACCTACAGATGGATATCCACTTCAATGTTGCTGACGAGCGTGTCGAGGCTGATAATAATCGCCTTTGCGTGACTCGTGGCCCGTTGGTATTCTGTGCCGAGGAGGTGGACAACGATCAGCAGGTGTCAAGCTATTTTGTTACCGATGCCAAGCCTCACGGTTCGGTTGTTAAATTTGCAGAGGGTGCTTTGACTGGCATTCCCGCAATCTTTATGCCCGCCTCTGTTGCCTCTGCCGACGCCGAGAGTGAGGGTTCACTCGTGCTTGTTCCCTACTATGCTTGGAACAATCGTGGCGACAATCAGGCTATGAATGTGTGGTTTGCGCGTGATGCCGCAACGGTGCGCTCGTCTATGACTCTGCCTGTAGGTAATGTAGCTGATGTAAAGGCAACCTATACATTCTCAAACGACGATGTCTATGCTGTAGTTGATGGCAAGCGTCCTTCGCACTCTTACGATAAAACTATTCCCCGTTGGACAGCGTGGCCGAAGTTGGGCGAAACGCAGAGCGTAGAAGTAAAACTCAAGAAGCGTCAGCCCGTAGAGAGTGTGTCGGTTTATTGGTACGACGATAAGGGCGGTGTTCAGCAGCCCGTAGAGTGGAGTATGGAGTATATGGTCGATGGCGAGTGGCATACATTCGAGCCTTATGTTCCCGACCGCTTTGGTATTGAGTTAAATCAGTTTAATATGGTGCATCCTGCTGCCCCCATCGAGGCCGAGGCTCTGCGCCTGAATATCACTCCCAAGAAGGAGTCATCAGTAGGTATTTTGGAATTAGTAATTGAGTAAATAGGATATGTTGAAAATAGGTTTGAAATATGAGAGCAGCACAGTTGTGGCTGCCAATAATACGGCTTTGGCTCTCGGCTCTGGAGATATGGAGGTGTTCGCTACTCCCGCTATGGTTGCCTTGATGGAGAATGCTGCAATGAAGGCTGTTGCCGACTACTTGCCCGAGGGTTCTGCTACGGTGGGTATTGAGATATCGACCTCTCATCTGAAGGCTTCGCCTGTGGGTGCATCGGTGTCGGCTGTGGCCGAATTGGTGGAGATTGACGGCCGTCGTCTGCTATTCGAGGTGAAGGCTTACGAAGGCGATAAACTCATTGGCGAGTGCCGCCACTCTCGATTCATCGTGGACAGAGAGCGTTTTTTAAGTAAACTATAACAGAAATAAAACTCAAAAGATATGAGACGATTGTTTTTATCCGTAGTGTTGTTGCTCGCCGCCGTGGCAGCAAATGCTCAGACTACATGGTATGATCCTATGGAGTGTGAGTATGATGTTATCCAGAATCAGGCCTTTACATCCGAAATCAAGGGTTATTCCCGTCTGCCTAAGCGCGCCGAGGGTAAGGTGCGCGGTGCAGTGTGGGGATTGGCCAAGCAATCAGCTGGTTTGTCAATCACATTCTTTACCAATTCGCCCCAGATCGAGGTGCGTTACGAGACTCTCGATAAGTCGTATGCTATGCCTCATATGCCCTCGACAGGTAAGTCGGGTATAGATTTGTATCGCATCGACCAGGATGGCGTTTGGGATTATGTGGCGGCTAACAGCTACCGTTTCGGTAGTGAGTTGGTGTCATACCGTTACTACGATATCGTGGCTTCACCCCGTCACGGTCGTGGCTACGAGTACCGCATCTACCTGCCGTTGTATAATGGTATCAAGAAGTTGGAGATTGGTGTGAATGAGGGTTGCGATTTCCGTTTTGCGCCCACATCGCAGGAGAAACCTATCGTACTCTACGGAACATCTATTGCACAGGGTGGATGCGCCTCTCGTCCCGCAATGGCTTGGGGTTCAATCATCCAGCGCTCGATAGATATGCCCCTTATTAACTTCGGTTTTTCGGGCAATGGCCCGATGGAGACCGAGGTGTTGGACTTTATTGTCGAGACCGATGCTCGCCTCTATATCCTCGATTGCTATCCCAATATGACTAATGCCGAGTATGCACAGAAGGTATATCCCCGTACTCTCGCAGCGGTTAAGCAGATTCGTGCAAAGCACGATGAGCCTATCCTGATTGTCGAGCACGCTGGTTATAGCGACGATGTGGCTCACCCTGGCAAGCGCGAGATAGTTGATACGGTAAATATGGCAGCCCGCCGTGCATTCGAGGAGTTGAAGGCCGATGGAGTTAAGGATATCTATTACCTCACCCGCAAGGAGTTGGCATTCACACAGGAGATGACCGTAGATGGTACTCACCCGACCGATTTGGGTATGATGCAGCAGGCGCAGGTCGTGGAGAAGAAGGTGCGCGAGATTCTGAAGATGACCGCAGGCTCTTGTCCTACTATGCAGGCTGTAACGCAGCGTCGTGAGCCTCACATTTATGAGTGGGATATTCGTCACAACGCCATCATCAGCGAGGCGCGTGAGCGTCAGCCCGAGGCTGTTATCTTAGGTAACTCGATTGTTCACTATTGGGGTGGCGCACACAAGAACAAGAATGGCGAGCAGGTATGGAACGACAAGATGGCTAAATTCGTCAATATGGGTTGTGGCTGGGATCGCATCGAGAACCTCTTGTGGCGTGTATATCACGGTGAGTTGGATGGTTTCAAGGCAAAGAAGGTTGTTGTAATGATTGGTGTCAATAACCTTGGCCACAGCAGCGATGCCGACATTGTGGCAGGTGTGAGAAATCTGCTTGCGGCAGTCAAGAGTCGTCAGCCCGAGGCCGAGATAGTATATGCTGGTATTTTGCCCTGCCGAAACAACGAGCAGCGAGTTAAGAGCCTTAATGAGTGGTTGCGCTCGGTGGTTACGCTCGATGGCCATACATTCATCAATCCTGGCGTGAAGTTGCTGGGCGAAGATGGCAAAATTGTGGAGCGTTACTTCAAGGATGGTCTGCATCCCAACAACGACGGTTACTCGTTGATTGTCGATGAGATAGCACGATAAGAGATGCTTTTTTTCAACACAAAAGTGAAGTAAAATTTTGACTATTGATTTTTTTACATTACTTTTGTCCCCGCTTACGAGCAACGATTGAGCTATGGTGTAACGGTAACACAGCAGATTTTGGTTCTGTTATTCTGAGTTCGAATCTCGGTAGCTCAACCAAAAAGGAGGTCAGTGATGACCTCCTTTTGTTTTTGGTGTTATCGCCGTGATAGGGTAGTTTCTGCCCCTTTCTGCTACGGCCTTTTGTGTGTGTCGTATTTGCCGTCAATAATCACATCTTTCACGGCCTCGAGCCATCCGAAGCCATACTTGCGGTCGGGAAGCAGATAGCTGCCCTCTACCCACTCGTTCCAGGCGTTAATCATAATGAATGGCGGCTGGTCGGGGTGTGCATCGGCATACTCCTTGGCTGCCTGCAAGAATGTTGCAAACTCCTGCGGTGAGTGGTTGAAACGGGTAACATCGTTAGCGCCCTTCCATGGGTAGCGAGGTGTGTCGTCCCAGCCGATTGATACTGTCGGGAAGATGGGGATATCCAACGCCTCGTCATACTGCTGGCGAATCTCTATGGCGTTCTTGCCGTGCTTGAGGTAGTCGCAGTCGAAACCGCCCATATTGTAGAAAGCCATACTATTTAAGCCAAGTTTCTCTATATACTCTCGTTTATATGCAGCCTCTTCTTCCGAAAGGAATCCACCACCTCCAGCGCTCTCTTGTAGGTGCAGTCCCTTGAAGCCTGCTTTCACGACTTCGTCACGGAAGTAGTCCATAGCTTTTGCGGCCTCTCCCAACGAACCAAAGCTCTGCAGGAATTGTCTCATATCAAATATTGAAAATACGGGGCATCCGTCAATCTTTACATAGTTCGGACGCTTGAAGTATTGGTTAATCACGCGGTCCACTATAGTCTTGAACTGCTCCCAATTAACCGAAGCATCAAACAACAGCGAAGTATCATCACCATAGCGGTGGTAGTTCCAGTAGTTTTTTATTACATTGTGGTTGGCCCACATAATATAGAAATTCATCTTCTCGTTGTTACGAGCCTTCAAGAATCCGTCGTTCAACGCTCCCTCGAGATATGGGTAATCCATATACCAATACCAATCGTAGATAAACGTGTTTACGCCATATTTCAATGCCGTGTCAATCCAGCGCTCCACAACTCGTGGGTCATCGTCGTGCTCGTATCCCCACAGTGGCTGTTTGGGCTGATAGTGGCCCTCGAAACGGGGATTACCCTTCTTGATAACCTCCCACTCTCCCTCGCCATCAGCCCACAGATTGGCGTGGCCGAGCGAATCGTCGTGGCACGAAGGCCAAATGAAGGCAGCCACATAGTAGTCTGAATTTTTCTTGTCGCAACATTTGTTGGTGCAGGATGTGAATGATAGGCATAAAATGGCGCATATCGCACCAAGCAGAGAGATAGATAATTTTTTCATATTCATCGGGTGCTAATAGTTTTGTTCTCTACAAAATTATCAATTTAATTCTAAATGCGCTATGAATAATCTGATAAAAATATAACTTTGCGTAAGAAATAACAGAGTAAATAGCAGAGCGGTGATTTTTAGAGTGGCAGAAACGGGAGATGTGGATGCTGTTGCGCGCATCATCTCCTATGCAAGTACACGCCTTGGACGGGCTGGTATCGACCAGTGGCAGCGGGGTTATCCCAATCGCCAAAGCATCGAGCGCGATGTTGAGCAGGGGGTAGGCCGAGTGTTGTGCGACGGTGACGAGATAGTGGCCTATAGTGCTGTGATTTTTACGGGCGAGGAGGCCTATCGCGATATCACTGCGGGTGAGTGGCTCACTTCGGGCGACTATGCCGTGGTGCATCGTCTGTGTGTTGCCGAAAATAGAGTAGGCGAGGGGTTGAGTCGAGAGTTTATGCTTCGTGTTGAGCAGTTGGCGCGAGATAATGCAATGCCTAGTCTGCGCATCGATACCCACCCTGATAATCGCATTATGCAGCGACTGATATCCTCTTTGGGATTCACTTACTGCGGTGATGTGGTCATTGAGAGCCGCCGACTGGCCTACGAGAAGATTTTGTAAACAATAGGAAAAAATTATAAACTTAAATTGATATGAAAAGACTTTTTTTATGCGCTGCGCTGCTTGTGGTGGGCGTGATGAGTGCTTCGGCACAAACCAAGGATGGCGGTATCAGTGACGATATGTTGTCACGCATCCGCAAGGGCTATGAGGCTACGCCCGAGCAGAAGGCCATCAAGAATGCTTTGGCATCGACCTCTATTGCTACATTGGCTATCAATTCAGAGAATCTTACGATGTGTGATACTCACTTCTCGCACCGCGTTGTGACCAAGGGCATCACCGATCAGAAGTCATCTGGCCGCTGCTGGCTGTTTACGGGTCTTAATGTTTTGCGTGCCAAGATGATTGCAAAACACGACCTTCCCTCATTTGAGTTCTCTCAGAACTACTGCTCGTTCTACGACCAGTTGGAGAAGGCTAACCTCTTCTTGCAGGCTGTAATTGACACGCGCGACCTTCCTCTGGACGATCGTAAGGTTGATTGGTTGCTGCACAATCCTATCGGTGACGGTGGTCAGTTCACAGGCGTTTCAAACCTTATTATGAAGTATGGTGTTGTTCCCAATATAGCAATGCCTGAGACTTTCCAGAGCAACAACACAGGCCAGATGAATACAATCCTTAAGCTCAAGTTGCGTGAGTATGCTTTGGAGTTGCGTGAGTTGAAGCCTGCTAAGGCTGTCGAGCGTAAGGAGGCTATGCTTACCGAGATCTATCGCATTTTGGTTGAGTGTCTGGGTGTTCCTCCCACCGAGTTTGAGTGGGCTCGTTACGATAAGGCTGGTAATTTGGTAAGCACCAAGACCTACACCCCGAAGGGCTTTTACGATGAGTTCATCGGTGAGGATCTGGAGAAGAACTACATTATGATTATGAACGACCCCTCGCGCGAGTATGGTAAGGTGTATGAGATTGAGTACGACCGCCACATCTACGATGGCGAGAATTGGCTCTATGTAAACCTCCCCATCGAGCGCATCAAGGAGATGGCTATCGCCTCGATTAAGGATAATACAGCGATGTATTTCTCTTGCGATGTAGGCAAATTCCTTGACCGTACAAAGGGTACTTTGGATTTGGCTAATATGGATTATGAGTCGCTCTTCCGCACTGCGTTCCCGATGGATAAGAAGCAGCGTATTCAGACCTTTGCAAGTGGTTCGTCACACGCAATGACTCTTATTGCCGTAGACCTCGACGCCGAGGGTAACCCCAAGAAGTGGATGGTAGAGAACAGCTGGGGTGCCGCATCTGGTTGGCAGGGTAACCTGATCATGACCGACGAGTGGTTCAACGAGTATATGTTCCGCGTCGTTGTCGAGAAGCAGTATGTTCCCGCAGATGTGCTGAAACTGCTCGAGCAGAAGCCTATTCTTCTCCCCGCGTGGGATCCTATGTTTGCCCCCGAGGAGTAAATATCTATTCTTAAAAATAACAAAGGCTGCCATTATGGCACCCGTTATTTTATTTTAACTGATTGATTTTCAGTGTTAGTTTTTACGAAAATTGCGAAATCCTACATAGAAGACTACATGGAGGTCGTAATCAAGCCCAAAAACTACGACTGCAAAGGTAAATAAAACTTTTGAAAGTAAAGCACTGAAATCAAGCATCTTTCGAAGATGCATTGTGAATAAACTAAGGTGGCGTATGAGAGAACTACAAGGTTCACTACATACGCCACTTTTGTATATTATTGGTTCTAATTAGTTTAGATTA
>JAFZFX010000042.1 GCA_017555695.1 Alistipes sp.
ACGATTTTCGATAATCATCTGTGTAAACTCTTTCTCCAACTCTTGTTCCTTCATCATTGTTTCATCGTTTGCCTCATTAGTCGCAAACTGCTCAATAAAATTACAACGAATCCTCAAAAAATATTAGAATCCACTAAAACTTTTCAATTTACACCGTGCATTTAGTTACTCTTCACCACATCGGCAGGGTTCTCTGTTGCGGCTTTCCACGAGCGGAGGGTTACGAGACCGACGGTTACGGCGAGGACAACGGCGAGGGCAACGATATAGAGCCACCAAGGCTGTGCGATGCGGTTGGCAAACGACTCCAACCAGCGTGAGGTGATGTACCACGCCACGGGTGCAGCGACCACGAAGCAGCCGAGTACAATCCACACATAGCGCAGGTTGAGCATACCAATCATCTGCGAGGTTGTTGCGCCATAGACCTTACGCACGGCTATCTCCGAGCGACGGTGCTGCGTCTCGAACATCACGATACCGAATACTCCCATCAGCGCGATAACGATAGCAAGTACGGCAAACATACCTATCAAGACCATATCCTTTTTAGTCTGCTTGTAGAGGCTCTCTACCCAATCCTCCAAGTAGTAGAGTTCAGGCTTATCGGCAGCAGGTGCCAGCTCCTCGGAGATTTTGACAACATACTCGGCAAATGCCTTTACATCAGCACCTGCACGCAAGCGGATATAGTAGTGAAGTTTCTCGCTGTTATCGTTGCAGTAGAATGCGTGATGATCATCGTTTTTAGTGAGCGATGTCAGGCGTACATCCTTCATTACACCCACCACATCGAAGCCATCAGGGAAATGGTAGTTAAGAGGTATGCCCACCTCACGGTTTAGAGACTTCATAATAATCATCTCGCCACGCTCGCCAGATGAACGGGTAAACCCTACGCCATCGACTACCTCAAAGCCAAAGAAGTCGAGGAAGTTCCAGCGCACAGCGTTAGGTTTAAGTGCATACTCTTTACCATCGTAGCTTCTGCCCCAAGTCTGACCATTACGGAAGATATTGGCACCCGAAGAGGTTACACCAACTACATCGGGGTGCTGCTCAAGGCGCTCCACAACGGTCTCGGAACGAGAACGCAAATCCCACGAGCCGAAGGTTACAACATTCTCGCGGTCAAAGCCCAAGTCGTAATTAATCATATAGCGGTACTGCAAGAAGAATACGGCAGTTACGATAATCAGAATCATAGCCACCGAGAACTGCACACCCACCATAATCGAGCGAAGTCTGCGACCGACAGCTGACTGAGCAAAGCCACCCTTTACGCCCAATGAAGCATTGAAGCGAGTGATGTAGAATGCAGGATAGAGTGCTGCTACCACAGCAAGCAATACCATCAGCACAACCACCATAATTATCACGGGGATATTATCCGATAGGGCAAGTGAGCAAATAGAGTAGTTTGTGATAAAGCTATCTTTAATAACTATCATCAGGTAGAATGTAAGAGCCATAGCGAGTAGCACCAAACCGATAGCCTCGAAGAGGAAATTCCATCTTAGCGTGCCCTGACTTGCGCCAAACACCTTACAGATATTCACAGCACGCATACGCACGGGAACGAGTGCGAAGAAGAAGTTGATGAAGTTAATAAAGGCAATCAGCACGATAATAAACGCAATGCTACCGAGAATAATCGGTGTCGATTTCTTTCCCGTCTGGAAGTTAGAAGCCTCGTGAAAATCTGCGTAGTACATTTCATCGACAGGCACAAGGCGAGTGGCGAGAATGTGAACGCCATTTTCCAACTCTTTTTTTATCAATGCCTCCTCTTCAGGATCTTCAGCAATCCACTCCTGCGCCATACCGAGGAACCAATCAGCATAACCCTTCTTAAAAATTTCGATGTAGGTATTAAGGTCAGCGCCCTCGCGCATACGGACAAAATTCAAATAGTTCCAGTTGTTGTTGCCCGAGGTATGTACACCTTCGTCACCTTGCACGATGCCCCAATGACCAAAGATGCAGTTCTTTGGCATATCCTCAAATATAGCGACAATCGTCTGCTGAACGGTTGGCTTGCCGTCGTCGTGCCTATTGCCACCCTCAAAGTAGATGATATCACCTACACCCAAGCCCAACTTTTCAGACTCCGAGCGTGACAGAATGATGGTGTTCGGATTTGTGAGTTCGGCAAAACTACCCGCCAAGCACTCAAAGCCGAAGAAGTCAGGGATATTCGGCGTAGCCTGATAGACATAGTCGTTGAATGAATCGAAGCCGTGCTCACCCTTCTTTATCCAAATGCGGCTAATTGCTGGATATGGTGCATACGAAGCAACCTCCTCGGCATCGGGGAACTGCTCGGCAGCCTCATACGCCAAGTTGCCAGGAGAGTTGGAACTCCACTTGATATCATTCTTATCACCACCAAAGTTTGGTGAGATAAGATATGTATGGTCGGCATCTTTGAGCGTGTTATTGTAGGTCAGCGTGTAGTAGACCTGCGAAGCAATAACATAGAATGCCACAAAGGCGAGGGTAAGGCCCAACACATTAAGCAGCGATGCGACCTTGTAACGACGTAATGTCATTAAAAAATTCTTAAACGCGATTTTCATATTGTTTGAGCTTTTAATTTGTTTTGTAGTGGCTTGGGAGGCGGTCAAACCTACCCAAGCCCGGGATGCTTATGGTTTGGTTTTATAGTGAGTTTAGGGAATTTAGGGAGATTAGGGAAGATAGCGATAATCACTAAATTCCTTAATTTCCTTAAATTCATTAAATTCTCTACAATCTTGACTTTACATCAGTCACGACCTTACCGTCGAAGAGGCAGATTGTGCGGCTTGCGTAGGCTGCGTCGTGCTGCGAGTGGGTTACCATAATGATGGTCGTGCCCTCCTTGTGGAGCTCCTGCAAGAGGGTCATTACCTCCTGACCATTCTTCGAGTCGAGATTACCCGTAGGCTCATCGGCAAGGATAAGTTTAGGATTCGACACAAGGGCACGGGCGATGGCTACACGCTGCTGCTGACCACC
>JAFZFX010000043.1 GCA_017555695.1 Alistipes sp.
CACTCCTCTGCTTTTCTTTGGTTGGATAGGCTGACGGAATGATTGTCGGAGTTTATCGTATTGCTCGCAGAACCATTGGCTGAGAGGTATTCGATTTGCAGTTAAGATAAGCCGCCTATCGTTATCTCGCAGAATCTGTAGAGGGGTATTATCCGTAGCAAACCATCGGTTATGCTCCGAAGAGAATAGCCTCCCCGTAAAATTCAGCCCCCGACCCTTAATCAACTCGGCAAAATCCATTGCCGAAAGCCCGAGTTGCTTGGCGAGGCGTTCCAATCTTAGGAGATTGGCAAAATCGGGATACCAACGATGAGCAGTCTTGATTATCGAATTTAGGATATTGGTCTCTTCTTTATGCTCTGCCACTTTTGCTTCAAGAGCCTTGTGATGCTCGTTGTCCTTATACGGTTTTTAATCTCACCTGTAATCATCGTTATTCCTTGTTTAGAAGTTTATCTAACTCTTCTCGGTTATTGAAAATATATGGTTGATTATCAATATATATACAACCATAAACATCTGAAGGTGCAGTTTCATTCTGCTCCTGTTCTCCGTATATCAACACTTGAAGAGGTATGTTTAACACCGACGATACTTTTGCCAGCATTACAACATTCTTGGTTGAAATGAGTTTATTGATATTCTGAGGCAGGATGCCCATCTCTCGTGCAAGCTGTGCCTTTGTGATGTTGGCTGCAGCAAGAATCTCCATAGCGTGCTCCTCAAAATAGGTCTTTTCAGTGTCTAATCCATTCATATTGCTCCATATTTTCAGTAAAAATAAAAAATAATTATGAAAATGCCATTAAAAACAATAAAAATTATCTTTTTTTATTATAAAAGTCCTTCAAATATTTGCTTATATAATTATATTGTATTATATTTGTAATACAAAAAGATAATAACAATGAAGGCACAAGTAGGTAAATATTTCTTCGGAAGACACAGAAGATGCTTTGGCATTTGGCAGTATGATATGGTAAGCGAGACTGGAACATCAGCTACTTTTATTAAGGATGTATTCACCTACGAGGAGGCAGTTAGAGAGGTTTACAGATTGAATGGCTGGGGAGTGCCTAAATATATTAAGAGAGTTTTTTAATTAGCAACTATAAAACATACAACTATGAACGCATTGATTATCACAAACACAACAGCAGTTAGAATGAATGTAATTACAGAGCGCACACAGAACCTTTTGGTAGCAGGAGCAAAGGCAATGATGATTCAGAACTTGAAAGAGAAGCTCCGTAATGGTGTGGCACACTTTATCTTCGTTAAGAAGAATGGAGAGATTCGTGAGGCATTTGGCACAACAAACTCAGCGGTGGCATCAAAGTACACAAATGGCAATGGTATCAGCCGAGAGTATTTCAAGACCACAGCCTATTTTGACATTGAAAAGGGTGAGTGGAGAAGTTTTCGTTGGGAGTCAATCGTTAAAGTATTCTAATCTATGGCAGAGTATATTTTACAGATATTGAGAAGTCAGTTGATGGTAGTCTTTTCTTGGGGTTTCCATAACCCCAAGAGACTCCCAGAGGACAAAGGGGTGTCATTCTTAGTTGATGGCTTCAAATATCAGGGGAAGGTTAAGGTTATCTACAACGAGGGCACAGATTTATTTGAAGTCCACTTGGCAGATGGGACTAGAGTGGAGGATGTATATCTAGATTGTTTGGTCAATGTAATTGATAGCCTGGTCGAGCGTACAGATGACTATAAAAACAGAATAGAGAAAGAATATGAAATCCACGGAAACTAACTTTTACTTCTCTAAAAAGTAAAAAGTGATTGATAATCAGCATAGTTTATAAATAGCAGTTTTACTAACATCAATAACAATATAAAAAACTAAGTACAATGGCACTAAAAGGACAATATACAACGGCAGAAGCATTGAAGTGGGAAGAGATGATTAACCTAGTACACAGACTGTATCGTGATGGAGATTATCGTATGAGCTTACTGGTAGCAACTCAGTGTATGTGGGGCTTACGCATAGGAGATGAGCTTAAGTTGAAGTGGAGTGATATAATCTTCAAGGACGAGATTGTAATCATCGAGCAAAAGACTGGCAAACGCAGAGTGATAAGGGTAAACAAAGACCTCAAAAAGCATATCGAGGACTGTTATAAGGCTCTAGGTTCGCCAGCTCATACAGAACCTATATTCCTCAGTAGATTGAATACGGTCTATTCAAGAGAGTGGGTCAATATGAGATTGAAGGAGTTTAAGGTAAAGTATAGGCTTTCCATTAAGTCATATAGCAGTCATAGTCATCGAAAGACTTTTGGTCGTCATATTGTCGAGCGTGCTGGAGCTGATGCAGAGAAAGCATTGATAAAGTTGAGTGAGATATTTTCACACTCCAGTTGTGAGATTACCAGAAGATATCTGGGATTGAAGGCAGAAGAGATTGGGGAAGTATATGAGAGCCTTGATTTTTAACTCCATTAGCATATATGCTTATTATTGGTAGCTATGTTAGCATATACGCTAATGAGCGTGAGTCGGATTTTTTCTGACATTGCTATCGGAATATCTCCGAACATAATAAGAATATAACATATAATAACGGGTAGGACTGTTCCTACCCATTATTATTTAGATGACTAGAGCTTCATATATATGAATTAGCATTTATGCTAAGTTATTATATTTTATTCAGCATTTAGACTTATCACCCCCCCTTCTATGTGTTATTTTCCCTGACAGTTCATCGGGGACTTTTATGCCGTGATTTTTGAGCGCTTCCTCAATATGCTGAAGAGTATCAAAGTTAGTGCTATCGTTATTGAATAGCTTTTTATTCACATATTTATAGGCTGTGTTGTTTGAACAATTAGCAGAGTCATATTTTTCTAGTGGAGTCTCTAAACCATTTGCAATTCTCACAACAGCCTTTTTTAATAATTTACCTATTTCTCCCTTCTTCAACTCTTGCGCCTGGCTAAAATAGTACTGAAGGGCATAGTATAAAAATCCAACAGACTCAAGCTTTGTTTGCGTATTATATGTCGGTTCATTATCCTCTTTTGACTCTGATGCAGGTTGAAGTTCTTTCAAGTATCTACCATTCAAGAACACTTTTATATACAAGTTTTCGTTTTCTTCACTGGATTTTGAATCAATAGAATCAACACCTCTTCTAACCAGTTCATTTATAATGACTTCCCTAATCTCACTTTCCGATTTATGATGCAATTTTGAAAGGGTTGGGATAGCATCGTACATCAAGTCTTCGAGTTTCTTAATTGGATAAAACCATCTTATATCATCAGCACTCTTATTGCCTCGTCTGGTCAGTTGATTCATCTCCAATCCTCTCACATTATCCAATACCAACCTGGCATAAGTATATCTTTGGATAAGTCTCTCGGGGGTGCACAACATCTGTGTGTATGGCAAATACACCATTACTTCAGCTTTGTCATCAATATAATCCAATCTAGATATTACCCTATCAACCAATGTTTTCCAATAATCCACCTTGGATTTTCGGAGTATGGGTTCTCTATACTTTCTACACAATGTGATAATTGTATCATAAATCTGTTCCTCCTGCTGATTGATAGCAATACCGTAAAGCAATTGATATGAATCAAAGTGTAGGTCTCGGTATTCAGGCAAAAAGTCTGTGTCTGTAATGTATCTCATATCTAATAGGTTATACTGCAAATATAATAAGAAAAACTTGGATTTGCAAAACTTGACTTGACTAGAATTGCAAGTATCTGATTTATAGGGTTTTAATGATTTTTTCTTTATATATTTGCACCAGCAAAACGAACAAAAATGGCGGCTAAGAAAAACATAAGTAAAGGTGAGCAGTTCTTGTTGGATAGCGGTTTATATGTAGCCCTTCCAATCAATATGCAGATACTCTTTACTCAGAGTGAGAGAGATGTTTTGAATACAATCAGGCATCTGTCAAACATCGGGTGTACTGCCGTTAGTATTTCGTTGCTAAGCATATATACAGGACTCACAGATAAGCCAATTAAGAAAGCAATTGATTCATTAAAAAGGATGGAAGTCATAGAGGTTGGCAAGGTTTGCAAGGCTGGCACTAGATACACTATAAAATATAAGGTGCTAAACAACATTATAGCTGACTTGAACCACGAGTTCAATCCTATTACTAGACTGCAACTGGCTGATAAGTTTAGAGGTGAAGGATACGAATTACACTCCAAAATGATAGAGAAATACAAAGACTCGGAGTTTGACAATAAAGTATAAATTATTTAAAATAAATATAGTATGAAGTCAAAAATTAACGAAATGGGCAATATGCCCTCACTCCTTCCTAAGGAGTATTTGATGCAGAGCATCACAGACATTTACACTAATGGCCTTCCTAAAGGTCTGTACACTCAGGTTAATAATCTCGATGAGGTCTTTCGCCTCGATACAGGTCGAGTAATTACTATCACAGGTGTTCCAAACTATGGAAAGTCTGAGTTTGTGGACTTTCTTACTACTACCTACAATAAGCTATATGGTATGAAAACCATGTACTTCTCCCCTGAGAATCAACCACTTTCATATCATATGGCGAAATTAGTCTCGAAGTACACCAACAAGAAGTTGAAAGATTCTAACAGCTTAGAGGTTCAAAATGCAGGTTCCTATATTGGCGACCATTTCTTCTTCTGTAATTACCAGAAGGTTAGCACCTTATCTCAGGTTTTGAATCTAGGCGCATCGCTCATTCAAGATAAGGGTGTTAGTATTATGGTTATTGATGCCTACAACAAACTGGAAACAGACAAACCAAATGAACAAGCTGAAACAGAGTTTGTTAGCAAGATGATGGATGAGTTGTGCAGATTTGCAATCAAGCATAATATTATGGTTATCCTAGTTGCCCACCCAAGAAAGATGGCTTATGATTCGTCTGCAGGAGCCTATGTATGCCCTAATGCTTATGATATCAATGGCAGTGCTAATTTCTTCAATAAGTCTGATTTTGTTCTTACCGTGCATCGAGACTTTAAGAAGAATGAAACAATCATTCGATGCGATAAGGTGAAGTTTGCAAATTATGGCAAGATGGGTGAGTGTCGTTTGAAGTATGATATAGACTCAGGCAACTACTATAATGCTACAAAGGATGATGGATACTATCACGAAGAGGACGAGGAGGAGGTATACAAGCCCATTCCGTTTACTATCCCTACAGCTAATGTAAGTAGTCCCTTAGATGTTGAGGTATCTCTATATAAGGGAGTTAGTGATAATATTGGAACTGTCGTGAATCTCAAAGACTTTCTGTTCACAGACCAGTACAAGGATATTGCAGAGGCCATTCGTAGCGGCAAGACTATCGAGGAGCGACACGAAATCAAGAATAGGTATCGTACAGCTCTTCCTTGTGCAACTGTCAGCGGACGTTTCACGGAGCGAAAGAGAGAGAAAGTAGCTGAATACTCAGGGCTAATAGCGATTGATATTGATTATAAGGATAACGTTGAGGTAATGCCAGAGGTTCCTAACATCCTGAAGCAGATGGACTTTGTTATATATGCAGGCAAGTCTATTTCTGGAGATGGCTACTTTGCGATATGCAGGGTTGATGACCCTAAACGATTGAAAGAGCACTACTTGGCATTGGAAAAAGACTTTAAGGAGTACGGTATTACCATCGACAAGGCGTGTAAAGACACCACTCGACTTCGTTTTGCTTCTTACAATGAGGAGCCTTATTACAATCCTTATGCGCTCACCTACTACAAGATGGTAGGTGAGCCTAAAAGGGAGACTCGGGTGTCCACAACCTATGCCCCTCGTGAGTTCTGCTATCACACAACCTCTACAGATAACGCTCAAAGGGTAGAGGAGCAAATTAAGTATTTGATAGACAATAATCTAACTCTTCCCGACGACTACCACTCGTGGTTCAAGATAGGTATGTCATTGTGCAGTGAGTTTGGTGAGTCGGGCAGACAATACTTCCACTCAATATCTTCACTATCGCCAAAGTATGACAGGTATGAATGTGATAATCAATATGATAAGATAGCTGAAAGCTATGGTAGCGGAAACGATATAGGCCTTGGAACGCTGATGTATATGTTCAAGGAAGCAAAGCGAGTATAATTTATTTTTTAATACAAAATATTGAAAATGAATACATTGATTCAAACAGAGGGTATGAATCCCTCGGGAGTTGAAATGATACACACTCCCCTTTCATTTAGAAACCTTCGAGCTGATGAGGTTGAGGTGCGTCCAGCAGAAGCTCGTAATGGTAAGACGACCTTACTACTCTACCAGGATGCTCGATGTGGCATGAATATCCTTGATGAGACCCTTGGTACTCTTGGTTGGCAAAAGGAGTATTATGAAGCTAAAGGGTTGTTAATGTGCAGGATAGGCATACGTAATCCTGCAACTGGAGAGTGGCTATGGAAATCGGACACAGGCTCTGAAAGCAATATTGAGGCTGACAAGGGCTTAGCATCCGATGCTTTCAAAAGGGCTGCTGTTTCCTGGGGTATCGGCAGAGAGCTCTATTCAGCACCTAGGATTACTGTCTCATTGACTGAGAATGATATGTTTAATGGAAAGCTATGCCAATCCTTTAAAGTTAAGGAGATGTCGGTTGCTAATGGTATGATAACTAGCTTGTTAATTATTGACAAGTGGGGCAATGAGCGTTTTAAGTGGGGAGAAAATCCCCAGGAGAGTTCGGCTGAAACCTCCAATACTCCGCTACCTAATGTACCAGCTTTGGATAGCAACCTAATGTGGACCGACGAATCCGAGAAACAGCCTATCAATCTAGTACAGGCCACATTACCGCCACTCGATAATATGGCTCAACTCGATAGTTGGTATAATGCTCGCTCGGACTACGATACCAATGTTCAACGCTTCTACTCCTTTTATAAGAATAGGATTGAAGCTGGAACCTGGAAGGGTAAAATGGATGTGGAAAGACTCTTTTCGCAATGGTGCGCTAAAAAAGCTGCATAAGAGGACTAAGGCACAATGCCTATCGAGAGATAGGGTTGTGCCTATTCTTTTTCCCATTGTTTAAGCATCTTTCCCACTTCGCTTGCAACAAAAGTATCAACGGGTCGAGCATAAGTTTTCTGTGTAATAATTGTATTTGTATGACCTAAGCACTTTGCCACTACTGAGATATTCACTCCATTATTGAGCAATGTGTGTGCATAGGTCTTTCTCAATAGGTGTGATGTAATAACAGTCTCTATTCCCGCCAATCGCTGTATCTCCTTCAGGTAGGAGTTATATTTTTGATTAGATATGATTGGCAACCTTCCGTTGTATTTGTCTAATATCTTCAATCCCCAAGGCAAAATAACAGTCGTAAACTGTATTCCAGTTTTCTGCCTATCGCCATTATATACGAATACACCCTCTAGTTCAATGATTCTACTCACATCGAAATTAACTAAATCGCAGTAAGCTGTACCAACAGACGCTTGAAATAATAAAAGGTCTCTAACCCTATCTAATCGTTCATAATCAGACAAATCTAAATGTTTGATTTTATCTAGTTCATCTACAGTTAAGAACTCTACATTTGGGGTGCCTCTATCCACCTTTATCCCGTTGAATGGGTTTATTTTTATCCAATTATTATCTATGGCGTAATGAAATATCGTTTTTATCTTTACCATATACCCAGCTGATGTAGATGGCATAAATCTATTCTTCAATATGTGATAGATATTAACCATATCGGCATTATTAACTGTACTCACCTCTTTGGTGGGGGTTAGTATCTCAAACAGAAAATCTCTAACCAGTTCATATCTTTTATACACTTGTGGAACCATAGTTTTCCCCACTCGCTTCTTAATAATCCGCAGATATTCATCACATAGTTGCTCAATGGTGATACTCTTAGTGCCACCAGTTCGCATATATTCTCTGATACAATTAGCGGTAATGGGTATCCCTTCGATTAAGAGTTGAGATATAATATTACTTACTTTAGACCTATATAGATTCAACAAATCGTCTATTTCAGCAGGTTTTCTCTTTCTATTAAATGCCTTGGGAGATAATTTTGTTGGTAGATTGATGAACAGCCTATTTTGATTTATGTTAATACACATCTCAAGAGGGGCTACACCTTGTTTGTTTGTCTTACTTTGTCTGCAATAGTAAGTGATTGAAAATGTTGTCCTTGCCATAACTACAAACTGTTAAATCGGTACAATTTGTAGCCCATTTTTAATCTTGTAGCCATTGGGCTACAAATACGGACACAAAAAAAGGTTATCATTGTATTGACAACCCTGATTTTCAGCGTTTTAACCGCATTTTGATGTGAAAAGTGATTCCGGCGGGATTCGAACCCACGACCCACAGCTTAGAAGGCTGTTACACCCCATTTTTGCGGTTTTTTCACATTTCGCATTTCAGCCGTAAATGATTGCTTTTCAGTCGCAAAGATAATAAATTATTTTTGATTAAATTTTGTTATTTTCACTTTGTTTTTTAATTTTGTGTGCAAATTGTGTGCAAATTGTGTGCAAATGAGCACCCGTTTTTTTGCATATAATCGGCCTCCTACGCACCTCTGAGGGGGTTTTAGTGTAAGCCGAGCAAAAAAGTTGTGTGCAAATTTCCCAAAAAAATCGAGATTTTCGGCGTTTTGTGACATCTTTTGACACATTATAGGCGATTTTTCCGCCTCAACGATGATAATGCCCGCCCCGTTGAGGCCAACAAAGCCGACACCTCAACCACTGCCGGCCAACGCAAGAATATTGACACGGAATTTACGCAACAAAAACAACAATATGCTGGAATATTCAAAAGATGGTATAACAATTTCGCTATACCTTGACACTCGCAAGAGGCTGACCGATGGCCGTTATCCGCTAAAGGTGCGTATCGGCTACAACCGACACCGCAAATACTACCCAACGGGCAAGAGTTTCACACCCGCCGAATGGGAGGCGCTACCCAACACAAAGACCCGAGAGGCAACGGCTACCCGCCGAGATATTGAGAATAGCTATAAACACATCCGAGATATTGCCGACCAACTGGCGCACGCTGGCACTTTTTCACTCCACACGCTCAATGTGCGACTGCGTGGCTCGGCCATAACGACCATCAACGAGGCGTTCCGCAATAAGATTGCAGACCTAAAACAAAAGGGGCGTATCGGCAATATGGAAAACTACCAGTGTACGCTGAACTGTATAGAGCGCTTTGCTGGTGGATATATCCCCTACAATGCCGTAACAATCGACTGGGTAGAGCGTTATGCCGAACATCTGCGTAGTCGAGGCCTCGCACAAACGACAATATCTATACGCCTGCGCACTCTGCGTGCCATCCTCAACGATGCAAAGGCCGTCGGCGTGATAAAAGAGGGCGAAATGCCGTTTGGTCGTGGCAAGTATCGAATACAAGAGGGTACGGGGCGAAAAATGGCTCTTTCGATGGAGCAACTGGGCGCTGTGGTGCGCTACACCGACGAGGTTAGACCCGCCACTCTGCGCTATCGTGATTATTGGGTTTTTCTCTATATGTGCAACGGCATAAATGTTTCAGACCTTATGCGCCTACGCTACTCCGATATTGTCGGGGGCGAGATATACTACAAGCGCCAAAAGACCATCAACACAACCCGTTCACAAAAGGATATCCGTGTAGCCATCACACAACCGATGGTAGAGATAATCGAGCGCTGGGGCAACCCACCCCACCCCGACAACTTTATATTCCCACACCTCAACGGCAAAGAAACGCCATTAGAGGTGCGACGCAAGACGCAGACACTACTACGCCACATCAACCGAGCAATGGCCTACATAAGCGAAAAGTTAGGTATAGAGCATATTTCGACCTATACCGCCCGCCACTCATTCGCAACCGTGTTAAAGCGTAGCGGAGCGAACATCGCCTATATATCCGAGTCGATGGGGCACAGTAGCCTAAAGACAACCGAAAACTATTTAGCATCGTTTGAGCAAGAGGAGCGCCAACGCAATGCCGAGTTATTAACCAAATTTTAGAGTGTATTATGGAACAAATATTTGAGTGGGTAAACAAGTCAATTCAGTATATGACAGTGGCGCTCGTTGGCAAGAGCAAAGATTTTTCCGTAGCCGATTTGTTACAATCACGAAAAATGGATAGTGACAATCTGCCAATAAGCGAGTACCACCAATATACCGACTCGCTACTAAAAGCACTAATAATCGCAGACGATGGATGCAGAAAGTTTATATTTAGGCATCTATTCGCTATTGCCTTTCCATTTTTTATTTTACGCAAATATATAGACCCGTTCAATATCGAACTCGACGCCAAAAGGACTGACAAACTCACGCCCGACGAGATAGACAATTTGCACCGATTAATTTTCACTATCATAAACGACCTCGACCAATTTTATTTTTGGGTTCTCACATATTGCGAGCGCTGGGGCAACGATATAGAAGAATTGCTAAAAGTATGTGATAACGACGGCACACTGCGCCAAGAGGTAAACGAATATTACAAACATTGCAGAGCGACACCTCAACCCGAAGAGCAGGCAAAATATAAGACTTTAGAGCGCACGCACCGCATTGCGATATTGAAAATATTGCTCGACTACACGGGCGTATCAAAGAATATCGACAAGACCAAAATAGCTGGCTTTGTTGAGGCTGTTACGGGCGGTAATATAGAGGTCAAACCGCAAGACTCCATATCGTACAAAAAGCCGACCAAACAAGCAAATGGCGTAGCCGTCGAGTGGTTAGAGCGATTAAATATAAAGATAGATGATTGATTAATTAAAAATTTAGGAGCGTCCGACTATTAGTCCTACGCTCCTATTCGTTATAGTTTTGCATTGTGGTTAATCACAAACGAGGTGGACGCACCCCATTTACTTTTAACTAAAAATGCAAAAAATGGAAAATACAATTATTCTCACGACACCCGACCAGTTACAGCAGTATATCGGGCAGGCCGTTGAGGCTATCATTCCCAAACTGGCAGATTTCCGCCGTCGCAACGAGGCCAAAAAGAGCGACAACCTCACTATGTTAGAGGCCATCGACTACCTCGACGAATTAGGAGCGCCAACCACCCGTTCAAGCCTCTACAACCTTGTTTTTAGGGGGCAGATTCCGCATCGAAAAATAGGCCGTCGCACCATCTTTTCACGCAAAGAGTTGCAGGGGTGGGTCGAGAGTCGAACCGTACACCCCAACGACGCAAAAAGGGAGGCAATACAACGCATTGCAGAGAGCGCAACCCGTAAAATGGCGAGATGATGGGCGTAGCAACAAAAAAAGCGCCCGCCCATTGTAGCAATGAGGCCAGCGCAAACAACAATATGCGTCAAATGTTCGACAAAGATACGATTTCCTCTCTACCCCGCCAACAAAAAAGGGTATTAAATTACTTGTTAGCATCGAAACGCCCTCGCTCCGTTGCCGATATCAGCCGAGCGCTGGGGCAGTCTGACCCAAGAGGGCACATTCGCAACCTACGACTCAGAGGCTACCCTATTGCCGACTTATGGGACACCACAAAAGAGCGTGAGCGTTTCAAGCGTTATTTTATCAGAAAGGAGGTAATAGATGGCAAACAATAGAACTGCGAAAGGTTACGACTCGATAATCTATTATCGCCGTTGGGCTGAGTGCCTGCGCCATTTCCCCGACGATTTACGCTTAGCCATTCACGATGCAATAGACGCCTATATAATCGACCAAGCCGAGCCGACGGAGGATATTGTGCGATTTTCTGCCTTTGCTCAAATTGTCGAGGATATAAAGTTAGACAAAGAGCGCTACGCCTCCACTTGCGAAAAACGAGCCGAGGCAGGCCGAAAAGGTGCTAAATCTAAGCACAACATCAGTAGCAAATGATAGCAAATGCCACTTTTGCCAGCATTTGCCAACAAAACTAACAAAAGTAGCAGATATGATATGTAGTGATATGATATGTAATGATTATACAAGTAGAATAAAGAGGGAGGGTGTAGAGAGTGACACCACAAAATCGTTGAGGTCGAGCGTGGCCTCTACGATTACCCCGACTGTTGAGGTTGAGAGTACGACTGTTGAGGCTGGCGTTGCCTGCCCGCTGAATATAGGACGAGTTTCGCTATTTTCCTCTGCTCTTTCTGCTCGTTATTGTGAGGATATAGATTTACTCTCTTTTCTTACAACAAACGAATATAGGGGCATAATAACCGAGATAAGAGCCTCAACCGACCCGACCCACCGCCGAGAGTTGAAACAAAAGTTACCAGCCATCACGCCTGCGGGAGTATTCCACCACCGAGGCTCGGCAAACATACTCACATACTCGGGTTTTATCTGCGTCGATATCGACGGCAAAGATAACCCCAATATCAAAGATTGGAGAGCCACAGCGCACTATATCGGCTCACTATCGCCCTGCGTGTTGTACGCTGGAGTGAGTGCGGGAGGTAGCGGGTGCTTTGCTATCTACCGTATCGCAACCCCCAATCGCTACGCAGAGCATCTGGCCTCCATTCAGTCAGAGCTGAGCCATCGGGGCATCGTAACCGACAAGGCGTGCAAAGACCTCGCCCGCCTGCGCTTTGCCTCGTATGACCCCACACCATACATCAACCGAGAACCAACACCCCACACTCTGCTATCGGGCGCAACCTCAACGGACAGCAACAGCGCAAAAGAGGCTACCTCTCTGCCTCAACACCCGCAGGCTGCTCAAGTAGCCGACCAAGCAAACAACTGCGAAAATAGAGCCTCTGCCCGTCCAAACACCCTACCGATAGAGAGAGTCGAGCGAGCCGTGCAGACACTCGTCGAGCGTGGCCTCAACATCGCAGAGGCGCACTACGATTGGGTGCGTATCGGCTTTGCGTTAGCCTCTACCTATGGCGAGCAGGCACGGCCTCTCTTTCACGCTATATCGGCTCAGTCGAGCAAATACAAGCGTAACGAGTGCGACGCACAATTCACACACTGCCTGCGCTCAAAGGGCATCAATATCGGCACGCTGTTAGACTACCTCAAACGGGTAGGCGTAAGGTGGTAAGGCGTGGACTCACATAAGGGGTGGGGGGCATCAATTTTGAGCCGTTCCACCCCGCAAACCTCGCCCCTGCATAAGTTTACACACACGGTATTTTTTTCAAATTTGCCAACTTTGTGAATTGCTTACAATCCACCAATAGGGGTTAGCATCAAAATTCATAGTAATTATACCACTCAAAAAAACAAGGTAAAAGAAATTATAACAATATTTATTCCGATAAAAAATTTGCATTTCGCAAATCTAAAATGTATTTTTGTATATTATTATTGCTTATGCAAGGACTACAACCATATTCATTTTTGTTTAATTCAGTCAAACGCTTTGATTGGCTTAATACTATTGTGCAAGCACGAAAAGATTTGCTTGATATTCCACCCAGAGAAGAAATCAAGCTTTATTTTTCAGGATTTGAAGTAGGGAAAATGACCCCATTTCACATCGTATCGCTTGCTTGTTTAATCGAATGTATTATACGAAGTGGCAGGCGCGTTAGAATAAAAAGTGATAAAGAGATAACAAAATATCTACAAGAAGAGTTGCAGTTTGAAAAGTATTGGGGTAAAAATGCGCCTTCTAATTTTGTGGAATCTCAAAACGATACCGTACTTAATTTATGGCGATTTGTAGATGATGAAAAGGAAGCTTATACAATGCGAATTCATCAATACCTAAAACGCCGATTCTTTGAGAACAAAGATTTAAGCGCGGTAAAAGAGAGTTTAGATGAAGCATACTATAATGTATCCGACCACGCAAATGCGGACGGCAATGCATTCTCATTCATAAAGTTTGACGAACAACAAGGCAAATTATATGTTGCAGTTTGTGATTTTGGCATCGGTATTGCCAATTCCATAAGAAGAGTGTTTACTGATATTGACAATGATGCTCAAGCCTTATGCAAAGCTTTGGAATATAACATAACGACCAAATCTCACGAGAGAAACCAAGGAATGGGGCTCGGAAATATTAAAGATACTTGTACCGAAGATGATATATTGGGCATTATTAGTAATAACGGATGGCTACTTGCAAAAAGAGAAAATATTAGAAATGGATTACATAAAATTGACTTCGATGGCACAATAATATATTATGAACTATCGTTGAATCATTTTGAGGAAGAAAATATACTTGACGCTTTTACATTTACTTTTTAACTAAAATTGGAGGAGAAAACTATGATTATTAAACTTCAACCTATTATGGATACGAAATCTTATCCGGAGGCTGGCGATACATTGTTTGACATCCTCGTGAAAAACATCAACGAGGATAAGATTGTTATAGACCTCGAAGGAGTGGTATCATTACCATCTATATTTCTTAATGTATCAATAGGAAAATATATCAAAGATTATGGAATTGAGAAATTGAGAAGTTCTATATCTTTTACAAAGATAAGTGAAACGCAGGCCAAACGCTTAAATGAATATATAAGCAAATTAGCTACATCTTAAAATGTGCAAAAATAAACGACTATAACACAAAAAAAACGGGGTTTTTCATCACAAAAACCCCATTTTTTATGCCTTTTTGTGAGCTGTTTAGCCACCTAAATAACCAAATATCGATAGCCGAAGCCTCAGAGGTAGGCCTATTCTCTTAATTCGTGGCACACCTCTAACTGATAGACAAACGCCTCTACCTCTCGCAATAAATCACCCATACAACGCAATAGATTTGCTCTATCTGCGTCCTCTCGGGGAGTGGGGCGATATGTTAGACGCAAAGACTCCAACACCTCTGCCGGGTTCTCGTTTTGCTCTCGCTCAATACACCCGCCAGCATCTATATCGTGTAGCACTTGTTTATAGTCAAAGTCCATTTTTTGCAACTGCGCTAAATAATCAGTTGCCGAAAAGCGCATTAATATCTCGGCCATCGCTTTGTAATGGCGTTTCACTACACTATACGCATATATGGGGAGTGTTGAGGTTGAGGTTGAGGTTGAGGTTGAGGTTGAGGTTGAGGTTGAGGTTGAGGCACTGCCCGCCTCTACTGACAAACTGTCCGAGATAGAATATTTGAGATTTTTTGTCTGATTGTTGGCATTTCCCGCCACTGTTGAGGTACATTTTCCGTTTTTCATCGTTGTAAATATTAAAAGTTAAACATATAGCCACATACAACATCGACACCCGAAAAACCCACAAAACCGCTATCCGTTCCGGAAAGTTGTGTGCAAATTGTGTGCAACACAAAAAACAATCAGCCGTTCACATCACTGTAAACGACTGATTATTAGCGTGATTCCGGCGGGATTCGAACCCACGACCCACAGCTTAGAAGGCTGTTGCTCTATCCAACTGAGCTACGGAACCTATCCACAATAGCGCATTAACGCTTTTGCGTTGCAAAAATAAATCATTTATTTCTTTTATCCAATTCTTTTGGCTAAAAGCCTCAAATAAATTGCTAAAATAGTTCGCTATCGGTGTCTGAGCGACAGTTCGTGCTCCAAATCTTCAATCGAGCAACCCATCTGCTCCATCAACACCAGCAGGTGGTAAATCATATCCGACGCCTCGTAGATGAATCTGTCGCGGTTGCCGTCCACGGCCTCAACAACGCTCTCTACGGCCTCCTCACCCACCTTCTGGGCAATCTTCTTAACGCCCTTAATAAAGAGTTTTGTGGTATATGAACCTTCGGGCATATCTCGGTGGCGCTGTTGCACAACGGCCTGCAGATGGCGGATAAAACCCTCGCTATCGGGGGTATCGAAACAGCTTACCGTACCACGATGGCAAGTCGGACCTATGGGGTTAGCCTTAATCAGCAGTGTATCCTGGTCGCAATCGACATAGACAGAATCAACCATCAGGTAGTTGCCACTCGTTTCACCCTTTGTCCACAGCGTATTGCGTGTACGCGAGAAGAATGTCACCTTACCTTCACTCATCGTCTTATCGTAGGCCTCACGATTCATATAGCCGAGCATCAGCACCTTCAGTGTCACGGCATCCTGCACCACTACGGGCAGCAGACCATCGGCACACTTATCTAATTTCAATTCATCGAATGTCAGCATCTTACATCAATATTTAATCGTTTCAACTCCGTTTTCAAGTCTCCGACGGTAATCTCGCCAAAGTGGAAGATACTCGCCGCCAGTGCAGCATCGGCTCGTCCCACGGTCAGCACCTCGGCAATATCCTCAACCGAACCAGCACCACCCGATGCAATAATGGGGATTGACACCTCCTGCGACAAGCGCGCAAAGGTATCGCACGGGTACCCAGAGCGTGTTCCATCGTGATTCATCGAAGTAAAAAGTATCTCACCCGCACCTCGCTCCTGCGCCTCACGAGCCCACGAGAACAGCTCCTTGTCGCTGGGGCGGCTACCGCCGTGTGTCGTGGCTCGCCACACGCCATCCTCCATTTGTCGGGCATCAATGGCTACGACCACAAACTGGCTACCATATCGGGCCGCAATATCGTTTATCAACTGCGGATTAGCTATCGCAGCACTGTTGATTGAAATCTTGTCAGCACCCGCATCGAGCAGTCGTGCAGCATCCTCAAGTGTAGAGATGCCACCACCCACCGTAAACGGGATATTTATACCGTCAGAGATGCGCTCCACCAATCGTGTGAATGTCTGACGCCCCTCGCGTGTAGCGCTGATATCGAGATATACCAACTCATCAGCTCCCGAGCGAGCATAATACTGACCCAATTCAACAGCATCGCCCACATCGCGCAAATCAACAAAGTTTACACCCTTTACCGTACGCCCCTCCTTCACATCAAGGCAGGGAATTATGCGTTTAGCAACCATCTCTCAATATCTTTTAGGGTTATACGATTCTCATATATAGCCTTACCCACGATGACTTTACGCAGGTGAAGTTCCTCCAAACGCTCAATGTCGGCCATCGAACTAATGCCGCCCGATACGGTGAAGTCCACCCCATCATAACGGCTCTGCAGCTGTGTGTAGAGGTCAAACGAAGGGCCCTCCAACATTCCATCCTTGGTGATGTCGGTGCAGATAACCTGCTTGAGTCCATAGGGCAAAAAGCCATCCACCAAATCCTCGATCGAAAGCGCCAAATCCTCCAGCCAACCATTCACCGACACCTTGCCGTCACGCACATCAGCACCGAGAATCATCCTCTCGCCACCAAATCGCTCAAGCCACTCGGCAAAGAGTTCTCGCTGCTTGGCAGCCACACTACCGATGATAGCGTATGTTGCACCATAGTCAAACAACGCACGCAACGAGTCGTCGCTCTTGATACCACCGCCCCACTCTATCTCTACCGATGTAGAGAGAGCAATACGCTCCAGCGTCTTCAGGTTCTTTGGCGAAGATGACTTTGCACCGTCCAAATCCACAATGTGTATGCGCTTGACGCCACAATCGGCATAACGCTTGGCCATATCCACCACCGAGGCATCATAGACCTTTCGCTGGGCATAGTCGCCTTGCGAGAGGCGCACGCAACGCCCTTCTATTATATCTATTGCAGGAATTATCTCAATCATTACTTTAACCTAACTTTAGTTTATCACTCTACGCCATCGGCTCACTCCCTTGAGGCCATCACAAGCCGAGGAAGTTGGCCAATATTCTCTCACCCACATCACCACTCTTTTCGGGGTGGAACTGCGTGCCGTAGAAGTTCTCGTACTTCAGTGCAGCACTGAACATTGTTCCGTGAACAGAGGTAGCTATCGTGTCGGGACACAACTCGGGGTAGTAGGAGTGAACAAAGTAGACATATTCGCCACCCGAGATGCCTTTGAAGAGTTTTGTTTCGAGGTTACCAATCTTGTTCCAACCCATATGTGGCACCTTCAAATCGGGCTCGGGCTTGAAGCGTTTGACTCTGGCATCGAACAATCCAAGGCAATCGACATCGCCCTCTTCGCTATGGCGGCACATCACCTGCATACCCACACAGATGCCCAACACAGGGCGGCGCAGTTGCTTGATGGTATCCACCAACGATGCCGCACGCAGATTCTCCATAGCCTCGGCAGCATTGCCCACGCCAGGTAGCAACACCCTATCGGCAGACTTTATCACCTCGGCATCGGCCGTTACCACATACTCGGCACCCAGACGCTTCAACGCATTCTCCACAGAGCGCAGGTTGCCCATCTTATAATCTACAATCGCTATCATAATACTCCCTTGCTTGACGGTAAATCATACTTGAATACATCGCGACGCACAGCCATCTTCAACGCTCGCGCAAAGGCCTTGAATACACCCTCGATGAGGTGGTGGTTATTCTCGCCACGAGCCTCGATATGCAGATTGCAACGCATAGCCACACACAGCGACTTGAAGAAGTGCTTGAACATCTCGGTCGGCACATCGCCAACCATCTCGCGTGTGAACTCCACATCCCACACGAAATCGGCTCTGCCACCAAAGTCAATCAGCACCATAGCACGGCACTCATCCATCGGAAGCACGAAGCCATATCTATTGATGCCTCGCTTTGAACCCAACGCCTGCGAAATGGCCTCACCCAGGGCTATGGCCACATCCTCGATTGTGTGGTGTTCGTCCACCTCCAAATCGCCCTTACACTCAGCCTTGAGTGCAACCGATGCATGGTGCGGCAACTGCCACAACATATGGTCAAAGAAGTTGAGTCCCGTAGAGATATTCGACTCGCCAACGCCATCGAGGTCCAACTCGATGTTAATATCCGTCTCGCTCGTCTTGCGGCTAATAACAGCACGGCGCTCGGTGCGACGCAGAAACTCCGCCACATCGCTCCAACGATGGGTCACAAACTTACACGCCGAAGCAAACGGCTTACCCTCCAACATACGCTCGCCATCGGCCTTGGGCTGCAGAAGAATTGCATTTGCGCCGAGGTTGTAGGCCAACTCAACATCGGTGAGTCTATCGCCAATAACATAGCTCTGCGCCATATCATACCCCTCGCCCAGATACTTACCAAACATACCTGTTCTTGGCTTGCGTGTCGGAGAGTTCTCCTGCGGGAATGTAGGGTCAATAAGCTGGTCATCGAAGAATACCCCCTCACCAGCCAGCGTACGCAACATCTTGGTGTGTGCGGGCCAGAAGGTCTCCTCGGGGAAAGCATCAGTGCCCAAACCATCCTGATTTGAGGCCATAACCAACTCATAGTCGAGTTCGGCTACCGACTTCAGACCAGATATAGCGCCTGCCACAAACTCCAGTTTCTCAAGCGAATCGACCTGATAATCTACGGGCGGCTCGACGATAATCGTACCGTCGCGGTCCACAAACAACACTTTACTCTTCATATCTCTTCAAAGACTCAATCAGTTTCAAATTCTCGTTATGCAGGCCGATGCTTATTCTTAGGCAGCCCTCACAACCCTTCACGCGGTTGCGGTTGCGGACAATAATCTTATCCTGAATCAGATGGTTGTAGAGCGCATCGGCATCCTTGACCTTAACCAGCAAGAAGTTGGCATCACTCGGATAGATATGCTCGACAAACGACATGGCAGCCATCGCCTCGGCAATCTCCTGACGCTGACTCTTAATCTCTGCCAGATCCTCGTCGATGGGATAAGAGAGCAACTGCAAGGCTATCTGCTGCGTTGCAATGTTGATGTTGTAGGGATACTTCATCTGCGACATCAACTCCACGATACGCTTATCGGCCAGAGCAAGACCTACACGCAGTCCCGCCATTGCCCACGCCTTCGAGAGGGTCTGCAACACCACCAGATTCTTATGCTCGGCAATCTCCACCTTGAGGCTCTCCACCTCGGCAAAGTCGATATACGCCTCGTCCACTACAACGATACCCTCGAACTCCTCAATGAGTCGCAACATCTCCGCTCTGGGGAACGAGTTACCTGTGGGGTTATTGGGTGAGCAGAGGAAGATAGCCTTCGTATTCTCGTCGGTAGCCGCAAGCAGCGCATCGGTCGGCAACGAGAAGTCGTCACCCAACTGCACCTCGCGCAGTTCGACATCGTTCATAGCGGCCGCCACCTTATACATTCCATAGCTCGGAGCGATGGCCACCACATTGTCGATTCGTGGCTCGCAGAATACTCTAAAGACCAAATCGATGGCCTCGTCGCTACCGTTACCGAGAAAGATATTCTCCGCCGACACACCCTTAAGCTCCGAAATGCGAGCCTTCAACTCGCGCTGATGCGGGTCAGGATAGCGGTTGTAGCCATTATTGAATGGGCTCTCGTTGGCATCGAGGAAGATGCCTATCTCGCCCTGATACTCATCGCGAGCCGTAGAGTAAGGCTCCAAAGCCTTGACAGCCCTACGAACTATAGAATCTATGCTCTTAATCTTCATATCTATTTACTTTTCTAATCTAACCTTAACAGCCGCAGCGTGCGCCTCCAGCCCCTCGGCCTCGGCCATCGCAACGATGGTCGGCGCAAGACTCTCCAAGCCCTCGGTTGAGAGCGATTGGATGGTCATCTTTCGCATAAAGCTGTCGATATTCACGCCACCGTAGGAGCGAGCCCAACCCGATGTGGGAAGTGTATGGTTTGTACCCGACGCATAGTCTCCAGCGCTCTCGGGCGAGTAGTTGCCAATAAAGATGCTACCTGCGGCAGTAATCTTCTCGGCCACACTCCACGCATCCTCCATTGAGATTATCAGATGCTCGGCCGCGTACTCGTTGGCGAAGGCCACCATCTGGCTCTTATCGTCAAAGACTACGATTCGGCTGTTGGCCAACGACTCGGCGATATATACACCTCTCTCCAGTCGTTGCGTCTGCGAGTTCAGTTCATCGTTAATCTGCTTGGCCAACTCCACGCTGTTGCACACCACGATGGCCTGACTATCTCTACCGTGCTCGGCCTGCGAAAGCATATCGGCAGCAACGAAGGCGGGCAAAGATGTCTCATCGGCCATAACCATCACCTCAGACGGGCCTGCAGGCATATCAATAGCCGTTCTACGCGATGCCACCAACTGCTTGGCAAGGGTCACATAGCGATTGCCAGGGCCAAAAATCTTATCTACCTTCGGCACCGATTCCGTACCATAAGACATTGCGGCTACGGCTTGCGCGCCACCCACCTTAAAGACTTTGCTAATGCCACATCGGCGTGCCGTATATAGCACCTCGGCAGCCACTCGTCCCTGCTTGTTGGTGGGGGTGCAGAGTATCACCTCGCGGCATCCAGCAATCTTCGCGGGCAGAGCCAGCATCAATACCGTAGAGAAGAGCGGAGCAGTACCTCCAGGGATATACAAGCCCACACTATCAATCGCTACGGGGCGTTGCACGCACATAACGCCAGGTTGGGTCTCTACCCTAACCTCACGGGGCAACTGCGCCTCGTGGAATGACGAGATGTTGCGCTTGGCCACCTCGATAGCAGCCTTAACCTCGGCGCTGACCATAGCCTCGGCCTCGCTGAATTCAGCCTCGCTCACCTGCAATGACTCCAGAGAGACACCATCAATCTGCATAGCAAGTTCCTTGATGGCCTTATCGCCCTCCTTTGCCACGCGCTCGACGATGGCCACGACACGCTCCATTATCTGAGAGTTGTCCTGCTCAGCACGACGGCAGAGTTCGGGCCACTCATTCTGCGACGGGTTACAATAAATATCTGGCAATTTCATATCTGCTACGGAATAATTTTATCCAATGTAAGCACCAAGATACCCTCGGCACCGATAGCCTTCAACTGGCGCACCTTGTCCCACAAATCGGCTGCATCCACCACAGAGTGGAGCGAACACCAACCCTCAACGGCCAGAGGCATCACTGTCGGGCTTCGCATTGCGGGCAGAATCTTCACGGCTTCATCAAGCGCTGCAGTGGGGATATTCATCAGCAAGTACTTCTTGCCGCGACTCACTCGCTCCGACTCCATACGGAACAGCAACTCCTCCAACACCTCACGCTCCTCGGCCAAGAGGTTACGGTTAGCGATAAGCACAGCCTCAGACTCGAATACGCGCTCCACCTCCTTCAGACCGTTGGTTACGAGTGTACCACCCGACGAAACGATATCGAAGATAGCATCGGCAATACCAGCCGCGGGAGCAATCTCCACCGAGCCTGTGATGACCTCAATCTGTGCCTGCACACCATTCTCGGCAAGGAACTGACGCAAAATCTTGGGGTAAGATGTAGCTATTCGCTTACCCTGAAAATACTCCACCCCCGGATACTCGTCGCCCTTGGGAATAGCCAACGAAATACGGCAGCCGCCAAAACCCAACTTGGCCACCACCTCAACATCGCATCCGCGCTCGGCCACCTCATTCAGGCCTACGATACCCAGCGTGGCAGTACCATTCTCCACCACCTGCGGAATATCGTCATCACGCAGATACAACACCTCAATAGGGAAGTTAGCCGCCTTTGAGAGGAACTTACGCTTTGCGCCCTCGATATCTATACCAATCTCGTGCAGAAGGGCCGTACTCTGTTCGTTCAGTCGCCCTTTTGTCTGGATAGCAATTCTCAACATAACCTAACTATTTTTATTTTTGTTCATTAATTTTCGGTCAATAGCCCACCTCGCAATAGAGTTGCAATAAAAAAGGGCCTACCTCAGATAGGCAAGCCCCTTATATTGATAGATTACTCTATACCAACACGACCTACCGTATCTTTCGCAAGATATGATGATGGTAGTGATGAATATGCAACATTGTAATCATAGTCTCAAACCTGGTTGGCTTATGCAAATATACAAATTTATCTCTATAATCAGCGTATTATATGCAAAATTTTTGAGTCAAAAACCCCTTTTTACGCCCTTTTTCTGAATATAAATGCATTTTTATGACTTTCTCAGCTCAAAGAGTCGCAACTCGCCCATCTCCACGCCATCAACCTTGACCGATGGGGCAAACAACTGAATGGCACACTCACCGCAACCGACAAGGCGCTGGCTGGGTCGTACCGACAGTTCACCGCGCTGGGCAAGTGCGACGAATCGCTGGTGAATAAAACTGTCGCCAACGGCAAAATCAATCTGACACAACAACCTACCCACAATTCTCGGTGCTGCCTGCCACTCCTCGCCGCAAGCAAAGAGAATCAGCTCATCGAACACATCCTGCTCCGCCTCGACAATATCGCCACTATCCGACAACAAACGCAATGCCGAGCGCGACTGCGACCATCGGCGCCACTGCTCTACGGCCAACGACTTCTCCTCGGCCGACAGTGCAGAGATATTCTCATACAACGCTTTTGCATTATCCACCGAACAGATGCCCATCGAGAGCGATTTCACGCTCTTATTGGATAACATATCGCGCAGCGGCGACAAGTCCACCACCGACAACTCTCTCCCGACAGCGGCACAAGTAAGATCGTAGAACAATCTATCGCCTACGCCATCTCCACGCCATACAACGACTTCGTCATAGGCCGAAAAATCGGTAGCAAGATAGGTCATTATCTTCTGCGCCAACTCCTCGTCAGCACCACCCACCGTCATTAGCAGGGCACAGCACCGCTCGGCGTAAGCCTTCACTGCCTCTTCACTAAAATCGGCAAACAACTCGGCATACTCCAGAACCGATGGGAAAGCCACAACACTATCCTCTCGCGATAAATCACAAAGAGCCTGACGCAACACTCCTGCGCCAGACTCTCCGTAAACTAAATGCAATCTTTTCATTCTCTATTCACTTATGAGATCGGAGCCTCGCCATTGACATTGAGATTGACTTTCACATATTTATATCCTCGGTGGCGCAACTCCAACGATACACCCAACTCGAAGAATACCTTTACCACCTTTGCAAAGAGATGGAACGCCATAACGCTCTGCGGCTCGATACCCTCCTTGCGAATCATCGTCTGTGCCGTATGAGCACACTTGCGGATGGTGGTCTCGAGTTTGTTGTTCTCCTCGCTATCGAGCTTGTAGCCCACCAAGCACTCAACAACATACTCGTCCAGAGCATCAAATCCGCGAGGCTTAGCCATCAGCGTGTACCAATCCTCGGTATCCTTGTAATCGCCCCACGACTTATCCCACAGCACGGCAGCACCCATACCCACATAGCAAGCCCACGCAATGGCTGCTGACGGATACTCGGCAATCTGCGGCACGGCAGCCACCATATACTCGGGTGCCGATGTGCGCCACTTGTCGTTCAACTCCTCGACCAAAAGCATCTTGCCATCCAACATACCATCGGCCGTACACTGCTTAACCAGCGTATCAGACAACTTCTCGGCAAACGAGTTCAAAAACTCCAATTCCTTCTGCTCCATATTAGAATGTAGATAACTTAAATACGATTTTCTGACAATATGTCTCCTCGGGCTGCAGTACTACCGACGGGAACGAAGGCTCGTTCACGGCATTGGGATAGTTCTGGCACTCGATAGCCACACCAGCATAGTCCTTGTAGCGGCTACCCGACTTTGTTACGGGGCATCCGCCCTCGAGCCAGTTACCTGTATAGACCATAGCACCCGCCTGTGATGAGAGCACCTCAACCTTGCGGCCTGTGGCCTCGCAACGCAACTCACCCACCTCGGCCAAGATATTGGGCTTCCAATTATCCAGCACAAAGAAGTGGTCGTAACCCTTAAAGTCCTTCATATAGTTGAACTCCGAGAGAATCTCGTCGCCAAACTTACGCCACGAAGTGAAGTCCTGCGGAGTACCCTTCACATCGAGGTAAGCTCCCGTAGGAATCTGCGTAGGATCCATCTCCAGCACGCGTGAGCAGTTCAGACGCAATTCGTGGTCGAGAATATCCTTACCGCAACCCTCGCCCGCCAGGTTCCAATAGACATGGTTTGTGAGGTTTACAACCGTAGTCTTATCGGTACGAGCCATATAGGTAATCTCCAACTCGTTGTCATCGCTGAAATAGTAACCCGCCTCGACATACAACTCGCCAGGATAGTTCTGCTCGCCATCGGGTGAAGTACGAGAGAAGACCACGCGGTTAGTCTCTACACGGCTCTCCCACAACTGGTTTGCAAAACCCTTTGAGCCACCGTGCAGGTGGTTGGGGCCATTGTTAATCTCGAGCGAATACTCCACACCATCGACCGTCATCTTACCCTTGGCAATACGGTTGGCAACACGACCAACGCTCTTGCCGCTGGCTGCGCCATCACCAAAGTAGCTCATAGCATCCTTATAGCCAAGAACGATATCGTCGATGTTACCATCGCGGTCGGGAGCCTTAACCGATACAATCGAAGCTCCAATATTACAGAGTTGCACCTGGCAACCATTGGCGTTGTTGATAGTGTAGATTACTATCGCCTCGCCCTCGGGTGTTGTTCCCCAAATGTGCTGCAAAATCTCCATTATTCTACGGGTTTAAGATTTTCCAAAATATAGTCGATACGCTTCAGACACTCCTCCTTGCCGATGAATGCCGTTACATCGTACATACCCGGGCCCTTACCTGCGCCAACCAATGCCAGACGCAGCGTGTTCATAATCTGACCCATACCGTACTCCTTCTCCTTAATCCAAGCGCCAACAACCTCCTCGGTGTTTTCCTTCGAGAAATCATCGATTGATGCCAGCACCTCGCGTACCTCCTTCAGGCGTGCAGGGTTTTCGCCCTTCCAATACTTCTTCATCTGCTTCTCCTCGTAAGATGTGGGAGCTACAAAGAAATATGAGGTCAAATCCCACAAGTCGCCGATGAATGTAGCGCGCTCCTTCATGATGCCTGCGGCCTTGCCTGCCAACTCGTCAGAGGTCTCCACGCCATTCTCACGCAAGATAGGCTGGAACAACTCGGCCAACTCGGCGTCGCTCTTGTGGTGCATATACTGTGCATTGAACCACTTTGCCTTATCGGGCTGGAAACGCGCACCAGACTTCGACACGCGGTCGAGTGAGAAGTTATCGATAAGCTCCTGCATAGAGAATATCTCCTGCTCTGTACCAGGATTCCAACCCAGCAGAGCCAACATATTTACGAACGCCTCGGCGAAATAACCATCCTCACGGTAGCCGTGAGCAGTCTCGCCAGTGGGTGAAGTCCAGAACAAGGGGAATACGGGGAATCCCATCTTGTCGCCATCACGCTTCGAGAGCTTACCACCACCCGTAGGCTTCAACAGCAGGGGAAGGTGAGCAAACTGGGGCTGTGAATCCTGCCAACCGAAGGCACGATACAACAGGTAGTGCAACGGCAACGAAGGCAACCACTCCTCGCCACGAATCACATGCGAAATCTCCATCAAGTGGTCATCCACGATATTTGCCAAGTGGTATGTGGGCAGTGCATCGGCACTCTTGTACAACACCTTGTCGTCCAAAGTCGATGTATTCACCTTCACATTACCACGAATCAGATCGTCCATCTCTACCACCTCGTTCTCGGGCATCTTGAAACGCACAACCCAAATATCACCACGCGCAATACGCTCCTCAACCTCCTCTTTCGAGAGGCTCAACGATGTAGGCAACTTCTCGCGCACTGTATAGTTGTAAGCAAAGGTCTGACCTGCAGCCTCAGCCTCCTTACGCAAGACATCCAACTCCTCGGCTGTATCGAAAGCATAGTAAGCCCAACCCGCCTCAACGAGTTGCTTAGCATACTTAAGGTAAATCTCCTTGCGCTCGCTCTGACGATAGGGAGCGTGAGGGCCTCCAACACCTACACCCTCGTCAATCTCGATACCACACCACTTGAGCGACTCAATGATATACTCCTCGGCTCCAGGCACGAAACGCTGTGAGTCGGTATCCTCGATACGCAAAATCATCTTACCGCCGTGACGGCGTGCAAACAAATAGTTGTAAAGTGCCGTACGAACACCACCCATATGCAGGGGACCCGTCGGTGACGGAGCAAAACGTACTCTAACCTCTTGTGACATAATTTCTTTTATTTTTATATTTCTTATTTATTTTTCTTTTTCTCTTTTATCTTAAACCAGCCTGCAAGCAAGAGCGATACCACCAAATAGGCAAGTGAATATATCAACACACCTCGGCTAAATCCATGAGTCGCGGGATACTGCTCCTGCAACAAAGTATTAACATCTACCGCAAAAAATACAGATACAAAAAACGACAAAGAGTATAAAATCTTATTATCCTTTTTGTTACGCTCAATTACAGGCATCGGCACCAAAAACTGTATCTGCCAAATAGTAAAGGTCCACATCCACATTGCCCAATAAACAACTGCAGGACAATAAAATGCCGTAACGGTCAACGCTGTAGCAACTGCAGCAAACACGCCTGCAACAATCTGAAATATTTTCCAAATCTCCATAGTTGTTAATTGTTAAGTGAGGTAATCTTCTATCTTAAGAATTTATTGAGAATCTATTTCACTCTATACTCCACTTTCATCGTTATACGAGCCTTCTTTTGGCGACTTGTAGTGTTAAACGAGCCTCCAGCCGAAAACTCCTCATTGGAATTTGCTCCCGTAATCTGGAATACACCCATCTTTGCCGATGCCACACGACCTATAGCCGTACCTGCATTCTCGGCTATCTTCTCGGCACGTGCTCGTGCATCAGCCGACGCCTGCTCAATGAGCGAGAGTTTCACATCGTCCAACTTTGTATAGTAATACGATGGCTGATAGGCCTCGATAGATACACCCTGCGCAATAAGTGCCGAAATCTCGCGCGAGATATTCTCCACCTTATCCACCTCCGAAGACTCTATCGAAAATCCCTGACTCAAACGATAACCCGTAAAGCGCTGACCAGCGTAGTTACCACTTGCATTATATACGGGCTCACTCTGCTTGTAGACATTAACAAACTTGAATACAATCTGCTGGACAGTAACGCCAAGCGGGGTAAGCCGCTCAGCAGCAACACCGCGCGAGGTAATGAATTCCAGCACCTTCTGCTTGTTACGCTCCAACTGTGCATAGCCAGAAGCGACATCCTGCGTCTCAACAACAATCTCGCCATTCCACACAATGAGGTCCGAAGCAAACTCCGTCTCACCCAAGCCTGTCACAACGATAGTATCCTGCGAACGGTACTTGTAGGTATAGGCACGACCCAAAAGCCATGCGCTAACGACTATCGCCACCGCGATAATCACATATTTCAAATTCGACTTCATAGAGCAGAGTAATTCAAAATTCAAAATTTCAATCTTTTACTTTTAATGATTGTATTGTGAGGTTATTTCAAGGCTTGCGAAGTTTTCAAAAGCGGAGTTTACACATCGTAAATGAGCATTTTGAAAACAAGCGTAACGCAGAAAGAACTCACAAGACAATTATTAAACATTGAAAAGGAAGTGCATAATATCACCGTCTTGTACAATGTACTCCTTACCCTCGATGCCAATCTTACCCACATCGCGGCAAGCCTTCTCCGAGCCCAAAGCCACATAGTCGGCATACTTGATAACCTCGGCACGGATGAAACCACGCTCGAAATCGGTGTGGATAACACCCGCTGTCTGCGGAGCCTTCATACCCTTAACGAAAGTCCAAGCGCGGCTCTCGTCGGCACCTGTTGTGAAGAATGTCTGCAGATTGAGCAACTTATATGCCGCCTTGATAAGACGAGCCACACCCGACTCCTCAAGACCCATATCTTGCAAGAACATCTGACGCTCCTCAAAATCCTCCAACTCGGCAATGTCGGCCTCGGTAGCAGCAGCAACAATCAGCATCTCGGCGTTCTCGTCGGCAATAGCAGCCTTTACAGCCTCGGTGTGGATATTTCCGCTAACAGCACTCTTCTCGTCCACATTGCAGACATAGAGTACGGGCTTATCAGTCAGCAAATTGAGGTCAGCAACCAACTTACGCTCCTCCTTGTCTGTCTCAACGGTACGAGCCGAACGACCCTGCTCCAAAGCCTCCTTGAACTGCACGAGCAAGTCGTAGCGACGCTTGGCATTCTTATCACCAGCAACAGCCTGCTTCTGGCACTTACCGATGTTGTTCTCTACAGTCTCAAGGTCCTTGAGCTGCAACTCGGTATCGATAATGCCCTTATCGCGTACGGGGTCTACCGAGCCGTCCACATGAGTGATATTACCATTCTCGAAACAACGCAGAACATGGATAATAGCGTTTGTGTTACGGATATTACCTAAGAACTTATTACCCAGACCTTCGCCCTTCGATGCACCCTTCACCAAACCAGCGATATCGACAATCTCGATAGTCGTAGGAATAACCTTCTTTGGGTTGTCAATCTCGGCCAACTTGATGAGTCGCTCATCGGGCACAGTGATTACACCCACATTGGGCTCGATTGTACAGAAAGGGAAATTTGCAGCCTGCGCCTTAGCGTTAGACAGGCAGTTGAACAGAGTCGATTTACCAACATTGGGCAGACCAACTATACCACATTGTAAAGCCATTATCTATATCGTTTATGTTTATATACTTATATTAATTGACAAAAGTAGTTATTTTTTGGCAGACTACACCTATTTTATCCCCTTTTTTAACTATCAAACAGACGAGTAGTCGCAAAAAATAATGGTGACGCATTTAGCATCACCATTTCTCTATACTTTTTCAATCTATTTTTGGAACTGCATCGTAAAATTACGCAGCCAACGCATCGGCGCACCGCCCAACATCTGACACACAGGAATGAACAATCTAAACCACCAATCGGGCACCTTACAACGCTGCTTGCGGAAGAGTCCATTCAGCGAGCGGCGAGCGCAACTGTCGGGACTCATCAAAATACCCGTTTTCAAGCCAAAGCGCTGGAGCTTGGGCGAGAGACCATAGAGGTCGGTAGCGATACCCGCAGGGCAGATAGCAGTAACATACACACCCTTGTCGCGCACCTCCTTCGAGAAGGCAACCGAAAAACTCTTTAGATAGGCCTTGCTGGCGCTATACAGCGACAAACCAGGATAGGGCATCCAGATAGAGTAAGACGACATATTGAGTATGTAACCACCCCCACGCGCCGCCATATCGGTGGCGTAGAGTCGGCACATCTTCGTAGCGGTCATATCGTGCAACAGAAGCATACGCTCGATGCGTTCAACAGGCGTAGAGAGTATATCACAGAACGAGAACATACCCGCATTGTTAATCAACACATCGACCTTCACACCCTGCTGCTTGGTCCACGCAAAGAGCTCCTCGGCGGCGTTCATTTCGGCCATATCTTTCACCAGATGACGCACCCACACCTTATCACTTACTGCGCTCACTTCGCTGGCCGTAGCCTCCAACTCGGCTTGATCCAACGACACCATCAGCACATTATATCCCATAGCGGCCAGTCGCAAAGCAAAACTGCGACCTATACCCTTCGACGCACCCGTCACGAGTGCCGTCTTCGAGCCTGGCACAACAACTCCTCTACGCGCCATACTACTTGAGATTCAATTCTTTGCGTATAACATTCGGAAGCTCACCACAGTTGTGGCAGCACTTCATATCTACCGAGTACATACGGGCAATGCAGTAGTCCTTATTGTCGCATCCCGAGCGGGTTGTCATATCACCCTCACGCATCTTATTCACAAATGCAGGGTCATTAACCAGCGCGCGGGCAATCTGCACCATATCGAAACCAGCATCCAGCACGCGCTCGATACCCTCACGCGAAACGATACCACCCACATACACCAGCGGACCCTTCAATGCCGCACGGAACTTCTTGGCATTCTCCAGGAAGAAGCACTCCTCGAAGTCGTACTGCTTAATCATCCACTGGCCGAACAGCGACACCACAATCTTCTGCGGCCACTGACTCCACGGCATATAGTAGCCCATAGTTTTGGTCGGTATGCGACCACGCATCACAGCCATAGGCGCACGCGACACAAAGCCCGACGAGAGGACTATGCCATCAACGCCGAATGACTCTATCTGCTTGGCTATTTCGATTGATTCGGGGATCTGTATTCCGCTCTTAAAACCATCCTCCATATTGTGCTTAACCAGCACAGCCATCTTGTGCTTGGCAGCCTGCTCCATCACCTCCTCGAGGCACATATTCATAAATCGCATACGATTCTCGAGCGAGCCACCGAACTCGTCCCTACGACGGTTGGTCCACGGTGAGAGGAACTGCGAAATCAGGTAGCCGTGACCAGCGTGTACCTCAACACTATCGAAGCCTGCATCGTGAGCCGTCACCACAGCACGACCGAAGTCACGAGCCATCTCTGGCAACTCACTGCGGCGCAGACGACGGTGGAATGTAGGCGAATAAAGGTTAAAGCCATTAGAGGCCGACACGGGGAAGCAGCCAGCCGTAGACCAGTGGGTCATATTACCACAGTGGCCAATCTGAACGCCCACTGCAGCACCCTCGTTGTGTACGGCATCTGTGATATCTCGCAGTGCAGGTATGATCTCGTCACGCAGCCACAACTGCGAATTGAACGACACACCACTACGATTGACCGATGCGTAGGCTAGTGTAGTCATACCCACACCTCCACGCGCTACGCTAACATGGTAGTTCTTCAGTGCCTCGGTAGGGCCGAAGTCCTTACCCATAGACTCGAATGCTGCGGAACGGATGGTACGGTTGCGCAGCGTTACGGGTCCCATCTGGTAGGGCGTAAAGAGTTTTGAGTCCTTTAATTCTTTCATATTTTGTTTTTGATTGCTTGCTCTTTTTTAGTAGATGAAGGGGATTATACGCTTGCGGCCGAGCGAAGTGAACTCCTCGCCAAACTCCTTTGCATAACGCTTATAGAGCGACGCCGAGCGAGGTGCCAGATTAGCAAATGTCCACAACACAAACACAACGCCGGCCCACGACCACGATGCTACGGCAAAACCTGTCCACTCCAGCAACTCGCCGAAGTAGTTGGCCGACGACACATAGCGAAACATACCTCCCTTTGGAATATAGTGGCGCGTATCACCCTCACGACGCAGATGGCGGATAATGTAATCCGACTGCAGATTAACGAACATACCCGCAAAGAAGAGCAGTGCGCCAACATAGATAAACGGCTTAGCGAACCAGTCGGCATAATACCCCTCGGGGGCGATATAGAATATCCAGCCGCCCTGCATCAAGGCATTCAGCGTGTTGAATATCATACCCATAAGCACGATTCCCAACGGCATCTTCGAGTTACCGCGCATCAGCAGAGGGAAGATAAACGAGCGCTGGAAATAGTGCAACTGAAACATAGCAAACAACACCAGCGGCACTGCATCGAAGCCACGCCCCGACATAGCCCACAAGCAGCACATTGCCACAAAAACGGGCGACTCCATAAGCACCCATCCCACCTTATTAGGCACGGGAGGGCCATATCGTCTATCGAAGAGGTAGCCATATCCCGCCTCGAAGAATTGCAAGGCGACAAAGACCACTACAGCCACCACGGCCATAACCCACAAAAAGGTGTTGTAAATTGGTATAATGTTCTCCATCTGATATTTTCCGTTTAAGTTTACAAAGGTACTAAAATAAATATAAATAGCCCAAATCAGCCTCTTATTTTTCCCAATTAGGCCAACATTATGTCCTTATACGACACTTTCGACACCAAATGACCATTTTTCCCATTCATCACCACCCCACTCTCCTCCACCATAACGGCAAAAAAATTGGGTTGCCTCGACCTAAAAGTCTGACAACCCAATATCTTCTCACCCACCCTCGACCATAACCAAGAGGGGCGAATTATAGCTGTATGAAAAATTACTTCTTCTTTACGAACTTAGCGTTACCGAGGTACTGTGCGCTCTCGCCAACACCCTCCCACATACGAGCCAAACGAGCCTCGTGTGAGTTACCAGGAGCACCCTCCTGCTCAACTACGAAATCCTTGTAACCGTTCTTATAGAACTGCTTGAAGATAGCCTCGAAGTTGATCTTGCCGCTTGCACCAATTACGAAATCGTCCTTGATGTGGAGCATCTTGATACGATCGGGATACTGCTGGAGGTAAGCAACGGGATCCTTACCACCACGAGTTGTCCAATATACATCCATCTGGAAGAATACATACTCGGGATTTGTGTTCTCGATCATATACTCCCAAACACACTGACCCTCGCGTACCTCATACTCGTGAGCGTGGTTGTGGTAACCGAGCATAATGCCATACTCCTTACCGAGCTTACCAACCTTGTTGAAGTAGTCGCAAACCTGCTTCAAGTAGTTCAAGTCGTTACCCAAACCGAAACCAGGGATAACGCAGTACTTAGCGCCCATAGTCTTCAAACCCTCGAAAACCTTGCGCCACTGTGCCATAACAGCAGCCTCGTTGTTGGGATCCATACCGATTGAAGTGTGAGTAGAAACAATCTCCAAACCGTACTTGTCGCACAAAGCCTTGAATGCAGCAGCCTCAAGACCGAAGCAGTTGGGGCTACCCAAAGTCTCAACTACAGTGTAACCTGCATCAGCAACCTTCTTCAATGAAGCCTCAACATTGCCCATATCCTGGTGGATAGAGTAAAGCTGCAAGCCTACACGCTTCTTTGACTTCGCCTCAACGAAGTTAGGCATAGCAATCAACGCTGCCATCACAAGAAATAAAATCTTCTTCATAATTAATAGTTTTAATAGTTTGTTAATGTTTTTTAGACAAATTTTCCCATAGATTAATACTCGCAAGAGCGAACAAAGTCAGACTCCTGCAAGAACTTGTTGCAGTCGGCAATACCCTGCCACATTGCGGCCAGATTGCGCTCGTTTGCGGCAGCATCCTCGCCAATCTCGAAAGGCAACTCATACTCCACGAAGCAGTCGATAGCGCCGTTAGCGTAGAATGTCTCGAACACCTGCTTGAAATCAACATCACCACTTGAGCCCAATACGCCCTCATCCTTCGCGTGCAACACCTTGATGCGGTCGCCGTAGGTCTTGAGGTAGTGCATAGGATCTACATCGCCCATATTGGTCTTGCAAACATCCAACTCGATAAAGAACTTATCGGCATCGGTGTGAGCAATAACAAAATCGAGGATAGTCTGACCCTCAATCTGATTGAAGTCACCCTTGTGATTGTGGTAACCGAACATCAAGCCATACTCCTTTGCTACTACACCCACCTGGTTGATGAATGCACAGCAAGCCTCCATCTCGGCCAATGTTGAGCCGAAGCTCATACCAGGGATAACGCAATACTTTGCACCCATAGTCTGCAGACCCTCGAACAACTTACGCCAATCGGCCATATTGCCCTCTAAGTCGGCGGGGTTATAAGGTACTACAGCGTGAGTAGATGCGATACGCAAACCATACTTGTCGCACAAAGCCTTGAAATCAGCAGCCTCGAGGCCAAAGCAAGTAGGACCACCGAGAGTCTCAACTGCTGTGTAACCTGACTCTGCAACCTTGGCCAATGTAGCCTCGATGTCGCTGTAAGCTTGACGAGCAGAATAGAGCTGAATACCAGCCTGCTTCTTCTCGACAATCTCAGTCTGAGTGCAACTGCACATAACAGACACGGCTGCGATAAAAGTCATCGCCAGTGAAAAAAATCTCTTCATAATATCGTATTCGTTTTAATTAGTAATCGGAATTATCTGTAAACACAATTTCCATTATGCAAATATAATTATTTTATTGCAATATCCGCGATTATGAGAGACAAAATTTCCCTTTCTTCGCATTTTATCAACCCACCTCACCCCACTCTCTATTGGCCCCGCAAGCCACAAAAAGAGCGTTTTGGAAAACAAATGCAACTTTTTAGCAGAAAAATATCATCAAACCGCTTATTTTTATTATTTTTGCCAAGATTTAGAAACATTAATCTATTAATATTATAAAAACACTATGAAAGAGGCTATTGCTATTCTCACAGGTGGCGGACCCGCACCGGG
>JAFZFX010000044.1 GCA_017555695.1 Alistipes sp.
AAGCGTGCCGCCGAAGCCCTCGAAAGACTCAATTTCACTTCGGAGCGTAACACCCTTGTAGGCTCTTTGCCACTCGGTTGGAAGCAGAAATTATCGTTTGCTGTGGCAACGATTCATCGCCCCGAAGTGGTCTTTTTGGATGAACCAACGGGTGGCGTAGACCCAATCACACGCCGTCAGTTTTGGGAGATGATATATGAGGCAGCCGATGGTGGCACAACGATATTTGTAACCACACACTATATGGATGAGGCGGAGTACTGCTCTCGAGTATCCATTATGGTTGATGGCGAGGTGCGTGCACTTGATACCCCAGCACGCCTTAAAGAACAATTTGCCGCAGAATCTATGGATGAGGTTTTCCGCATCCTGGCTCGTGGCGCAAAGCGAGGAGAGTAGGCTGTTATGAAACATAATTTTCTATCATTTGTAAAGAAGGAATCGTTGCACATATTGCGAGATGTGCGCACGATGATGATTGTGCTACTCATCCCCGTAGTGCTGATGATACTCTTTGGCTTTGCCATATCTACGGAGGTCAACAACCTCAATGTGGCAATAGTTACGCCAAACCGTACAGAGGGTGTAAGACAAGTTGTCGAAAGGCTTGCAAACAACCCTTATTTCACGGTTGTCGACTACAATAATAGTCTCGATATAGACAAGGTGTTGCGTAGTGGTAAGGCTGATGCTGTTGTTGTCTTCGATGAAGACTATGAGCATCTCATAGCGCAGCGTGCAGAGGGCATAGCGACACCACCTGCAATACAGTTTATATTCGATGCCTCGAACACAAACATAGCACAGACTGGTGCGGCGTACCTGCAAAATGTTGTATCATCAGACCATTCACGCCAAGAGTTGCTAAACCTCCATCTGCTATACAACCCACAGATGAAGTCGGCGTATAACTTCGTACCTGGCATTATGGGACTAATTTTCATCTTGATATGTGCGATGATGACTTCGGTGTCAATCGTGCGAGAGAAGGAGATGGGAACAAAGGAGGTATTGCTCGTGTCACCCGTACGCCCAATAAAGATTATTCTTGCCAAGATGATTCCATACTTCGTCATCTCGTGCATCAATCTTGCAACTATCCTGCTTATTGCTCGCTACCTGCTTGACGTGCCTATGAGCGGCAACTTGGGAGGAATTATAACTATCTCTATAATATATCTCATCCTCGCTCTTGCATTGGGATTGCTTGTGTCGACGCTTGCCTCCTCGCAAGTTGTGGCGTTGCTAATATCTGCAATGGTGATGCTGCTGCCGATGATGATGCTCTCGGGAATGGTATTTCCACTTGAAAACCTGCCTAAGATATTGCAACCATTGCCATATATAGTTCCAGCACGATGGTATATTGAAGCTATACGCAAGATGATGATTATGGGACTTCCGCTGTCGGCTGTGGTTAAGGAGGTCGCTATATTGATATTTATGACCATTGTGCTGATGGGTGTATCTCTTAAAAAGTTCAAAGACAAACTCGAATAGTCTATTATGAGACAGTTATTTATACTTATACAGAAGGAGTTTACGCAGATATTCCGTAATCCATTTCTCCCTAAGCTCATCATCGTCTTTCCGGTGATGGTAATGCTGGTTATGCCGTGGGTAACGACAATGGATGTCCGTAATGTCGGTGTAGCGATTATCGATGAAGATGGCTCTTCGCTATCCCGCCGTATAACAAGCGATATTCGTGCTGCTGAATATTTCACGCTCAATGACGAGCCAACGACACACGGTGAGGCTATGGCGCTATTGGAGGATTGCGAGGTTGATGTGATTTTGCTAATACCCAAGGATTTTGAGCGAGATATGACATCTATTGACCCACAAAAGTTGGATATATCTGCCAATGCCGTTAATGCTACAAAGGGTTCGCTTGGTAGTCAATATCTTGTTCAAACTATTGGCTCAACACTATCGAAATATATGAGCGAGCAGTGTATGCAGCAGACATCTGACTTTGTTGTAGTGCAGAATAGGTATAACCCAACGCTGAACTATCGCCATTTGATGATACCAGCGTTGATGATTATGCTCCTCATCCTAATATGCGGATTCCTCTCGGCGGTAAACATCGTCATAGAGAAGGAGAACGGAACTATTGAGCAGATAAATGTTACTCCGGTGGGTAGATTTACCTTTATCCTCGCAAAGCTTATACCCTTTTGGCTGATTGGACTCTTTGTGGTTAGTGTGGCAATGGTCGTTGCGTGGATTGCCTATGACCTGACACCCATTGGCTCATTGGGTAATATCTATCTCGCCACCATTCTCTTTATTCTTGGCTTCTCGGGATTTGGTGTTGCTGTGGCTAACCTATCGGATAATATCCAGCAGACGATGTTTGTTATGTTCTTCTTCATCATAATCTTTATGCTGTTGAGCGGTCTGCTTACACCGATTAGTTCAATGCCCGAGTGGGCACAGAAGTTTACAATAATACTGCCTCCACGCTACTATATAGACATTATGCGTGCAGTCTATTTGAAAGGAACAACATTCGTAGAACTATGGCACAACTTTGCCGCTCTGGGTATCTTCGTTATTTTATTCAACACTCTTGCCGCTATAACATATAAGAAGCAAGCGTAAAATGATAATGGCGACCGAAAATGGTCGCCATTATTATTTACATTATTAGCAATGCTATTTGTTTTCCACTAAAAACTTATCTATCTCCGCACGACTATTAAAAGTGTGCATCTTGCCGTTATAGAAGATGCAGCCATACATCTCGTTGTTAGATACTTGTGAGTCTTCTCCTTTGAATAAGTCTCGAACGGACACTCCGAGTGTATCAGCAATCGTCTTAAGTGTTGTATATTGTGGGTTGCGTTGCAATGCACGAGTTAAGCTCTCGGGAGCAATATTCATCATCTTCGCTAATTCATACATCTTCATTCCCCTCTCTTTGAGAATCTCTTTTACTCGCAATTCTTCTATACCAGTGTGTTCTGTCATATTTAATTGAGGTTTTGATTATCAATGTACAAAGTTAATTAAAAAACTCATTTCTGTTAAGAAAAGTGAGAGAAAATCAAGATTTATTGATTTTATACATCAATTTAATTTGGTATATATTGATATTTGTTGTATATTTGCACAAGGATAAAGAGATGAATAATTGACAATATAATATCAAGAGTTATGAGGGCTACGCTTGGACAATACTACTACGCACCACACAGACGAAGCTTTGGAGTTTGGCAGTGGACATCTGTATCAGAGAATGGGGCGTGCGGAACATTCGTAAAAGACTTTCGCAATATAGAAGAGGCTCGTGAATATGTATGGCAGATGAATGGCTGGGGCAAGCCTTCAAAGAAATTGGGTTAGTGTAATATATTTTCTTACAGATATGACAACGATAGTAGCAGTAACAAACCGAGATATGTACCGTACGGCGGTAATCTCGCAGAGAGTGGAGAGTGATTTTGTGGCGGGTTTGCAGGTGGCAAAACTTAACGAGTTGAAATCTCGTATGCGCCGAGAGGTAGTAAAATTTGCCTACCTCAAAAAGAGCGGCGAAATACGCATCGCCTACGGAACTATGATGCCCGCTTTGGTCGGTGACCACATCAACGGCAGAGGTGTGTGTGGCGATGCTCGCAAGGTGTGTACCTATTTTGATGTGGAGCGAGGTCAGTTTCGATGCTTCCAAATGCAAGCGTTAATAAAGATTTTCTAACTATGGCAACAGTGGTAATTTACGCAAGGGTTTCAAGCATTGGCGAGCGACAAAATACCGCTCGCCAAGTTGCTGACCTGACTGACTATGCAAATCGTAACGGTTTGGAGGTCGTTGGGGTTTACGAGGAGCATATCAGCGGCGCAAAGCGCAACGAGGAGCGTGCAGTGCTGGCAGAGTGCATCAACTACGCAGTCACCAATGGTGTTGAGGTGGTGTTGTTTTCAGAGCTGAGTCGTTGCGGTCGTGCGGTATGGGAGGTTTTAGATACTATTCGTACACTTAAAGATAATGGAATCAATGCCTATTTCCAGAAGGAGGGTCTATCGTTGTTTGGGTCAAATGGCAAAGAGAATCCATATCTGGCGGTGATGGTATCGGTACTTGGAGTGTGCGCCCAAATGGAGCGAGAGAACATCTCATATCGCCTCAACAGCGGTCGAGCAAAGTACATTGCCGATGGCGGCAAACTTGGTCGCAAAGTAGGCTCGGTCAAGACCAAAGAGCGCAAGCAGGAGGAGTATAGCAAGGTAATCCGTTCATTGAAGCAAGGCAAAAGCATTCGAGATACTGCTAAGATTTGTGAGGTGTCTATTTCTACGGTTCAGAGAGTTAAGAAGGATTTTGCTATATAAATTTTATCCTCGGAATGTTTGGTATCTCCAACCAAAAAAAATACAAAAAAAGCACCCGTTGAGGTGCTTTTAATTTTAGTCGAGCATTGTGATTGCTTCATTTTGTTGCTGTGACTTTTGGCGATTGTGATAGCGATGGAATGCTCTACTCCCCGAGATGTGTCCAGA
>JAFZFX010000045.1 GCA_017555695.1 Alistipes sp.
GAGTATTTCAGGATCAAATGGAAATGATAAATGCGGGAAAACACCCGCATTTATCTACTAATTCTGACCAATAAACAAATATTGCCCCGATTTTATCTACTATTTTGACCAATAAGCCCGAATTACGGAGCTTGAGAGGCCCGAGGCTTCAGCGCGACACAAAAAAATATGCTCGGCCACTTTGACCGAGCATATTCACTAAGCAATCTCTGTCGATTACTTGTTCTTCTTATCGTAGCGCTTTGCGTAACGGCTCATAAACTTATCCACACGACCGGCGGTATCAACCAACTTCATCTGACCAGTGTAGAACGGGTGAGATGTGTTAGAGATTTCCATCTTGTAAACTGGATAGGTTTCGCCGTTCACTTCGATGGTCTCTTTTGTCGAAACGGCGGACCTGCACAAAAACACGTGGTCATTCGACATATCCTTGAATGCCACTAAACGATAATTCTCTGGATGAATACCCTTTTTCATTTTCGTCTTTTTGTTTAATTAAGTACTTAATTCGGCGCAAAGGTAAGCAATTTATTTTCACTGACAAACTTTTTTCAATAAAAATGTGAGTATTACACCCATTTATACGGCTTTAGCACTCTCTGACTCGCCTTGGGGCGGGCTTTTTTTGAGGCTAATCGATTCGGCGGGGCGCAAAGAGCGAGGCTATGCAGAGCAATACCACAGCACCGATGACCGAGGCCAACAGTGCCCCAAATGTGGTGACGGGCACCCACCCCACCAGGCCGACGAGCCAGCCCCCGAGGAATCCGCCGATGATGCCGATGATGATATTGAGTACCATACCCGCGCCGCTACCTCTGACAATCAGGTTGGCGAGCCACCCGGCCACCAGACCTATAAGCAAATACCATAACCAAAACATAATCACAATATTTTAGATGTTTCCACTCACTGCGGCTGCAAATTCTGTACCCAACCGCACCTCGGCCAAAAGCCTCGGAGCCAACCTCGCCAGAGAGATAAGCCGCAGACGGAAAGCGCACTGCGCCACAACACGACGGAAAGGATAGTCTGAAAGCGCGTAAAAATATATTTTTTGTATCGAGTGTTTCATTTTCAATTTTTTTATCATATCTTTGCACTCGCAAAACGCCCACATACTCAACGGGCAGTTTTGTTTTGTGCGGACCCATAGCTCAGTTGGTTAGAGCAGCGGACTCATAATCCGAAGGTCGTGGGATCATGCCCCTCTGGGTCCACAATGAAACCTGTATAACGAAAGTTATGCAGGTTTTTTGTTTGTGTATGTAAAATTTCGTATCTTTGGATTTAACCAACCACTAACACACAAACACGATATGTACGCCATAGGTATTATGTCGGGCACTTCGCTCGACGGCGTCGATGCGGCACTTGTCAGCATCGAGGGCAGAGGGGCTGCCACAAAGGTCAGCCTCATAGGATTCACCACAACCGAGATTCCCGATGAGCTTAAACGCGAGATACGCCAAGCCGTGAAACCCGCTACGGGCACGGTCGATTTGCTCTGTTCGCTCAACTTCAAGTTGGGCTACCTCTTCGCCGATGCAGCCAAGGCGGTATGTGCGGCGGCAGACTTCCCGATGGAGAGGGTCGATTTCATAGCCTCGCACGGCCAGACCGTATGGCACATCCCCAAGCCCGACGGCTGTTTCGTACGCTCGACGCTGCAGATTGGCGAGCCAGCGGTGATTGCCTACGAGACGGGCGTCAAGGTGGTGTCGAACTTCCGCACGATGGATATCGCAGCGGGCGGTGAGGGTGCGCCACTTGTCCCCTACAGCGAGTTTGTGTTATACTCTTCGCCCAACGAGAATGTGACACTGCAGAATATTGGCGGTATTGGCAATGTGACCGTGCTACCCTCGACGGGCAATATGGCCGATGTATATGCCTTCGACACGGGCCCTGGAAATATGGTCATCGACGAGATGATGCAACGCCTCTACGCTCGCCCCTACGACGAGGGTGGAGAGGTGGCAACGAGCGGCTCGGTGAATGAGGAGATGCTGCGCGAGCTGATGTCGCACCCCTACATCTCGATGCCCCTACCCAAGAGTACAGGTCGCGAGATGTTCGGCGAGCAGTACACTGCGGCGCTATTGGAGAGGTGGGCTGCGCTACCCTCGGCCGACCTTGTCGCCACAGCCACAGCCTTCACTGCCCACACCATAGCCGAGGCCTACCGCCGCTTCATCATACCCCGCTGGCCCATCAGCCGCACCGTACTCGGTGGAGGTGGAGCGCACAACGCCACCCTGCGCCGTATGCTGGCCGAGCAGTTGCCAGGCGTCGAGGTGCTGACGCAGGATGAACTGGGCTTCTCGTCGGATGCCAAGGAGGCCATCGCCTTCGCCATTATGGGCAACGAGACGCTACACGGCTACCCCTCGAATGTATGTTCAGCTACGGGTGCTTCGCGTCAGGTCATCCTGGGCAACATCACCCCCGCACCGAACAAGGAGTATTAGGGGAAAAGGAAGAAATTCCCACGCATCTGTTTTCCATAGTCATTACGAGGAGGGCCAGCCCGACGCGGTAATCTCAAAACAGATGCTCGGAATGACAAATAAAAACGGGCTGTCGGAATCACCCAACAGCCCGTTATCTCTCTACGAAGTGCCCTACTCCTCAAACGAGGGCAACTCCGAGCGGACATACACGCTCACATCGTTTCTATTATCGAGCGCCGTCCAGACCATCCTATCGGCAGTGAGGTCGCTGACCACATAGCGGTGTGCCCAGTCGCCATTGCCGTAGTCGTAGTTACCACGAATGATTGCACCCTCCTCGGCATCGGTGTAGATGTAGTAGCTACCCGTAATGGTACGCACATAGTGGGTATCCACGCTCTGATAGAGCGTATAGGTGCGGTCGGAGCGCTGAAAATCAATATATACAAATGCGCCCTCGGCGATATCGCCACCACTCCAGCTATGCAGACGCCAAACACCCGCAATATTATTGGGCGTAACATCCAATGTGGCCTCCTGCGGCTCCTTCTCCGGGCTGCACGAAACGGCCAAAGCAACCATCACAGCCAAAAAGGCTCGTACAAAAATCGTGTTTTTCATTATCTCAATTACTTTATATCCTTAAACTTTACTCTTATTAGGCGCTCACGCAACGGCAAGGCCAGACCTTTTATGTATAGGTTCAACCCCTTCTCCTGCTTCTCGGCACGGGGCGTGTAGGTCACAACCAAATCTCCCTCGGCTCCGCCCTGCAACACTGCGGGCTCGCTCCTGAGTGTAATACCCGCCGACGAGAGCAGTGTGTCGGCCGACAACCTCATAGCCCTCTCGCTACTATTCAGGCAGGCAATTCTCACCTCCTGGCGTCTATCGCCATCCAACACCACCGTATCTTGTCGCAGACGCAACGCCCCACGATAGAATGGGTAGTCGCCACGACGGTCAGCCGAAGGCTGCACCTCGCCACGCACCTTCACTACCGCTGTCGGCGTAGTATCCGAGAGGTTGGTATAGATATAGATGCGTTGCTCGACCTTACCTGGGTGACCCTTGGGGTAGTAGGCAACTGCGATTGTCGCCTTCTCGCCACCCTTCACCACCTTACGCTCGGCCTCTGCCTTCAGGCACGAGCAGGATGTGCGAACAGATGTTATCGTCAGCGGTTTATCGCCACCATTGCGCCACACAATCACCTTGCGCCACGCCGCCGAGTCCTCGCTGATGCAGCCAAACAACACCACATCGCCACCCTCGACAACCATTCGCGCACCTGTCACCGTCTTGGGGTTGGCAACACTATCCAGCACCGACTGCGGGATAATCTTTATCTGGGCTCGGCACTCGGCACCAAGAGCCGACACGAGCAACCAGAGCAGTATGACCACCCCACGCACCATCGTTACAGCCAGCCGTTATCGGTTGCACCCTCACGCACGGTGATGGTGAAGTTCTGCGAACTGCCATCCGAAGATTTAACCACTGCCGTAGTCACGCCCTGCTGCAGACCCTTGAAGACGAGCTTCGCGCCCTGCTCCTCGACGCTGGCAACAGCGCCATCGGCAATCACAACAGAGAATGTAGCACCCTCTGCAGCATCGAAATAGAGTGCGGGAGCAACCGCCACCGTACCATTCAGCGCGATGTAGAGGTTGGGGAAGCGCATAGGCTCACCCGCGCCACCGATAGCCTCGAGGAACGCCGCGGCATCCACCTGACCCGAGCCCATAGCGCCCTTATACTGCGACAACTCTATCTGCATAGGCTGCTGAGGACCGATGTCGGCCACATAGCGGCGATAGATCTTTCGTCCTACCATATAATCTTCAATCGGGCGAGCCGTCTCGATGAGCAACTGCTGCAACTCTGCGGCCTTGAAGTGACGGCGCAACTGCGTAGCGTACGAGATACCCAATGCCACAACACCCGACACCTGAGGGCAGGCCATCGAAGTACCCTCCATATAGCCATAGCCGCTCTTGCTAATGTTATAGGGCAGCGTTGAGAGTATGCAACCCACCTCGCCGTAGTTATGCTCGTCGTCCACATAGTCGTAGTAGTAGTCCTGGTCGCCACCAGGTGCCGAGATGCTCGTACCCAAGCCGTAGTTAGTGTAAACGGCAGGAGTGAAATCGGCAGCCGTAGCCGCAACCGACACATAGTCGTCCGAAGCACCAGGATAACCCGCCTGCGGAGCAGACTCGTTACCACCTGCAAATACTGCTATACCACCGTCGATAATACCACTCGGCGAGCCAGCATTGTGCGTGAAGTAGTCGAGCGCATCCTTCTCGAGCGGAGCACCAGCCTCCCACTCCTCCTGCGAAGCGAAGCCAGCCGCACCCCAATCGTACTCGTTGGCGCAACCCGACACATAGCCCCAACTGCACTGCAAAACCACAGCGCCATTGTCGGCGGCATATTTGATGGCTCGGGCCACTGCGATGCTCGATGAGCCCACATTACCCGAAAATATCTGACACGACATAATCTTCACGCCCGCACGGTCGGCATTACCTCCCGCAACCGAGCTTACGCCCACGCCGTTGCCGTTGCGTGCCGCAACCGAGCCCGCCACATGAGTACCGTGACCCGAATCGTAGGCCGTATTCCAGGTGATGACACCCGAATCGCTGGCGAAGTTATATCCGTGGTAGTCGCCCGCAAAGCCGTTATTGTCGTTATCCGAAGTGGAACGATAAACCTCATCCTCGTTCACCCACATAGACTCCTTCAAGTCGGGATGCTCGATAAAGACGCCCTCGTCGAGGACAGCCACCACAACCGACTCATCACCCGAAGAGAGTTCCCACGCCCTCTCGCACTGCACATCGGCATCCTTCACCGACTTGACAACCTCACCCTCGGTGAACATATCACCGCGATTGATAAGGTGCCACTGCCCCACCAGCAGAGGGTCGTCCATCGTGCTGCGTGTCGCAGAGGCCATTGCCTGCTGTAACTTCTTCTCCGATAGCGGAGTAGCCTTACCTGTATATGCACGCTTGATGGTGCGGTTGAAATCCACCTTCTGCACCTCTCCGAGCGAAAGGAAGCGACGAGCCACCTGCTCGGCATCCTCCTCACCGCCAAAGCGCACCACATACCACTGGTTAAGACCCGACTGGCGGGTTATCTCCTCACGACGGCTGTCGATGGGGAATACACGCTCCAGCTGGCAAGCGCCCACCACCTCGAGGATCTCATCCACCGTAGCCTCGCCACTGCGCGTAGCATCGGCGCCGCGTGTGAGGTGCATCTGCTCAATCATATCAGCCACCTCGGGAGTGAACTTAACCAGCAACTCGCTCTTGGCGAAGGGCTGCTCGATATCGGTCTCTGCCTCTATAGGCTCACTCTTCTGGCAGCCGACCATCAGCGTGGCGGCAACCAGCAACATAAGATATATCTTAAACTCTCTTATCATCGTCTTCTTCATTTTTGTGCTATGCTACTCCTCAACCGAGGGGATGGCCCACGGCTCCTTGCTTGTGTATATCTCGTAGTAGTACTTCAAACTGCTCGGCTCGTTATCGAAACCTGCCTGCGTACCATCCTGTGCGCGTCCCTCCTGCGAGAAGACAAGGCTATAGGGCAACCACCAGTCGAGTGCGGGGTGATAGAGCAACCACTTGGGCAACTCACCCGACAGACGGTTGAAGTTGATGGCGAAGCGCTTGGTGTTGGGCATAACCTTCTTGATGCGGTTATCCACCAGGAACTGCGGCAGTGTGTCGGCACGCTCGATATCCTGCTGTGTATAGACGGGCACCGTGTCGTCGTCCTCGAAGTCGGGCAACTTACCCTGCAGGTAGTTCACCGACAACACCAGAGTGTCGAGATCCCACTTGATAAGGTCCACGGGGAACTTCTCCTCGTCGATGAAACCGCCCAAACTTGTCTTCACGGTGTTGCTAAGGTCATAGACCGAACTGCGCTGATTGGCATTCATCACAAGCGAGCGCAGCACGGGGAAGTTGCGCTTTGTGAGCACATCGGGCACACGCTGGAAGTTATTGGCGCAGACATTCAGATACTCCAGATTCTTCAGATTCTTCAGACTCTCGGGCAGCGACACCAGACCGTAACCGCCGACAGTCAGACGGCGCAACTGTGTCAGCTCGCATATATCCTCGCCAAGCTCAAGATTCTTGAGAAAGGTGTTGGCATTACCGAAGAAGTACAACTCCTCGGCAGCCGTCAAGTAGCGCACCTCGAAAGGCAACTCCTCATTAGTGCTGAAGAGCATAAACTGCGCCGACTTCACGCGACCTACATTCTGCTCGGTACAGCCCTCCATAGACTCGTCCCACAGCACCACATTGTTCCACATAGTCATCGGCTGCGAAGCATCCCACTGTGCCATAACATCCAGGTTACGGGCAATGGCCAGCAAGGCGATAGAGTCGCCCGAGCGTGTATCGGGAATGATTGGCTCGGCAGCCTCCTGCTTGATGCTCAGCACATCGCTACGCGACGCCTCGACACCCTTTCGGGGTGAGAATGTAATCTCGGCAAGGCGCTCGGCAGCCATAGTGTTGATATCCCAATGGAAACGGAGCTTGGTCTGACGGGGACGCATACCGCGGTTGAGTACCAACTTATAATCGTCGCACTTGAGCCACTCCACATCCTCGGGAATATTCACATCGAACTCCACATTGGCACGAACCGCCACATCGAAGTAGCGCTTGTCTGCCGCCAGATAACTCTCCACATCAAACGAGTTGTCATACAGCTCGATGGTATAAGGGAATCCCTCCTGCTCAACGCTCACATCGTAAGATTTCATCGTACGCAGATTCTGGATACGCACCACGCCAGAGCGAGGCTCGACGGTCAGCGCCGAGTCAATCTTGAACTCGCACATCACAGCGCCAGCACCATTGGCGGGCGAAACGGTAATCCACGCATCGTCGGTCGAGGCAATCCAGCTGTCGGCAATATCGACCTTGAGCTGTTTCACACCACCGACAGCCGAAATCTCTATCTTGTCGGCGTCCAACATCACCCCAGCATCCGCATCGTCGTCGGCGCAGGAGCTGATAGCCAAGAGGCTAAACATCAAAAGCAAATATCTCTCTATAATCTTCATATCAAAGGTCTGTTAGTCCAACATTGCGTCGCAGTTCAAAATATTCTGTGTCTTATCGTAGATGAGCATATAGGCACCCACCTGCCAAGCGTAGCATATATCCGAAGCGTCGAATATGATGTTGGGGTTGTCGCTGATGTCGAGTACATAAATCAGCGTAGAGATCGTGTCGTCAATCTTACGCAGGTCGTTCGAGCCGAGGTAGAGGCCACGCATACCACGATGGTTGCCAATGCCCGTAGGCCACTCCTTGAGGCATCGTGCGCCATTGGCATCGCGCTGGCTACGCACCGCCAGCACCGTAAGGCCTGAGCTATCCAGCGGCTGGTAGGGGAACGAGCTGAACGAATTGAACGAGAGCTCGACACCATAGAGATAAGGCAAGTTGGCCGCGTGCATATCGCGGGGCAGCGTGGTGAGTTTGTTGTATGACAAATCGAGCGACTGCAAATCTACAGAGTTTCGATAGGTGAACGAACCCTCGGGGATGGTCTCGAGGCCACACGCACGCAGGATGATATATGCCACCGACGAGTTGGTCTTGGCCAGAGCCTCGGGGTAGCGCTTCATATTGGGGTTGAGCGTAAGGGTGAAGGTCTCGACATTGATACCCTTGTATGTACCATTCTCCTCGCCCTCACAGCCTGTAATATCGTTGGCCGAGAAGTCCACCGACTTCATTCTGTAGTTGCTGTTTGCCGAGAAGATGTTGGGAATCTTCTTCAGGAGGTTGTACGACACCGAGAAGTTCTCGACATCGTCGCAGCCACAGAAGTAACCCTCATCATCGACGGGCAACGACTCAATCTTGTTATGGTCGAGGTAGAGCTGCACGAGCGACACCTTGCGACCCAGAGGGTGTAGTTTAGATATCTTATTGAACGCCAAGTCCAAAAGACCCAGCTTCTCCATATTACGGAACGATGCGGGCAACTCCTCGAGGTTGTTCTGGCGGGCGTAGAGAATCTGAATCTTGCCAGCCGATGGGCCCGTAGCCAGAGCGTCGAGACCAGCATAAATCTCCTCGGCCGACCACTGGTAGTTGTTCGAGAGGTTGAGCGAGATAAGCTCCTCCATATTACCAATGGCAACGGGGAATCGCTCGAGGCGGGGGCAGTTGTAAATCTCCAAATCGGTGAGCGAACTGAGCTCTGCCACCTCGTCGGGGATAGACTCAATCTCGCTGTTGGCGATGTAGAGATACTCCAACTTCTTCAGGTTGGCAATCTCGCGCGGGAGTGAGCGCAGACCGTTGCACAGCGTACCGTGGTTGGTATCGAAGAGGTGACGCTGACGCTGCTCGCCCGTAGCCATATCGAAAATCTCCTTCTCACCCATCGTCTCATAGAGCTTCGTAGCGGGTATCGAGATGCCACGCTCGGCCAATGCACGCGCCACAGGCTCCGACACCTGTACGGGCGTATGTATCATACCGAGGTATTGGCGATGGTTATCCATTCTGTTGCGGTTACGCTCGGCAAGACTCTTATCGAGCGAGAGCGAGGGGTCGTAATTGACCGTAGCCGAGTCGTTGTGCGTACCGAGGTACAACTCGATAAGCTCGGTGAGCTGACCCAACGCCGCAGGCATATCGCCACGGAAGCCAAAGCCGCTGATGTCGATGCGGGCTACACGGCCATTCGAGTGGAGATAGACACCCGGCTGGTCGCCCCACAAATCCATATCTTTATTAAAATCCCAATTCACACCACGGCTATGCTCGCCACCATCGTAGTACCAATTCTCGCCGTCGAGCGCCTTCCATATCTCATACAGAGCGTAGTAGTCGCGCACATACTCGGCGCTGAGGTCTAACTTAAGGAACATATCCACCTCGCTGGTCTGGTTGTCGGCCACCTCAAACTGACACGCCGAGAGGTTGTTGCGGCTCTCGAGCAGTGACTTGCTCTCGTCAAGAGTTTCATAAGCTGTCACAACATAACGACCTGCGGGCAACGAGATGAGCGAATCACACGCCAGCGACGAAGTCTGATAACCCTCCTTGTCGCTCACATCGTCATCCTCATCGAAATGCACCGAGAACTTAACGGGCAGACCCTCAATCTTCACAGGGTTGGCCATTGCGCCCGAAGCGAGTCGCTGCACCACATTTACATTCACATAGGCCACCTCGTCGAAGGTGTACTCACGCACGGCGGCACGGCTTGCCTCAGCCTGCTGGATATCCTTCTTGAATGTAAATCTGACGCTTCCTCGCGGCTCAACATTGACAGTCACATCGTGTGATGTAAGACCACCCTCCTCTACGGTAAATTCGCTCTGCGTATCGGGTGTACCGTTGTAGATTAGTTCGTCGAGAGAGTTGTAGAGCGAGAATGAGATGAGGTTATAGTGGCCCACCAGCAACTTTATCTTGTCACTACGCATACCAAACTCGGCCATAGAGGCATCTATGGTCGAAAGCGTAAGCGTCTGCGAAATGGTGATGCCATCATAGACCAGCGTCACCTTTATCTTGTGGGCATCGGCCAGGTAGTCGAGTTCATCCTTCACTGCACGCGTCTGGGCGGCGGGGCTATCACTCTCTCCATACGAAACCTTCTTATACAACTTGAACTGCGCATATCCGTAGTTATGCTCACGGTTATCGACTCTCTCGTCAGAACAGCCAACCATAAAGGCTGCACACAGAGCCAGCACTACGAACACTATTTCTCGGTAAAATCTCATCTTAAAAACCACTCTAAAACATCCTGTCTTTTAGACAGTGTAATCCCGCCCCCACATTCGGGTCGGGCATAATCTTTTGGGTTAGAAAAAACTGCCACCCCACCCCCGTCTGAAGGCGGGGCGACAGATATTGTTTGCTTAAAATCAGGTGTTACTCCTTCGACATCAATGTGCAGAGGATAACCACCTTGTTAATCATATTGCCATCCTTAAATACCACAGCACCAGGCTCTGCGCTGTCGGCACCAGCCTTATCCATTATGATAGCGCCCATCTCCTCGTTGTAGGTGAGCCACTCTGCTACGGTTACAGGTGTTAGGCCACTCAAACCAGTGAGTGCAGCGTACTGGCAAGTGCTCTCGTCCAGAGGATGCTGGTATGTCAAGTGATAGAACTTGGCGGGCATAGCCGATGCGCTATACTCAGCGAAGTATGTCTCGTAGAGCTCGTCGCCAGACTTAAGCTCCTTCAACGATGCCTGCACGGCCTCGGCCAACTCGGGCTCAACGAAGGCTACGCCCTCGTCGCTTGAAGCTGTAGCAGCCTCGTTGTAGTGGAAGTAGATACCAGAGTATGAACCGTCGGTGTACTCAACCAAGATAACAGCCTCATAATCGCCAGTCGATACATTGAGCGAACCCTCGGCAGTTGCAGCCTTGATGTTGGTCTCAATCTTGAAGCGTGAAGATTTTTCGTCTGAGAAGAAGTTGTCGCACTCAATCCACGAGCCATCGGTCAGCTCGACGAAGCTACCCTCAACTGTGTAAGAGTAAACCTTGAACTGTGCAATCGGGCGTGATGTCACGAATGAGTTATCAGAGCCCCACTTTGCATCAGGGCCAAAGTACATAATGTCGTACTTGCTGCCGATGTAGAGGTTCTGCAGATCGCCCTCGGTAAACCAATAGTCGATGGCAGGGCTGGCCTCGGCAAACGAAGCGCAAGTGTCGTCGATCTCACCGTTTACAGCGATTGTAGCGGGTGTAGTGTACTGCACGGCTATGGTAGCCAGGTTAGCGGCATACTCCTCGGCAACAACGCCGTCAGCAACCAACTTCTCATTGGCTGCAGCATCGTTCTTGGCAAAGAGGAAGATGTAAGCCTTGCGAGATGAAGCAGAGGTATTCTCCTCAACATTCGCTGCGCTAACCATACGGTCCTGGATAGCGGCACCCTCGGCATCCCACTCCGAGAGAACAACATCAATCCACGACACCTCGGCGCCATTCTCGTCGCATACCTTCACTACTACCTCCTGGCCAGCAGTCACAACGCCGCTAACGGCGCTCGCAGCCTTACCATCGCTGGTGTAGGCAGCCTGCTCGGCAAAACCTGTGAGCTGAAGGTAGTCGTTTACGCCCTGAATCTTGATGTCAAAGCTGGCAACCACATCATCTGTGTCAGCTACCATAACATCCACCTTTGCCACCTCTGTCGAAGCGGGAATCTTGGTGTTGTCGGCCTTGAAGACGAACTCTGTCTCGCCAGCCTCACCTGATTCAACGGCCTGCAACCACTCGGGTCCCACCAATGTGTAGGCGTAGTTGGCTACGACCTTTGCGGGGGTGTAGAATGTAGCCTCCATCTCGTCACCGAGCTCGGGTGTGCCATAGAGCATCAGCAGGCTCTCGCCAGTGGCCAGAGCGTTCTCTGCATACTCAGCCGAGAATGCGCCATACTCGTTCAATACGGGAGCATAAACCGCAAACTCGCGCTTTGTTGTGGGATAAGTGAGCTGTGCGATAACGGCCGACTCGCCATTCATCGTCAGCGTAACCTCGGCTACGGGAGCCTTATCGAAGATGGTAGCCGAAGCTACATTCACCTTGATGGTCTGCTTACCCACACCACCCGAGAGGGTGTTGGTTGTGGTTGTACCGTTCAACAGCTGGAAGTAGCTGTATGTGTTCTGTGAGATTGTTGCTGTCCACGCGTAGTTGGCCTCGAATGAGAGCTCAACCACCTCGCCTGCAACAACGCTCTTTGTAACCTTCTTAGGGAATGACGGCGCCACGGCCGCTGTGTCGTCCTTCGAGCAAGATGTTGCAATCAGGGCCACTCCCAACAGGATACTACTCAGAATAATGGAAAAACACTTTTTCATAATCTTGTTGTTTTAGTGCTAATAATTTTAGGTTTTATTAATTTTTCGTTGATTCTTTGCTTTCGTTTGTTTTATACCTTTGCGTTTTTTTGTTCACGCCTTGCGGGAAATCGGCTACATACCCTCGGCACGCAGACGCTCGGCCTCCTCGTCGCTAATCCACTCCAAGATATTGTAGTAGTGACCCACGGTGCCGATGGTCTGACCCAGATTCTCGACATAGACCTGATTCCACAACTCCACAAAACGCTGGCACGAATTGAAGTACGAGGGGTAGTAGAAGCTGTGAGTTGTCAGGATGTGGTTATCACCCAGAATCTGACCAAATACCGACGCCTCGTCGCTTATCACCTGGTCTTTATCCATCGTCACAAGCGGATTGGCCGCATCCTCGGGATGGAATGTAATGGTGACATCGTAGCCATCGTAGAAGCAGCTGCGCAGAATTACGGTGTTCTTCTCGGTCGGGTGCGCCTCGGTGAAAATCAGTCGCTGGTACGACTCATTGTCGCCAGGATAGTCACGCAACAGGAGCGATGTTAGGATGCACCAGCCAGTGAAGTTCTCGCGCTCGAAGGGACAACTCTTATACATCACCACCTCGGTGCGGTCGCTATTCTCGTAGAGATTCCATTTCAGCTGCTCGGGCATAACCAGACGCAACACAAAGCCGAGCGAGTCAGTAGGCTCGATGTTGTCGTACAGACCCTGCACCTTAACCTCGGTGGCCAGCTCACCCGCGGGGATAGTGATGCTGTTGCTCGCCAGACGGTAGTGCTTACCCTCGATGGCATTGCTGCCCTCGTCCACAATCTCGATACCGAATGTGCGGTCGTAATCACACGCCACGGTCGAAGCCACGGGGATAGTAAAGTAGTCCTGGTCGGCTGTGACCATATTGATTGACTGCTCGTCGGCAAACATCACATACTCGGCATCGGAGTAGGTGATATACTCCTCGTCGCACGCCACGCTCATCAGCAGCGCAGCCGACATAGCCAAAAGTGTATATATCTTCTTCATATTCATCTTCACTACTTGTTACTCTTGTTGGGTTGCACCTCCGAGCCAGGAGCCTCAATCTCGTGCTGAGGGATGGGCCACACGAACAGAGGGTTGTCGGCCTTGATGTGGAGCGAACTACCCTCCTCAAGCGAATTGCTCTGGGGTGTGCGCTTGAAGCCCTCGCCGTTATTGTAGAGATTGCCCCAACGCTTCAGGTCGTTCAGGCGGAAGCCCTCCATATAGAGCTCACGCACGCGCTCGTCAGAGATTGTCTGGATAAAGTTATCCTTCGACACCGAGATAGAGCCTCCCGAAGAGAAGCGGCTCGCACGCAGTGTCGAGAGGTCATTCGACGCCAAAGCGTAGTTGGGCGACGAGTGACGGCAGTAGGCCTCAGCACGAATCAGATACTGCTCGGCCAGACGGAATGGCTTGGGCATAGAGGTGTGGTAAATCAGCGCATTAGAGATAAAGTCCTGATTACCGTAATACTTCACCAGCAGAGGCCAAGTCAGGTTGTGGTCATATCCCGTAGCAAATGTTGCGAAGTAGGCGTTGTAACGCATATCGCTCGCTGCATAGAGGTCGAGCACCCACTGCGCAGGCACATAGTCGGGATAGTAGTACATATAGTCATTGTTGAAGTTCAGGAAGTGCTGACCCAACGCGCCACCATAGGATGTGGTGGTGAAACCGATACGCCAGAGAATCTCGGTTGCCAGGTCGTACTGCCACATATAGTCGAAGTAGGTCATCGACGAAGTGTAGTAAGAGTTGGCCGACGAGAGCGCATAGGCCGAAGTGTTGTTGATTACTCGTGTCGAGTAGTCGATGGCAGCATCCCAATCCTGCATATTCAGCGCCACACGAGCGTGGAGCGCATAGGCTACGCCCTGCGTAATAAATGCCGAGCTATACATATCGTTATCCTCATCGAGCAACTCCTCGGCCGCCTTCAAATCCTCAACCACAAAGGCGTAAGAGTCGTAGAGCGAAGCACGGCGGGCGGGCTCCTTCTCAGAGTACTTCTTGCGCAGTACCACACCCAACTGCTCGCGAGCCGTTGCGGGGTCGTAAGCCTCGCAGTAGTTCTTCAACAGCTCCGAGTAGGCCAAAGCGCGGATGGTATAGACCTCACCCGTATATTGCTCCAGCGCATCGATGCGCTCGTCATCCACCTGCACAGCCATAACATCGTCGATGCGCTCGAGGTAGAAGTTGCAGTTCATAATTACGCTATAGAGCGACGCATATACCGACTCGATCTCGGCACTTGTGGGGCGAATATCCCACTGCCAGAAGTTGCCGTAAGTGTTGGTGTTGCCATCGACGGCATATACAAGGTCAGCCTGAATATCGGGCAACAGCGTCAGGTAACCGCTGAAGAGCGAACTACTCTTCAATATGGCGTAGATACCCGTAACAGTCTGCTCGGCATCCTCAAACGACTTCATCGCATCCTTCTCGGGGATGGCCGACGAGGGCTCCTTGTCAAGACAGGCTACCAGCGTAAGTGATGTGGCCACCACAGCCAACATCAGCTTTATGTTGTAAAAAATCTTTCTCATAGCGCATTAAAAGGTTAGGTCCAAACCGAATGTGAACTGACGCGACATAGGATATTGTGCCGCGTAGATGTTAGAGGTACCCTCGGGGTCGAGACCCGAAAATTTGGTGAATGTCAGCAGGTTCTGCGCCTGTGCATAGATGCGCACACCGCTGAAGACGCGGCTCTTCTTGAGCAGAGTCTGCGGCAGTGAGTAGCTCAGCATCACATTCTTCAATCTGAGGAACGAAGCATCCTCCAGCAGGCGGCTATCGAACTCGGTGTACTCGCCGTGGCGGGGAATGTCGGTGACATCACCCGGCTGCTTCCAGCGTGAAAGCAGACGCGCCGACTGGTTGTACGATGCGAAGCGACCATTCGACTCATCGAAGTAGCGGTCGTTGTTAATCATCCATCTGTCGGCCACCCAGCTGAACTGCGCGCTCAAGGCGAGTCCCTTCCAGCTCAACGCCGTACCGAAACCACCCTGCCAGGGGGCGTGGTAGCTCTTGCCGATGAGTACCTTGTCCTCATCACGCAACTCGGTGGTCAGTTCGCCATTCTTGTCATACCACAAAGCATCACCATTGGCGGGGTTTACACCTGCGTAGCGGTTGATGTAGAACTCACCCAAGGCGTGGCCCACCACCAACTTGGTATTGGTGTTCGAGCGCTCATACTCTTTGACGCCGTTGTAGAGTTCGACAATCTCGTTGTGGTTGTACGATATGTTGTTATTCACCGTCCAGTTGAAATCCTTGGTGGCAATCAGCGTAGCCTGCAGGTTCACCTCAGCACCCGCATTGACCATCACGCCCACATTGTCCCAATAGTAGCCGTAGCCCGTCGTAGAGTATGGCGCGGGCACCTCCATAAGCATATCGGATGTGCGCTTGTAGTAGAGTTCGACATCGGCCGTGAGGCGATTCCAGAAGCCTGCGTGGATGGCGAAGTTGCTGGTCCAGGGCTTCTCCCAACCCAGATTCTCGTTACCGGGCTGCATCAGTGCCACACCCGCACTACCCACATAGTCCAGGCCGCCACCAACCAGAGCCAGATGCTCGTAGTTGGGGATTGACGAGTTACCCGAAGTACCTGTCGAGAGCGATACCTGCGCCGTGGTGAGCCACGATGCGGCCGAGCGCATAAACTCCTCGTTACGCAAATCCCACATAAAGCCCAGCGACCAGAATGCCGCCCAGCGACGCGACGAGCCGAAGCGCGATGAGCCGTCGGCACGCACTGCCGCCTCAACGAAATAGCGGTTGCTGAAGTTATACTCGCCACGCGAGAAGAATGAGAGGAAGCCATAGTCCGAATCGGTCGTGTCGCTCCACGATGTGGCGCGCGTACCTGTAGAGATGTTGGTCAAGCGGTCGTTGTTCTGACCTCGGGTCATCAGGCTGAAAGCCTCATAGTGGTAGTCCACACCCTCGTGACCCACCATCACATTGAACGAGTGGTCGTCGGCCACATTGAAACGGTAGTTGGCCGTGTTGGTGATGGTCAGCGTATGTCCATCGGTTGTAGAGCGCGATGCCGCACCCTGACCCTGATTGGGGGCATAGCTCGGGTACGACACGCCAAAACCTGTAGTATGCGAGTAGTCCACACCCACCTGCGAGCGCAACGAGAGTCCCTCGATGGGGGTAGCCTCGGCGTAGGCGGTGGTGATGAGCTTGTATTTCTTGTATGTCACGGGGTTGTTGGCCAGCCACTCGAGGGGGTTCTGACCGTTACCCTTCCACGAGCCGTCGTTGATTGAGGCCAATGAGCCGTCGGCGCGGTGGGGATCCCAATAAGGCATCATAAATCGCGCAGCCGAGATGGGCGTCACCAATGTGTAGGAGCCTTCGTCAGCCTGCTGGATGTTCTGGAAGTTGAGCATCGTGTTGCTACCCACCTTCAGCCAATCGGCGGCCTTGCGGTCGAAGTTGGCACGCAGCGAGTAACGCTCGAACATCGAGCCTACGGCCGTACCATCCTGGCTGTAGTATCCGCCCGAGAGGTAGTAGTTGCTCTTCTCGTCAGCACCCGAGATTGCCACCTCGTGGCTCTGCAGCAGGGCCGAAGAGTTGAACACCTCCTCCATCCAGTTGATGTTGGTCTGCGAGAGGACTTTGTAGTTCTGACCCTCGGTCATACCAATCTCCTTCTCGTAGGCTATGCGTTGCTCGGTGTTCATCAAGTCCCACTTGCCGCTTGCCACCTGCGAGAAACCCATCTGCATACGGTACTCGATGCGAGGGCGGTCGGCCATACGGCCACGCTTGGTGGTGATGACAATCACACCATTGGCAGCACGCGCACCGTAGATTGAGGTAGATGACGCATCCTTCAGCACCGACAACGACTCGATGTCGGCGGGGTTGATGGTGTTGAAATCGCTGCTCGAGATGGGCACTCCGTCGAGGATGTAGAGCGGAGCTGTGCCCGAATTGATAGAGTTAGTACCACGAATGGTCATCACGGCCGATGCCGAGGGCTCACCCGTATTGGAAAGTACGGTAAGACCCGCCACCTGACCCTGCAACGCCTGGTCGAAGGCTGCCGTCGGCGTGGACTCAATCTTTTCGGTCTTGACCGTTGCCACCGAGCCCGCTACGGTACCCTTCTTACGCGCACCATAGGCGATGATGACCACATCGTCGATAGACTCGCTGTCGGTCGTCATCTCGACATTGTGGACAACGCTCTTGGCATTGGCTGGCACCTGCCACTCGATGCTCTTGTAGCCCAAGTACTCGAACTTGAGGAGTGCGCCGCCCGCCACTTCAATGGCATAGTCGCCGTCGATACCCGACGAAACGCCCTGTGTGGGCCCTGCAATAACCGATACACCTATCAAAGGCTGTTTGTCGTCGGCCGAGATAATCTTACCGCTGACCTTGACCGTTGCCCTCTCTTGTGACGAGAGCGTCGGGCAGATGAACAGCGCCAGCATAAGGCCGAGAAAAAGTGTGAAATTATTTATCTTCATAATCGGCAAAGATACCACTTATTTATGGGATAAAAAAAATTTAGCGCACATTTGGCCCATTTTCTCGCATCTTTCGCATCTTTCGCCCGCCCCACGCGCTCCATCCGATAGCAAAACCGAGGTTTCACACCCCTTTCCGCCTGAAAACAAGGCGATAACACCCAACCGCAGATGTAATTTTTATTAATAAAATTTTAACCAAAGATTTGTTTCTAAAAAAAAAATCTTATTAACTTGCGCTCAAGAATCCACATACTAAACTTCTAAAAACTATTGGCTTATGAAAAAATTGTTTACCCTGCTTGCTTTATCATTGGTAATGATAGCTTGCAACAAAGAGGAAGAGAATGAGCAACTGACGGGCTGGGATAAGATTATCGCAGACATGACCAGAACCGATAAGTCTGCAAGTGAAGTTCTAAATTCTTTGCAAGAAAATGAATATTGGTATCAAAATGCAGAAAGTTACTTTTTCCTTAAAGAAGGGGAAGTAATAGAGGATATATTCCAACCAGAAGGAGAATTAATAGTAGGAGGTTCTACCACTATGCGTTTTGTGGATAATACAGTATATTATGTGGGTATGGGCGGAGATGGCTGGATATATAATAATTACGACGCAAAGATTATTAGTGATAACAATATCAAGTTTTCTTTTAATGGTAAAGAAGTTTTTGAATGGAAGATAATTGCATATGATGAAAATAAATTATTAATAGAGAATTATCCATTACTTTCATCAGAAAATCATCCTATTAATGGTGAATACTTGTATTCTAAAACGATGTATATTCGCAAAAAGGATGATGGTAAATTCTGGGAAAAGGCTACACCTGCAGTCGAAGAATAACATTTTTTCTGCATAAGCTAACGACTCTCTCGCTTTCGGGCGAGGGAGTTTTTTTGTGCTTTTGAATTTTGAATAAAAAAAGGGCCACCTTTTTTTTCGGTCGGCCCTTTTGGTTTTTACTTCTTTTCTTCCCAATGGAACGGGGCGAACTCAGCCTGCGGGTTGCGCCACGAGGGTTTGCGGTTGGCGTAGATTATAAAGGGGATGACAACCATCACCACACAACCTATAATCAGCACCGAGTACCACACCTTGTTGTTGCCCGTAGCAATCTGACCCGGCGGCACGAAGCTCAGCACAAAGGCCAGCAACGAGCCGAGGAAGCCCACCACGCCCAGCAGCCACATCAATCCGTTGCCCTTGCCGAGGCGGAATGGGCGAGGCGTAGATTTCATCTTGTAGCGCAGCGTAATGCCCGCAGCGAACATCAGCATATACATTATGAGGTAGAGCAACACGGTCAACTGCGACAATATCTGATAGAACGACTGCACCGACGGCATCACCACAAACAGCAGCGACAACAGCGTCACGATAGCGCCCTGAATGAGCAGAATATTACGCTGTACGCCCTGCTTGTTGGTGCGCTGGAAGAAGGGCGGCAGGTAGCCTGCGCGACCCACCATAAAGATACCCTTCGAGGGGCCCGCCACCCAAGTCAGCACACCCGCCAACACACCGAACATCAGCGCGATAGCGATAATCGGGCCCGCCCACGAGAGGTGGAAGTGGCGGAAATAGTTATCGAAGCCAATGAGCAGCGACTGCGTGAGGCTGATATCCTTTGCGGGGATGATAAAGCCCAGCGAGAATGTGCCCAAAATGAAAATCAGCACCGTAACGATAGAGCCGATGATGATGGCTTTGGGGTAGTTGCGCGAGGGGTTGTTCACCTCCATCACATGCACACCCATCATCTCCATACCCGCATAGAAGAGGAAGATACTGCTGGCCAGCACCAGGTTATCCAACTTCGTCAGGTCGGGGAAGAAGCCCTGCGACATATCCATATTGTTGTGTCCGCCCGTGCCTATGTATATGAGGCCCAACACGATGAGCAGACCCGCAGGGATAATCGTACCAATCATACCGCCCCACTTACTGATTTTGCCTACCCAATTAAGACCGCGCAACGCAATCAGCGTCGCCACCCAATAGATAGCCAGCACCACAACGATGGTGAAGAGCTTGTTGGAGGCCAGCGCCGCATCGTGGGCGTCGTTCATACCGATGAAGGCTATCGACACGGCACCGAATGTCAGCACCGTGGGGTACCATATCGTGGACTCAATCCACTGCAACCATATCGCCAGGAAACCGATGCGCGGGCCATAGGCCTCACCCACCCAGCGGAAGACTCCGCCCTGCTTGTCGGCAAACATCGCAGCCAGCTCGGCCGCGACCATAGCCGTAGGAATCAAGAAGACGATGGCCGCAAACAGATAGTAGAAGGCCGACGATAGGCCATAGACCGCCTCGGAGGGCAAGCCTCGAAGGCTCACCACCGCCGTCACATTCATAATGGCAAGCGTCATCACGCTCAACTTGAATCCCGTAGATTTTGTAATACTACTCTTACTCTCTGCCATAGAACATTGATTTTAGGTTAAACACATTTTTCTATCCCGTAAACCTTGCAGAGGGGACTAATGCGTATAGACTTTACCCTTCTGCTGCTGTTGCTTCTGGCAGGCGATGCGCGAGGGCGTAGGATACTCCAGTTTCTCGAGTTCGGCCACAGCGTTGATGATGTCGCCCATCAACATATCGGCCATATCGCGCGACATACCCTGACGCACCACGATACGCATCACCACCATATCTTCGATATTCTTCGGCATCGTATAGGCGGGCACCATCCAGCCACTCTGCATCAGCTTATCCTGCAGGTCGAAGAGCGTCCACTTGGCCGTTTTGTCGTACTCCGAATCGAGTGACCAGATGAAGAGCGGGTTCTCCAACTCCTTGCTGTAGTTGCAGAAGCAGTGCATCTGACCGATGGCGTCGTGGCAGTACTGCGCTATGGCCATCGAGTTCTCGTGAATCTGCTTGTAGCCCTCATAGCCGAGGCGGATGAAGTTATAGTACTGACCCAAAATCTGCGCTGCGGGGCGTGAGAAGTTCAGACCCACCTGCGTGATGTTGGCACCCAAGTAATTCACACCGAACGACATCTCCTTGGGCAGATACTCCTTGTCGCGCCATACCACCCAGCCGAGGCCAGGATAGACCAGACCGTACTTGTGCCCCGAAGTGGAGATTGACTTTACGCACTTGAGGCGGAAGTCCCACTTCTTATCGGGCTTGAGGAAGGGCAGGATGAAACCACCCGAGGCGGCATCGACATGGATGGGGATGTCGTAGCCCGTCTTTTTATTATACGCCTCGAGCGCAGAGTTCAAGCCCTCGATATCGTCGTTCATACCCGTCCAGGTCACACCCGCGATGGGAACGATGCAGATGGTGTTCTCGTCACACATCTTGATGGCCGCGTCGATATCGAGCGTGGGGTTCTTATGCGTGATGGGCACCGTACGCATCTCAATCTGCCAGAGCTGGCAGAACTTCTCCCACACCACCTGATAGGCGGTACTCATCACCAGGTTGGGTTTGTCGAAGGGCTTACCCTCGGCCTTACGCCTATCGCGCCAGCGCAACCACGCCGCCACGCCACCCAGCATACAGGCCTCCGATGAGCCGATGCCGACAGCGCCCGTCTTCCACTCACTCTTTTCGGGCGAGTGCCAGAGGTTGGCCACCATATTAATACAGCGCCCGCACATCACGGCCACGCGCGGATACTCCGTCTCGTCGATGTAGTTGATGCCCACCGCCTCGTTCATCAGTCGCGTGGCGTAGTCATCCATATATGTAGTAACGAATGTTGCCAGGTTGAGTCGCGGCTGCGTCTGCGGGAAGGTCTCGTCCTTGACAATCTGATATGCTATCTCGGGCGGAGTCATTCCCAAGGGCAATGTTTCGGCGGGAGCCGACTGTTTCATCTCTGCCGAGCCGAATACGGCCGTAGCACCACTTTGCTGAGTCTTTGTTTTCTGATTCATAGTCTAATGATTTAATGAAGAAAAAATGTATATCCGCCACTAATTCCATAAACTATGCCAATCACCCCATTTCTCAAGCGAACTACCCCGCCGCACCGCCCCTCGCAACGACAAAACAACCCGCCACCATCCGAAAAACAATTTTTTATTAAAAATAATCTATAAAAATACCTTATTATGCAACGGGAATTGGCACATCGGGTAACCCTATAAGACTTCCCATATTGAAACATTTTTTTCTCAATTTGCGTATTTGTTATTTTTTTTTATTACTTTAGCATTTGAAAACAGACTAATATTTCTAACAAAAAATTAATTATTATGAACAAATTTTTCCGCAACTTGCTGGCTTACAGCACTATGATTTGCGTAGTGTTGGGTAGCCTTGTAGCGTGTTCGAAGGATGATACTACTCCTGGTGAGGAGCCTGAAGTTATCGTTCCCGAGCTTACCATCCCTGGCATTAGCGAGAATGGTGAGTTGGCAAACGCTGCTACATCTTGGAATTCTGCATCTGTAAAGATCGCAACAACATCAATCGTAGAGTACGCTTGGGTACTTCAGACTGCTGCGCAGACTGTTCCCAGCGAGGCTGTTATCTTCAAGACAGGTACTGTAGTAGTACCCGAGGGCGCTGAGTCTACTATCGAGCTCACTGACCTTGCTCGCTTGACTGACTACCAGCTCTGCATCGCTGCCAAGGTTCCCGCTACAGAGAACGCTACAAAGGCAGAGGCTACTGAGTACTACGGTGAGGTTATCACTGTTAAGTTCTCTACACCCGACTACTCTGACGAGCTCACAGTAGTTAAGGTTAAGCAGGACGGTTTCGACTTGCACCTCAAGTTCCCCGCTGATGTTACAGAGCGTGGCAATGTTTTGAAGTGGGGTGTTGCTAACCTCGTTATGTACAACTCTAACAAGCAGAACGGTCAGAGCGACGCTCGTACAGTTATGCTTAACGACGAGGCTTATCCTTTGGCAATCATCAAGAACGATACTACTTTCGTTATTGAGGAGAACAACCGTTACATCAAGGACGAGAACGGTGACTATGTATTGGATGAGTGGTCAGGTGAGTATGTTTACTACTGGGATTTCATCGCTCCCGGTGAGCCTTTGGTATTCTTGATCTCAGAGTTCGGCTGGGGCGAGAGCGACTGGGGCTGGGGCGAAGGCTGGTACCAGATGCCTTTCGATGAGGATGGTTACTACAACGCCGTTTACGAGTCATACTGGAGCGACGACGCTGAGCCCGTTGATGAGGAGCAGTTCTGGAATGAGGGTGCTTACCACAAGAAGATACAGCTCACTACTTTGCCTCCTGCAGAGTACGAGCACGGTGTAGAGGTTGCTACTGAGGACTTGGCTCCCAACGGTGGTATGATCTCTATCACTCCCGATCCCGAGTCTACTTGCTTCTGCATGGGTGTAATGGATCACGCTACTTATACACAGATCGTTGATCAGTTCCTCGGCGGTGACGAGAGCTTAATGCAGTGGTTCTCTACTTCATACTACGCACAGTACACTGGTGTATTCAGCACTTGGTACACTAACGAGATCGTTGAGTACTATGAGGGTACAATCCAGATTCCTATGTCAGAGTACTTCTGGGAGTTGGTTCCTGGTTCTACATACCATATCATCACTAACTCAATGGCTGGTAAGCCCAGCGCTGAGGATCCCGACTACTTGGAGCCCGATCCTATGAAGCAGAACTACCAGCACTTCACATTCGATTTGCCCGACTACACTTTGGAGGCATCTGAGATTACAGTTACTGGTCTTCCCGCAACTTCAGCTTACAAGGTTGGTTTCAATGTTAAGTGTACTAACTACGATGTAGCTCCCGTTGCTGAGATCGCTTACGCAATGAACTATGTTCGCGAGTTCAACATGGAGCTCGAGTACTCTACATACGAGGAGATCGTTGGTTGGAACCGCGGTTACGCTGGCTTCAGCGAGGAGGAGATTGCTGCCGTTAACTCTGCTGAGGGTTACGATGTATGGTTCGACGCTCGCGAGAACTCTACTTCACGCTTGGCTGTAATGGGTTGGAACACAGAGGGTCGTCCCAGCACATTCGAGGGCGAGAATCCTTCTGCAGTTGCTGACGCTAAGTCTGCATCAATCCCCGCTGCTGAGCCCGTTGAGTCAGAGCTCTTCGAGGAGTTGGCTGGTGAGTGGACTGCTACAGCTACAGTTTCATACCAGGCTTACGGTGACCCCGATGGCGACGGTGTGAACGGTTACTATATGGTTGAGAAGGAGATGAAGTCTAAGGTTGTTATCGGTGAGGCTACTTGCCCCGAGACTTTGACTGACGATGTTTACGCTCTCTACGAGGAGTTCGGTGTAAGCCCCGAGATGACTGACGCTTACTTCGCAGAGTTGAAGAATGGTGTTGCTGAGTTCAACCAGAGCGTACGCGGCCAGAACCGCATCCTCTGTACAGGTTGGGACTTCAACGCTAACGCTTCAGCTTACTACAGCGAGCTTGAGTGCGCTACTCCTTGGGATTTGTTCATCAACCCCGACTACAACGCAGCTTATGTTGAGCCTTTGATGTACGAGTTCGGTCCTAAGTGGTTCTTGCAGGTTGCTGCTGACGGTTCAGTATTCGTTCCCGTTAATACTAACCGCGTAGCTCCTTTGACAGCTTGGGTTAATAGCTATGCTTACCACTTGGTAGGTGCTAACGCTACTGAGGGTGTTGTAAACGCTACTCCCGAGTCAGAGGAGGATTTGGATAATGTAAGCAAGTGGCCTAACTTGCCCGTTGAGGTATCAGAGGACAAGCAGACTATCACAGTTAAGGCTTACGAGAAGGATGGCATCACTTACTATCCTAATGTAATGTATGAGACTTCATGGGGTCCCTACCTCTACAGCAGCAAGATCAACTCAGATGTTGTTTTGACAAAGGGTTGGACAGGTGCTGACGAGGAGACTGATGTTGAGGCTGTTCGCAAGGCTGCTAAGAACGCTAAGGTTGATGGCGTAAAGGTTAAGAACAACAACAACGCCGAGATCAATGTAATCTCACCCAAGGCTCGCACAGCTTTCTTCAAGACAAAGAAGGTTACAAAGTTCTACGACGGTAAGGCAGTAACTTTCGAGGAGGTAAACTCTAAGATGAAGAATCTCGTTGAGAAGACTTCAGTACGCAAGTAATATTGCTAAATATTTCCGCAATGAGGAGTTCCCCGCAAAGGGACTCCTCATTTGCGATTTTTTATAATTAATAGTTACACACATTATGAAGAGACTTTTGAGTCTGGTTGTACTGATGATGAGCGTTATGTCTCTCTCGGCACAGCAACTGCCAGATGTAAAGATTGAGAATGCACAGGGCAAGATTGTTTCAATCCGCTCGGTGGCTAAGGGTAAGCCTATGATTATCTCATATTGGTCTATCACCTGCAAGCCCTGCATTCAGGAGTTGAATGCCATAAACGACGCCCTCGAGGAGTGGCGCGAGGAAGCAGATTTTGAGGTGGTGGCAATCTCTACTGACGACGCTCGTATGAAGGCTTCGGCAAAGACCATCGCTTCGTCACGCGGTTGGGACTTCATCTGCCTGTTTGACGACAAGCAGACACTCAAGCGCGCGATGAATGTATCGCTCACACCGCAGTCATTTGTGGTTGATGCCAACGGCAAGATTGTGTTCTCACACTCGGGCTACACACCTGGCAGCGAGCAGTTGCTATTCGACAAGATTTTGGAATTGAAAAAGAAAAAGTAATTCCCGATGAAACGCATAGCATTACTTATTGTGGCTCTTGCAGCCATTGGCTCGGCCTCGGCACAGGTGCAGTTCGGCGAAGGTCAGGTATCGGGTAGCCTGGAGACCAACACCATCTACTATATGGATGACTCAACGATTGGCGACACTCCCGAGGACCGTTTCGGCTCGAACAACTATATGAAGGTGGACTACTCTAACGGCCGCTTCACAGCAGGTGTGCAGGTAAACGCCTTCTTGCCCGTATTGCAGGGCTACAACGACTTGGCAACGGGTCGCAAGTTCTACCTCTCGTCAAAGTACATCCAGTGGCAGGACGACAACTACGAGTTGCTGGTGGGTGATATCTTCGACCAGCTGGGTAACGGACTTATCTTCCGCTCATTCGAGGATCGTCAGTTGGGTTTGAACAACTCGCTGGAGGGTATCCGTGGCGCATACAACTTCGGCAACTATGTGCAGGTTAAGGGTATGTATGGTCGTCCCCGCCTCTACACCGAATATGCCGACAGTTGGGTACGCGCAGCCGATGTGAGCGTATCGCTCTCCGACATCTTCTCTATGGAGGAGTCGCTCTTCAACATCGAGGGTAGTTATGTAAACCGTAACCAAAGCCTCGCGTTGGACAATATGATTGACTTCGGTATGGCGGGCCTTACAAACCCCAACCTGAATATGTACTCTGCACGCGCTAACTTCGGCTGGAGAGGCCTCTCACTGCGTGGTGAGTATGTTGGCAAGGGCAAGGACCTCGCTGCTGCGGCACAGACTGCGGTGGCTGGCTCGGCTATCTTGGGTGAGGTTGGTTACAACTACAACACATTCAGCATTATGGGTACATTCCGTCAGCTGGATAATATGGCCACTCGCCTCTCGCTCTACGATTCAGGCATCGGTAACACACTTAACTATCTGCCCGCTTTGACACGCCAGTACACATATATGCTGGCAAACCTCAACCCCTATCAGGTGAACACCGAGGGTGAAATTGGTGGTCAGGTGGATGCTTGCTACTCGCTCCGCAGCGAGGAGGATCGCTACCGTTACTGGAATATGCATGTGAACTACTCTACATTCTACACTCTGCACAGCTACCAGAGCGCCAGCGGCAAGAGCGAGCGTCTGTGGCAGGACTTCAACTTCGATGTTGAGCGTCAGTGGAACAAGCAGTTGAAGACCATCTTCCTCTACTCGTTCCAGGAGTGGAACCCCTACCACGGCTACAAGCACCGCACCTATGTGTCAAACATCTTCGTGGGTGATGTAACCTACAAGTTCAACCGCAAGAACTCACTCCGCGTCGAGGCGCAGTATCTGTGGTCTGACGAGTACGAGGGCGACTGGGTAGCAGGTTTGGTTGAGTATAGTATGGCCCCCAAGTGGAGCATCTTCTTCAGCGATATGTACAATATCGACCTTACGAAGACCAACTACTACAGCGGTGGTTTCAGCTACACCCACAACCGCACACGCGTACAGTTGAGCTACGGCCGCAACCGTGCAGGTTATGTATGCTCGGGTGGCGTATGCCGTTACTCACCCGCATACACAGGCTTCAACCTTGTTCTCACATCATCATTCTAAACCCATTAAAGATTATCACACATTATGAAGACATTGAAATTTATTTCACTTCTCTGCGCAACACTCGTGCTGTGCAACTCTTGTTTGAAGGGTCTTGGATGGGAAGAGGAGCAGCTTGAGAATCAGGCTCCCGAGGATAAGCCCTTGATGGGCCTTGTGCTGACCGCTACACCTTCGACTATCATCGCCAATGGCGAGGATACAGCCGTGCTGAAGCTCACCTACGACGGCATCGAGGTAACCGAGGGCTTCACACTCTACGATGGCAAAACAAACAACATCGTTGAGTTGGAGAATATGGAGTTCCGCACAGACAAGGCTGGCGAGTACACATTCTGGGCAGAGTATAAGTCAGAGCTGACAAACAATAAGACCAAGACAACAGAGGAACTTCTCACAATCATTGCCAAGGAGCCCGTCGAGGAGAACCCCAATGTTCCCCAGGGTCCCGAGGATGATGACCCCACGAACCTGAACTTCAAGCGCCGCGTGCTGCTTGTTCAGTTCACTGGTACGGGCTGTGGCTACTGCCCCGGTATGACAAGCACATTGCGTACCGTGATGTCTGACGAGGAGTATGCCGACAAGGCTATCTTGACTGCGGCTCACCGCTACAACCAGACCGACCCCGCATACCTGAGCGGCTATGCACTCGACCAGGCTATGGGCATCAGCGGTTACCCCGCACTGTCAGTAGATATGCGTACACGCACAAGCTACTACCAGTATCCCGACTACATCAAGGCGATGATTGACGACTCGATGGAGCGCTCAGAGGCAAAGGCTGGTATCGCAGCGACATCTGTTGTCGAGGATGGTCAGATTATCATCAACGCAAGCGTGAAGGCAGCCGAGGATACCGAGTTGCGTATCGGCGTGTGGGTGCTCGAGGATGGCATCTATGGCCAGCAGAGCAACTACGGTGTAGCCGAGGGCGACTTCAACATCCACGACCACTGTATCCGCGTAGCCGACAGCAAGGTAAACGGCTATGACTACTCTGGTTACGCCATCGGTCCCGTTGATGAGGAGGGCAATGTACAGGCTATGAAGCGCGGTGAGACTGCCGAGCGTGTATTCACTATCGACATCAAAAACAAGTGGAAGCTGGAGAACTGCAGCTTGGTTATCTTTGTTTCAACTCCCGAGCGTAATGGCGGTGTTAAGTACTTCTATGTAAACAATGTAATCAAGATGCCTTTGGAGGGCGAGACTACATTCGAGTACGAGGAGGAGACTTCTGACGAGGATTCAGACGAGAATACTTCAGACGAGGAGTAATTCCTCTCCGCAATAGACTATATGAAAAGTCCGTCAGTGCTCTGGCGGACTTTTTTGTGTCAATCATTGCAAGAGCCGTTAGGCTCGTGGCCATCTCATCCCGTTAGCAAGGAGATTCCCACAGTCGCTACGCTCCTTCGGAATGACATAACTATTTAATAAAAATTCCTCCTCTAAGGCAAGAGGAGGTGGCACACTAAAAGTGTGACGGAGGAGTCTGCAAATTGGTAGAATATATCATTCAAAGAACAGACTCCCAAAATTAACACACTCCCTCCCCCTAAAGGGTACTCCCTCTAATTTAGAGGGAGAATTTTTTGTTAAACTGTCTGTCATTGCGAGGAGGAGTTTACTCCGACACGGCAATCTCATTTGGGAATATAGGAGATTACCACGAGCCTAACGGCTCTCGTAATGACAAATCCAATTTTGAATTCTGAATTTATCTGTGGTGCGAAGCCCATTCGCGGCAGGCAAGTTTTGGCTACCTTTTAACTGCCAAAAGGTGGAGGCATCAAAAAGATGCCATTTATTAAGTGAGAATCCTCTTCGCGCTAATGGATGGTGTCCCACCGCTGTGAGTGGGAGAATAGTTGTTGTATCTGTCATTACGAGGAGGGCAAAGCCCGACGCGGTAATCTCATTTGCTATGGTTATGTGGGAGATTGCCACATTCACTTCGTTCATTCGCAATGACAAATAAAACAATTTTGAATTTTGAATTCTTGCCATCCTCCCGCCTAAAAACCTATTCTACAAAACTATTATAACTCCAACCGAAAAAATAAATCTCCTCGGCGGGGCGGAAATAATTATTTTATTACTACCTTTAGGGTTGAGAAAACCGTTTTACGCAAAAAAGCAAAATAATATACAACCAAAAAACTAAAACTTATGAGCGAGAAAATTTCACGCGGCGACTTCTTGAAGCGTTCAGGACTGGCCGCAGCAGGTGTGATGATGGGAGGATTGGCCTCTGCCTCTGAAGCTGCAAAACCGCAGGAGGACAAGAAGGCTCGTTTTGCCAAGTTGGGAAAGGTAAACATCGCTTGGGTCGGTATGGCAAATCGTGGCCGTGAAGTGATGCGCGAATTCGAGAAGACTGGCTTGGCTAACATCGTGGCTATGTGCGATGTGGACCCCAAATCAAAGGGCAGCCAGGAGTCTATCGCGGCTCACCCCGATGCGAAGGTCTACACCGACTTCCGCAAGATGTTCGACGAGATGGGCAACAAGTTCGAGGCTGTCGTTGTCGAGACACCCGACTTCTCGCACTTCCCCTGCGTAATGCTGGCTCTGAACCAGGGCAAGCATGTATATGTCGAGAAGCCTATGGGCCGCACATTCCACGAGTGTCAGTTGATGATTGATGCCGCAGCGCGCAACCCCCACCTCGTAACACAGGGCGGTAACCAGGGTCACTCTGAGGCCAACTACTTCCAGTTCAAGGCGTGGAAGGATGCTGGCATCATCAAGAATGTAACGCATGTAGATGCACATATGAACAACTCTCGCCGCTGGCACGGCTACGATGTGAACATCGACCGCTACCCGCAGGCACAGCCCATTCCCGAGGGTATGGATTGGGATTTGTGGCACACCACACAGCAGTTCCACGAGTTCAACGAGAAGTACCACCCTGGCAACTGGCGTAGCTGGTACGACTTCGGTATGGGCGCATTGGGCGACTGGGGTGCTCACCTGATTGACACCATCCACGAGTTCCTCGACCTGGGTCTGCCCTACGAGGTGGAGCCTATCAAGCTCGACGGCTGGAACACATACTTCTTCCCGATGTCATCGACTCTGCAGTTCAAGTTCCCGCGCCGCGGTGATATGCCTGCAATGACCATCAACTGGTGGGACGGCATTGGCAACTATCCTCCCGTGCCCGACGGCTACGGCGAGTCGAAGATGGGTAGCGATGTGCCGACAATCGGTGGCAAGCCCGCCGCAGCATCGGCCGTTAAGCTCAATCCCGGTACTATTATGTACTCTGACGAGTTGATTTTCAAGCGTGGCTCACACGGCGCTATGACGCAGATCATCCCCGCAGCAAAGGCTAAGGAGATGGCCAGCAAGTTGCCCGAAGTCCCCAAGAGCCCATCGAACCACTACGAGAACTTCCTCTTGGCTTGTATGGGCGAGGAGAAGTCGCGCTCACCGTTCGAGAAGTTCGGCCCGCTGTGTCAGGTATTCTGCCTCGGCGTTATGGCTCAGCGCCTGAACAAGAAGATTGTCTTCGACCGCGAGAAGAAGATTGTTGTGAACGACCCCTTCGCAAATGCTATGCTCGTAGGCACACCGCCTCGCAAGGGTTGGGAGGAGTTTTATAAGATGTAAAACACAACATATATACCCAAAAGTATATTGTACAATAGAGAGTGGGCTGTCTAACCTTTTGGTCGGACAGCCCACTCTTATTTTCGCTCGGCGGCGGGAGCCCCCGCACCTACCCCTCTACTCCTCTGCATCCATATCCTCGTCGTCAGCAGCGGGTGCATCGACCACATAATCCTTGCGCTCGATATGGCTGTAGTAGCTCTGAATCATAGCCTTCAGATTCTGCTCTATGTGGCTGACATCGACCTTGCCCACGAGGTTGTCGGTGTGGTTGATATCCTCAACAGCATAGACCGCCGTTACGGCCTTCTCGTCGAACTGAACGAGGTACTTATCGGTAATAGCCTGGAAGAGGTTGTTGTCGTAGTTCACCGCCATAGGCTCACGACCAAACTCATTGAACACATCGCGACCAAAGGCGAAGTAGGGCGTTGTGTTGCCCATCAGACCCAACAGCATAGGCATAATGTCAATCTGCGAAGTGACCTGATGATGCTCGCCGAAGAGTGCGCTCTCGGGTGCATAGATAAAGCCGAAGACCTGATAGTCGGCGGGTGAGCGACGGAACTCCTCCGAGAACTTCTCGCTCGACACATGGTCGGCCACAAACACGAAGATGGTATTATTGAACCACTCCTCGCCCTCGTAGCGGGCAAAGAAGTTGCGGAAGGCGTTATCGACATACTCCACACAGCGGTGGTTGGCCGTAAGTCCAGCCTTGAAGCGCTCCTCATAGCGTTCGGGGATGACAAACGGATGGTGCGACGAGAGAGTGAAGAGCGTCGAGAAGAAGGGTTGCTGCTGCTGAGATAGCACCTCACCCATATAGCCGATGAACTCCTCGTCCCAAATACCCCAATAGCCGTCGAAGTCGCCATTGCCGTGCAGCTTTTCGTAATCCTCGCGGCTATAGAGATTCTCGATACCTACCGAGCGGGCAAAGGCGCCGAAACCCATCGAGCCACTATCCGAGCCACAGAAGAACATCGTCTGGTAGCCCTTGTCACGCAACATCTTTGGCAGAGCCTGCGTCTCGGCCATAGCCTGCGGCATCAACACGAAGGGCGACTTGAACGAAGGTATAGAGCTCCACACGGCGGGCAGAGCCTGAATCGAGCGCTTGCCGTTGGAGTACATATTGTAGAATGTATAGCTCTGACGCATCAGCGAGTCGAGGAATGGCGTGTAGCCCTTCTTCTCCTTATTTGCGTAGATGTCGGGGCGCAGCAGAGCCGAGTGCTCGGCCGAGAAACTCTCCAGAATAAACATCACCACATTGCGCGAGGCCAACTCATTGGTGGCGTTACGCTTGATGGGACGGTGTTCGGGGGTATAGACTGCGGGCAATTCCTCCTCCGTGAAGTATCTCTCATAGTGAATCTTACCGCTGGAGCCTATTGTACGCAACACACAGAACGGGTTGCTGAGAATCATCGTAGCACGCATATTGTCGGCCGTATAGAGCGTAGCGTTGGAGAGCGTTACGGGGCGTGTCATCTTGGTAAAACCGCCTCTGATGCCGCCTATGGCAAGTCCCACAGCCAGAAGCAGCACCACCGTTGAAGTAACATAATAGAGCGCTCCCTTGAATACCGTCTGCGGCTTCACGCGCCTACCATATCCAAACGCCAACACTACCAACAGCACCACACCCAAAAGCGTCAGCAGCCAATTCTCGGCAACGAACTTCAGCACCAACTGCAGCGAGTTGTCGTTATCGGCAAAGAATATCTCGTCGGCAGAGAATCGCTTTTGTGTATAACGGAAGTAGATGGCATCGGCCACATTGAAGCCTACGACCAACACTCCATTTACCACCACATAGTACCAATACATCACACTCTGCCACCATCCTCTCTCGCGCAGATGCAACGGCACGAGCGACAGCAGCACAAAGATGGCGTTGGCGTAGAGCAGCGACACGGTGTCGAACTGCAGTGCGCCCTTGAGCATTGCCCCAATCTCGGCGTCGGGCAACGGGCCGATGAGTGTAGAGTTATAGATATAGAATAGGACACGAAGCGACATCAGCACCGCATAGAGCAGCAGCAATCGCCACACGAGCAGGGCCGTATGAGTCTTTAGAATCTTCATCGATTATTCGTGATGATAAGGTTCGTTATTCAGAATCGTGAATGCACGATAGAGTTGTTCGGCGAAGATGGCACGCACAATCTGGTGCGAGAAGGTCATCTTCGAGAGCGAAATCTTCTGGTTCGAGCGTGCATATACCTCCTCCGAGAAGCCATAAGGACCGCCAATGACAAGCACCAATCGCTTCACACCGCTGAGCATACGCTTCTGCAACCACTGGGCATACTCCATCGATGTGTACTGCGAGCCGTGCTCATCCATCAGCACCAGGTAGTCGCCATCGCTCAAACATTTGAGGATAGCCTCACCCTCCAGCTGCTTCTGGCGCGAGGGGGCCATATTGCGCGTGTTGCGGACATCGGCAAGCGTAGTGATAGCGAACTTGCAGTAGCGGTTCACTCGCTTGGAGTACATCTCAACCAGCGCCTCAACCTCGCGGGAGTCGGTCTTGCCGACAACAATCAATTCGATATTCATCTCGCTACAAATCGGTGTTCCACTCACCCTCGGCACCCTCGTAGAATACGGGGCGACGCTTTTCGACTGACTTTATCCACTCGTAGACTTTATACATATTGTAGCCATTACCCGAGTTCTCGCCCGCCAGACGGTAGGCGATGATGCACGAGTGGTTGCGCGAACGGAAGTAGGCCGACTTAACGCGAGTCATATACTCCTCGCAGAGTGCGGGGTCGTTGGCTGGCGTACCACCCACCGAGCGGATGTTATAGTTAGTGGGCGAGTTGATGTTTATACGCTCGATGACAAACATACCCGCCTTGTCGCACATATCGTAGAACCACTTGGGCTGGGGATAGTCGGGGCAGAGTGTGTTGTAACCACGCAGTTTCAACTGCTCGATAGCAACGAATGTCTGGTGACGGTCGCCAACAGCGTTAAAGTGCTCCTTCTTCTGGATGTGCAGCACATTATCGAAGCGGAAATACTTTTTGTCACGATATACCGTCTTGCCGAAGCCTATCTTCAACGGAATATACTCCCACAACATACCGTTGCGCTTGATGTAGAGCATCACATCGTAGAGCGGACGCTGACCATCGCCCCACTTGAAATTGTAGGCGTGGTAGATATCGGGGTTGAAGTGCAGAGTATCAATCGAGCGACCCTCAACCTCCAACTCATTCACGCTATACTCCTTGAGCTTGCCCTTGGGGTCGTAGATGTCGAAGCCCACCTGGATGGTCTCCTTGAAGTTGAAGTCGTTGGCAACGATGATATCCATCTTCAGCTTGGCATACTGGCGTGTGGTGTCGGGCTCGAGGATAATCTCGAAGTCGCGCACCGACAAACGGCGCTGTGCGAAGAAGTAGCTATTCTCGAACTGGGGGAATTCGGGCTGCACGATATTCTCCTGCAACTGAGGCGTACGACTCTGGCGCACACCCACCATAACCTCGTTCACACCCTGACGAAGGTAGGGCGAGAGCATAAAGTCGGCGGGAGTGATGGGGTCATCGACCTCGGCTACGGGCTCGTTGTTGATGAAGAGCGTATAGGCCATACCCACATTCTCCAGGTGGAAGAAGAGGTTATAGTCGTTCATCGTAGCGTCGATGGTCACCTTCTGGACATAGCGTGCCTCGCCACCTGCAATCGACACGGGCTGCGGCTTGAAATCGACATAGCGTGCTGTCTCGCTGCGGTTGTCGGCCGCGGCATCCTCGCGCTTGTCGTAGGTCACAAACTCCGAGCGGAAGACACGCGGAGACTGCGCAAATGTGGTTATAATACTCAGTAGGGCTGCGCCCAGCAAGATGATTCTCTTCATATTAAACGGTGAATATTAATTCTATTTTTGGTCCTTTGACAATTTGTGGTACTATGTACCACTTGCAAAGGTACTTTTTTTTTGACAAATATCAAATAATTATCTACCTTTGTGGATTGATAGCCACAATGTGGCTCAACATAACCCACGAAGATATAAACTAAAAAATAGAGCAAAAATTATGAAGACACTGAGAATTGCAGAGATTCTGAAATCGGGTGCCGTTGGTAGCGACATCACCGTTAAGGGTTGGGTACGCACCAAGCGAGGCAACAAAAATGTAGCATTCATCGCACTGAACGATGGCTCGTGCGTGTCAAACATACAGATTGTAGTTGATTTGGCTAATGCCGACGAGGATACACTCAAGGCCGTAACTACTGGTGCTTGTATCCGCGTGGATGGCCAGTTGGTGGAGTCACCCGCATCGGGTCAGGGCGTAGAGGTTCAGGCTAAGTCAATCGAGATTTATGGCACTGCCGACCCCGAGACATACCCCTTGCAGAAGAAGGGTCACTCGTTGGAGTTCTTGCGCGATATCGCATACCTGCGCCCCCGTACCAACACATTCGGCGCCGTATTGCGTATCCGTCACGCTATGGCCTATGCCATCCACAAGTACTTCAATGACAACGGTTTCTACTACCTGCACACTCCCCTTATCACAGGTTCTGACTGTGAGGGTGCTGGTGCAATGTTCAATGTCACTACTCTCGACATCGCCAACCCGCCCCGCACTGAGGAGGGTAAGGTAGATTACTCACAGGACTTCTTCGGCAAGCCCTGTAACCTCACCGTATCGGGTCAGTTGGAGGGTGAGCTGGGAGCATTGTCACTCGGCCGCATCTACACATTCGGTCCTACATTCCGCGCCGAGAACTCTAACACTCCGCGTCACTTGGCCGAGTTCTGGATGATTGAGCCCGAGATGGCCTTCTACGAGTTGGAGGACAATATGGAGTTGGCTGAGGACTTCCTCAAGTACCTCATCCGCTACGCATTGGAGAACTGCCGCGAGGATCTCGAGTTTATGAACAAAATGTGGGACAAGGAGCTTATCGAGCGTCTGGAGTTCGTCTTGAACAACGACTTCATCCGCTTGGACTACACCGAGGGTATCAACATCCTGAAGGCTTCGGGCCGCAAGTTTGAGTTCCCCTGCGAGTGGGGTTGCGACCTGCAGTCAGAGCACGAGCGCTACCTGGTTGAGGAGCACTTCAAGCGTCCCGTTATCCTTATCAACTATCCCAAGGAGATCAAGGCATTCTATATGAAGCAGAACGAGGACGGCAAGACTGTCCGCGCTATGGATGTACTCTTCCCAAAAATCGGCGAGATTATCGGCGGTTCGGAGCGTGAGGCCGACTATGGCAAACTTTCTGCAAGAGTGAAGGAACTCGGAATGAACGAGGCCGACATCTGGTGGTATCTCGATACTCGCCGTTGGGGCTCAGCTCCTCACTCAGGCTTCGGCTTGGGCTTCGAGCGTCTGCTCCTCTTCGTTACGGGTATGGGCAACATCCGCGATGTAATCCCCTTCCCCCGTACACCGAACAACGCAGAGTTCTAAACAACATTGACACACGAATACTATGAAGAGACTTGCTTTATGTCTTCTACTCATCTGCTTTGCTGGCTTGACGGCAACCTACGCTAAAAAGTCGGAGGCGAAGCAGACCACTTATAACATAATTTACATCGGTAACAGCATCACCGCAGGTGCGCTGCACGCCGATGCAAAGAGTACTGCGCCCCCTATCCCTGCAACTGCCGCCGTGGCAAAGAAGATTGAGGGCAAGGGCGTGGAGGTTGCTGGCTTCAGCAACTGCGGCCGCTCGGGCGCCACTACGGTGGACTTCCTGCCCGAGAGGAATCGCGATTTCAAGCGAGTGGAGAAGGCCATCGAGGGTTACAAGGCCGCAGAGAAGGAGGGTACAAAGTATGTATTCTCGATTATGCTCGGCACCAACGACTCGGCTTCGCAGGGCCCCACAGGTTCGCCCGTGAGCAACGAAGACTACAAGAAGAATCTTCTCACAATCATATCTCGCCTGCGCGAGATGTGCCCCGATGCGATATTCGTACTGCAGCGTCCTATATGGTACAGCCCCAACACCTACAACGGCGCACGCTACCTGGTGGCGGGACTGAACCGTATGACCGACTACATCACCGTGTTGGTAGAGTTGGCCAACGAGAATGGCGACATCTACCTGGGCGACTGCGATAGTTACGACCTATTCAAACACGAATATAAGAAGTTGATGTTTGCCGAGGATGGCAAGGCCGGCACATTCTATCTGCACCCCACCGAGGAGGGCGCGGTAGAGCTGGCAAAGAACTGGGCCAAGGCGATTGTTGCAGCGATGAAGGCTGCGCGCCGCTAAAGGATAGGCCCCGTCACTTTTGACTGAAATGAAGGAACCTGTCGAAGTGAAACAGGCACTCAAAGGCGTGTCTGCCAAATAGTTGTGCAGACGAGCAAAACCCTTGAGTCCATAAAACAGTTTAGAAAAAAAATGGCTATTTCACAGCGTCAGATTCAGAAACAACAGCAAACCCTCTCTCCGCAACAGATTCAGATGATAAAGTTGCTGGAGTTGCCCACCATAATGCTCGAGCAGAGGGTGAAGCAGGAGATAGAGGAGAACATCGCTCTCGAGGAGGATGAGCGCCCTGCAGAGGAGGGCGAGATGGAGGAGAACATCTCGGTGGACGACTACCTGCGTGACGACGAGGGGTCGGGCTACAAGGCTCGCCTGAACAACTACTCGAAGGATGACAAGCAGCGCCCGATAAACATCAGCGAGGGCCGTTCACTGCAGGATTACCTCATCGAGCAGTTGGGTTATCGCAACCTCTCGGAACGCGACCAACGCGTAGCCGAATTCATCATAGGCAGCATCGACGAAGATGGCTACCTGCGCCGCGACCTCGAGTCGGTAGGCGACGATGTGGCCTTCACTTTGGGCATAGATATTTCGACCGATGAGTTGGAGCGTCTGCTCGGCATCATCCACCAGTTGGAGCCTGCTGGCATCGGCGCCCGCACATTGCAGGAGTGCCTGCTGCTGCAGATGGCACAGCGACGAATGGACTCGGCGGCCAAGCGATTGGCTAACAAGATTATAACATCGCACTTCGACGAGTTCGTAAAGAAGCACTACGAGAAACTTATCTCGCGTCTGGGCGTGGACGAGGAGCTCTTCCGCGACGCCATCGACGAGATTAAGCGACTCTCGCCCAAGCCAGGCAACCTCTACTCCGAGGATGGCATCGACAACACGCCCTACATCATCCCCGACTTCAGGCTCGACTATGCCGATGGCAACTTCGACCTGACGCTCAACTCCTACAACATTCCCGAGGTTAAAATCAACCGCCGCTATGTGGATATGATTCGCAATATGGTGTCGGCTGATGGCTCTGTCGCCGAGAGCAACCGCGAGGCTGTGCAGTTCGTCAAGAGCAAGATAGACTCGGCGAAGTGGTTTATCTCGGCCATCAAGCAGCGTCACGACACGCTGATGCGCACGATGCAGGAGATACTCTCGTTCCAGAAGGAGTACTTCAAGGATGGCGACAAGAGCAAGTTGCGTCCGATGATTCTGAAGGATATAGCCGACCGCACGGGACTCGATGTATCGACCATTTCGCGCGTGGTGAACAGCAAATATGTGCAGACACACTTCGGCATCATACTCCTCAAGTCGCTCTTTTCGGAGGCTATGCAGACCGAGAGCGGCGAGATTGTGTCGAGCTACGAGATAAAGAACATACTCCAGAGCTGCATCGACGACGAGGACAAGCGTCACCCGCTCACCGACGAGGCTCTGATGGATATCCTCAACTCGAAGGGTTACTGTATCGCACGCCGCACGGTGGCGAAGTACCGCGAGATGTTGAGCATACCCGTTGCCCGCCTCCGCAAACAGCTATAGCAGCTAACAAAATTTTGTGTAAAAGAGAACTAATGAAAACGCTTTGCAAGATATTTTCCTATCTGCTGCACCCCTACCTGGTGCCGTTGTATATCGTGGCCACGATGCTGTTCGGAGCCACGAACTATACGATGTTGCCCGTGCGTTTGAAGTTGTATTTGATGTGGGTATTTACGCTATATGCGTTGATTCTACCCCTTATCACCACCGTTGCGGTGCGCCGCTTCGGTCATAAAAAACTGAAGGCGTGGTTTCACGGCCGCCGTCGTCGCATCCTGCCGCTGATGGTGGGTGCCATCTGCTACACGCTGTGCGCCATCACGCTGCTGAAAGCCCCCTCGTTGATGATTTTCCGCAAGTTAGCCATAGCGGGTATGTTGTGCGAATTGTTCTGCCTCTTCGTGCTGCCGATGTGGCGCGTGAGCCTGCACCTGACGGCTATGGGTGCCGCCGTGGCACTGCTCATAGTGCTGAATGTTGCGGGTGCGCTGTCGCTCTTTTGGGCTATGCTCATAGCCATTATGTTGACAGGATTCCTCGCCTCGGCACGACTCTACATTGGCCGCAACAACGGTCTGCAGATACTTGTTGGATTTGCTGGTGGTTTTGCCATCGGTGTCATCTCATATCTCTACTTATAGCCCCATCACATCTTTATTTGGTCGAAAGGCGAAATCTGGTCAAAGATTTTGCCGCGGTATTATGGTATTCTCGCAGAAAATCATTACCTTTGGTGAGAATTTAATACTTAAAAACTACAAATAACTATGTATCGTAACGACCAAAGAACCGTCATCACACTCGATGCTGGTGGTACAAACTTCGTATTCGGAGCCATTCGCGCAAATAAGTTTATCGTAGACCCCATCACGCTGCCCGCAAATGCAGCCGACCTCGATGTATGCCTCGCTACCCTGGTTGAGGGTTTTGAGCGTGTCATCGCATTGCTCGACGAGAAGCCCGTGGCTATCAGCTTCGCATTCCCTGGCCCTGCTGACTATGCCAACGGTATCGTGGGTGGTTTCTATATGCCCAACTTCCCCTCATTCCGCGACGGTGTAGCGTTGGGTCCCTTCCTCGAGGATAAGTTCGGTATTCCCGTATATATCAACAACGACGCCGACCTCTACGCCTATGGTGAGGCTCTGGCTGGTGCCCTGCCCGAAATCAACGAGCGTCTGGAGGCTCTCGGTAGCGCCAAGCGCAGCAAGACTCTTTTGGGTTACACATTCGGTACAGGCTTCGGCTTCGGTTTCGTGAGTAACGGCGAGTTGCACACTGGCGACAACTCTTGCATCGAGACATTCTGCTTGCGCCACAAGTTTATGCCCGATGTAATGGTTGAGGATGGCGTAGCGGTAAGAGCCGTTAAGCGCGTATATGCCGAGGCTTCGGGTATCGACGACCCCACTCTCGAGCCAAAGGATATCTTCGACATCGCCGAGGGCAACCGCGAGGGTGACCAGGAGGCTGCACGCAAGGCCTTCGCCACAATGGGTGAGGTTGCTGGTGACGCAATGGCCACAGCCGTTACACTCATCGACGGTGTTATCGTAATCGGTGGCGGTATCACAGCAGCCAAGAAGTATATTATGCCCGCCCTCTTGAACGAGTTGCGCTCGAAGATGCGCTCGGTAGGTGGCGACGAGTTCGACCGCGTACAGATGAAGGTTTACGACCTGGACAACGAGGCCGAGTTCGAGGCTTACGCTCGTGGTGCATCACGCGACCTGAAGGTTTACGGCACCGACAAGGTGGTGACCTACGACCCGCAGAAGCGCATCGGCGTAATGACCACACACATCGGTGCAAGCACAGCCATCTCATTGGGTGCTTACGCTTACGCTCTGAACGAGGTGGACAAGAAGTAAACAATCAACGATAGGTCAATAAATTAAAAATCACACAATAATGAAAAAGATTCTTTTTGTATTTGCTTTTGCGGTGCTCTCTCTGTCAGTTGCAGCGCAGGAGTTTGTTGTGGGATCATACAACATCCGCAACAGCAACAGCGGCGATGCCCGCAACGGTAATGGCTGGGACCTTCGCTGCCCCGTCATTTGTGACCAGGTAGAGTGGAACGACTTTGACATCTTCGGCGCACAGGAGGTTAAGCACAACCAGCTCGTCGATATGCTCAAGGGATTGCCCGGCTACGACTACGAGGGCGTAGGTCGTGACGACGGCAAGCAGGAGGGTGAGTACTCGCCTATCTTCTACAAGAAGTCACGCTTCAAGAAGTTGGACGGTGGTACATTCTGGATTTCAGAGACTCCCGAGAAGGTGGGTGTTAAGGGCTGGGATGCTGCTCTGCCCCGTATCTGCTCGTATGTGAGATTGCAGGACAAGGTTACAAAGAAGAAGATTTGGTTCTTCAACCTGCATATGGACCACATCGGCGTTGAGGCTCGTCGCGAGGGTGCCAAGCTCGTAGCTCGCAAGATTCTGGAGATGTGCAAAGGTGAGGCTGCTATCGTAACTGGCGACTTCAATGTGGACCAGACAAACGAGGCTTACCGCACAATCATCAACACAGGCGTATTGAAGGACTCTTTCGAGAAGGCCGAGAAGCGTTATGCTACAACAGGTACATTCAACAGCTTCGACCCCAACCTCTTCACCGAGAGCCGTATCGACCACATCTTCGTTACAGACCATGTGATTGTACACAACTACGCAGTCCTGACCGACAGCTACTTTACTCCCGTCAAGGAGAGCGACAAGAAGGTGAAGGGCGCAGCTGCTCCCCAGGAGATTGACTTCGCACCCTACCAGAGACGCTGTCCTTCAGATCACTACCCCATCGCTGCGAAGATTACGCTGAAGAAGAAGTAATAAGTTAAAACGATAAAGACTATGAAGAGACTGTCAATATTGCTCGCCTCGCTCGTGATGGCCGCATCTGCCAGCGCGCAGAGCTTCACCGAGTGGCACGATGCAGGCGTAAATGAGATTAATCGTGCGCCGATGCACGCCTCGTTCAAGATTTTTGACTCTGCAGAGAAAGCTGCAGGCAAGTACTGCGACGCCGACAACCCCTATCGCCTCTCGCTCAACGGCACTTGGCGTTTCAACTGGGTTGAGAATGCCGACCAGCGTCCTACCGACTTCTACGCGGTGGGTTACAACGACGCAGCGTGGGCTCCTATGGAGGTACCCGCAATGTGGGAGCTGAACGGCTACGGCGACCCCGTCTATGTGAATGTAGGTTATGCGTGGAGAAACAACTTCCGCAACGACCCGCCCAATGTTCCCATCGAGCAGAACCATGTGGGTTCATACCGTCGCACAGTGACCGTTCCCGCCGAGTGGAAGGGTCGCGACATCTTCCTCAACATCGGTGCTGCCGTATCGAATGTATATGTTTGGGTAAACGGCAAGTTCGTCGGTTACTCTGAGGATAGCCATCTGGGTGCTTCGTTCGACTTGACAAAGTATCTGGTGCTGGGTAAGGAGAACCTCATCGCCCTGCAGATTTTCCGCTGGTGCGACGGCTCATACCTCGAGGATCAGGACTTGTGGCGTCTGAGCGGTATCTCACGCGATGTAAACCTCGAGGCTCGCGCAAAGAGCCGTATGGAGGATGTGATGATTACTCCCGCCCTCACAAACAACTACACTGACGGTCGCCTCGACATCAAGATGCAGACTTCGGCTTCGGTAAAGAGCGCCGATGTGAAGCTTCTTGACACCAAGGGCAACATCGTTGCAGAGCAGAGCGTAAACCCCACAAAGGGTGCAGCCGAGTTCTCGATGGAGGTTGCAAACCCCGCGAAGTGGTCGGCCGAGGAGCCTAACCTCTACAAGGTGGTTATCAGCGTCAGCGACGGCAAGCAGACTACAGAGGCTTACGCTCAGCGCGTAGGTTTCCGCACAACCGAGATTAAGGATGCACAGTTGCTCGTTAATGGCCAGCCCGTACTCATCAAGGGTGTGAACCGCCACGAGGTTGATCCCGTGAATGGCTTTGTGATGTCTCGCGAGCGTATGATTCAGGATATCCGCGTGATGAAGGAGCTCAATATCAACGCTGTGCGTACTTGTCACTATCCCGACACTCCCGAGTGGTATGACCTCTGCGACGAGTATGGTATCTACCTCATCGACGAGGCTAATGCCGAGTCACACGGTATGGGTTATGGCGAGCTGACTCTGGCAAATAATCCTCTCTTTACAAAGGCTCACATCGAGCGCAACAGCCGTATGGTATTGCGCGACAAGAACCACCCCGCCATCATCATCTGGAGTATGGGTAACGAGGCTGGTATGGGCCCCAACTTCGAGGATTGCTACCGCTGGATTCGTGCATACGACCCCTCACGCCCCATCCACTACGAGCGTGGCCAGGATACTGAATTCTCTGATATTATGTGTCCGATGTATGCTACATACAGCTGGTGCGAGAACTACTTGAAGAACTCACCCAAGAAGCCCCTTATCCAGTGCGAGTATGCTCACGCAATGGGTAACTCACTGGGTGGTTTCAAGGAGTATTGGGACTTGATTCGCAAGTACCCCAACTACCAGGGTGGTTTCATCTGGGACTTCGTGGACCAAGGCTTGGCACGATATGACAAGGACGGCAAGGTATCGTTCACATATGGTGGCGACTACAACAACTACGACGCTACCGACAACTCGTTCAACAACAACGGCGTAATCGCCGCTGACCGTCGTCTGCACGGCCAATCTTACGAGGTGCGTTACCAGTATCAGTCTATCTGGACTTCACCCATCGACCTCCAGGCGGGTAAGGTTGAGGTATATAACGAGTTCTTCTTCGCTAACCTCGCTGACTATGCTCTCGAGTGGGAGTTGGTGCAGGACGGCGTTGTAACAAAGGCTGGCCGCATCGAGAACCTCGATGTAGCGCCTCAGCAGCGCAAGCAGATTGAGTTGGGTTACACCGCTGCCGACATCTGCCCCAACGCGAAGGAGGTTTTGGTAAATGTAGATTACAAACTCAAGAACAAGCAGCCTCTGCTCAACATTGGCTATGTTGTTGCCGAGCAGCAGATGACTCTCCGCGAGTACGACTGCAAGCAGGCATTCGCACTTGAGACATCGAACCGCCCCGTGAAGATTACTCGCTTCGAGAAGTCTTCTCACATTGAGGGTTACGACTGGATTGTATCGTTCAACGACAAGGGCTTTATCAACCAGCTGAACTATGGTGGCGTATCATACTTGGCCGACGGCGCTACACTGCGTCCCAACTTCTGGCGTGCTCCCACCGAGAACGACCTGGGTGCGAAGTTGCAGAACAAGTTTGCCGCTTGGCGTGACCCCGCAATGGTCATCAAGGGTCTGGATATGAAGGTTGAGGATGGCGTAGCAGTAGTTACATCTACATTCGATATGCCTTCGGTTAAGGCTAAGATGGTTATCACCTACACTATCAACGGCGAGGGCCAGATTAAGGTATCGCAGGCTATGACAACCGAGAAGGGTGCACAGGTATCGGGTATGTTCCGTTACGGTATGCGTATGGATTTGCCCGCACGCTTCAACTTTGTCGAGTACTACGGTCGCGGTGGCGAGGAGAACTACTCTGACCGCAAGAGCTGCACCGAGATTGGCCTCTACAAGCAGAGCGTAAGCGAGCAGTACGACGAGACTTATGTTCGTCCGCAGGAGTCTGGTACTCGTAGCGACTTGCGTTACTACAATGTGGTTGATTCATCGGGTGTCGGCATCAACATCATCGCCGAGGCTCCCTTCTCAGCATCTGCACTCCCCTATTCACAGGAGGTTATGGATGTATCGGTAGGCCGCGCACAGCGTCACTCTGGCGACTTGAAGCCTGACAACAAGACTCACCTCTGCTTCGACTTGGTACAGCAGGGCTTGGGTTGTATCAACTCTTGGGGACACATTCCTCTGCCCCAGTATATGGTGAACTACCAGGACTACACATTCAACTTCATCATCTCACCCGTGAGATAGTTGATGTCACTCTCTATAAGAGGTTTACATATAAATTGTAACCCGAAACGAGAATAAATTATAAGCAAGGGGTTGTCCAACACTATGGACAACCCCTTATTCTTGGAAGTTGTATAACAAGAGCTATTTTTCTTTATATATAAGTACAATTAATTTAATAATAAGATAACATAACTTTTTGAGATAATAGCGAAATAAGACATACTTTTGCCGAAACGAAACATATATTTAATTAATAAATAAACACTATGTTTTTACAACTTCTAACACTTCTTGGTGCGCTCGGTATGTTCCTCTACGGAATGAATCTTATGAGTGCAGGCTTGCAGAAGACGGCGGGTGACCGTCTGCGCAAAATCCTCGAAGCGATGACCTCAAACTCTGCAAAGAGTGTTCTGACGGGTCTTACTATCACCACCGCCATTCAATCATCGAGCGCCACAACCGTTATGGTCGTAGGTTTCGTAAATGCCGGTTTGCTGGCACTTACTCAGGCTATCGGTGTTATTATGGGAGCCAACATCGGAACAACCGTTACCGCTTGGCTTATCTCATTCCTCGGCTTCAAGGCCGACATCTCAATTTTGGCCGTGCCCCTTATGGCTGTCGGCTTTATATTGAGCATCTCGAAGAGCGAGAAGCGTCGCAACATCAGCGAGTTTATCATCGGTTTTTCACTGCTCTTCCTGGGTCTTTCGTTGATGAAGAACTCGGTGCCCGACCTGCGCCAGACTCCCGAGGTGTTATCGTTCATCCAGAATTGGACAGAACTCGGATTTGGCTCGGTAGTTATATTTATGTTCGTAGGTACGATTCTTACGCTCGTACTCCAATCATCAAGTGCGACTATGGCGCTGACCCTCATTATGATGAGTTTGGGTTGGATACCGTTCCATATGGCCGCTGCAATGGTTCTTGGTGAGAACATCGGTACAACCATCACCGCCAACATCGCCGCCTCAATCGGAAACACGAACGCCAAGCGTGCCGCACTTGCGCATACGCTATTCAACCTCTTCGGAGTTATTTGGGCACTCGCCGTTTTCCAGCCATTCTGCACACTCATCGGCCACATAATTGCTGCGATGGGACTTCCTAATCCCTCTGATTTAGTCTATTCATCTACCACAACGCCTACGGCAGATGAATCTACTGCTGCACTTTATGGTTTGTCGATGTTCCACACGCTGTTCAACACATTCAACACCGTTATCTTGATATGGTTTGTTCCCCAGCTGTCAAACATCGTGACAAAGATTATCAAGAGCAAGCCCACACAGGAGAAGGAGGTTGTACACCTGAAATATATTTCGGCAGGTCACACAGCCACAGCCGAGTTGTCGATTGGTCAAGCCGAGAAGGAGGTAAAGCACTTCGCACAGATTTCGCGTAATGGTCTGGAGTATATCAAGTCGGCCATCAATGCCAAGGACGAGAAGGAGTTTGAGTTCTATCGCCAGAAGTTGGTTAAGTACGAGGAGATTGCCGACCGCATCGAGTATGAGATTGGTACCTTCTTGAACTCTATTCCTCAGGAGGAGATTTCAGAGCATACCCGTACCAAGGTTAATATTATGTTCAACATAATCAACGAATTGGAGAGCCTCGGCGACTCGGGTGAGGCCATCAGCCGCATCATCTCACGCCGCAATATGCACGAACAGACATTTACGGCCGAGAACATCAGCAACATCAACTCTATCCTCGAGCTTGTGGACCGCGCCTATGGCATTATGATTGACAACATCGCTGGCTCGAACAGCAAGGAGTTGGGTCTTAAGTTGGCCGTTGATTGCGAGATTGAGATTAACCAGCTTCGCACACAGTTGCGCGAGTCAGAGATTAAGCTCATCGAGCAGAACAAGAGCAATTACAGCAGCAGCGTTTACTACATAGACATCGTTTCAGAGGTGGAGCGAATGGGAGATTTCCTGATCAACATCTCGCAGAGCGCTTTGCAGTAGGCTAAGTGCAAAATCACTTCACACTACACTCCGATTGCATCGGGGTGTAGTTTTTTTGTTTTACGACAGCCCCAAAACTCAATTATTTTGTGGTAGCACACTGAAAAATAGTAAATAAATATTTTTTCTCAAAACAATTATTTTGTATCTTTGCGACGATTATGGCTCCCCGCAATGGGTCGGCGGAGGCAAATAGAGAGAGAAAGAGTAATTTTCTAATTTATAAACTTTATAGAACTATGATTTCTTACAAGGATTTGGGTCTTGTGAACACTCGTGAGATGTTCAAGAAGGCTATTGAGGGTGGTTACGCTATTCCCGCGTTCAACTTCAACAACATGGAGCAGATGCAGGCTATCATCTCTGCATGTGTAGAGTGCTCTTCACCCGTTATTTTGCAGGTGTCTTCAGGTGCTCGTAACTACGCTAACCAGACTCTGTTGCGTTACATGGCACAGGGTGCTGTTGAGTTCGCAAAGGAGATGGGTAAGAACATTCCTATCGTTTTGCACCTCGACCACGGTAACTCATTCGAGTTGTGCAAGAGCTGTATCGATATGGGCTTCTCTTCAGTTATGATCGACGGTTCACACCTTCCCTACGAGGAGAATGTTGCACTTACTAAGAAGGTAGTTGATTACGCTCACCAGTTCGATGTAACTGTTGAGGGTGAGTTGGGCGTATTGGCAGGCGTTGAGGATGAGGTATCTTCAGAGGTTGCTCACTACACTCGTCCCGAGGAGGTTGTTGATTTCGTAACAAAGACTGGTTGCGACTCATTGGCTATCTCAATCGGTACTTCACACGGTGCTAACAAGTTCAAGCCTGAGCAGTGCACTCGCAACGAGGACGGTATCCTTGTACCTCCCCCCTTGCGTTTCGACATCTTGGCTGAGATCGAGAAGCAGTTGCCCGGTTTCCCCATCGTTCTCCACGGTTCTTCATCAGTTCCCCAGGAGTATGTTAAGATCATCAACACTCACGGTGGTGCATTGAAGGATGCAGTAGGTATTCCCGAGGAGGAGTTGCGTAAGGCTGCTAAGTCTGCAGTTTGCAAGATCAACATCGACTCAGACGGCCGTCTTGCTATGACCGCTATGGTTCGCAAGGTATTCGTTGACAATCCTGCCGAGTTCGACCCCCGTAAGTACTTGGGTCCCGCACGCGAGGAGTTGAAGAAGCTCTATATGCACAAGTGCGTAAATGTTCTTGGTTCAGCAGGTACAGTAGAGTAATCACTTTGATTGCACTAAATAGAAAGGCGACCTTTTCGGGTCGCCTTTTCTTTATTTTAATTATACATTCAAATTTTAATTTTGTAAATTTGTTGTATTAACAGGCATATTAGCATATGAAAAGGCGTGATTGGATAGATGATGAAATGATTTTAGCACTTGAGTTATATTTCAAACTTCCATACAACAAATTACACAGAAGAACTCCTGAAATACAAAAACTCGCCAAGCTACTTCAACGCTCAGAGAATTCTGTTGCGATTCGAATGGTAAATTTTGCCGCATGTGACCCTCATTTGACAGGACAAGGAAAAATAGGAATGACTGCAGGAATTCCCAAATGTCTTCCCTATTGGAATAAATTCGCAAATAACAAAGAAGAATTATTTTGGTTGGCAGAAAATATTAAAGCAAAATTAATTGGGTCACCTATTGAATCTAATTTTGACCTATCATTACAAGGGTTGGAAGGAAAAGAAAGAGAGGCAGTCATAAAGCAAAAAATAAATCAAGACGCCTTTAGGTTAATGATTTTGGCTAATTACAATGAGATGTGTGCTATTTCTGGCATAAATATCCCACAATTACTTATTGCCAGTCACATCATTCCCTGGGCTGACAATAAAGAAGAACGATTAAATCCTGAAAATGGAATATGTTTATCTACATTGTATGATAAAGCATTTGACAAGGGTTTGATTGGAATTCGTCCTGATGATTATACTGTGATTTTATCTAAAGAATTAAAATCTTATGTAGATAAAGATTTTTATAAAATCTATTTTGAGCATATTGAAGATAAACCTATAAAAATGCCAAAGAAGCATTCTCCCAATAGAACATTTCTGCAATATCACATTGACAATATATTCTCAAAACATAATTAATATGAAACGCATTCTCATTCTTCTACTGATGATGTTGCCGTGCGCCGTAATGGCACAAGAGGCTAAGCAGGATTCACTCAAGTTGCTCTTTGTAGGTAACAGTTACACCTACTACAACGACCTGCCAAAGATGGTATATGAGATAGCTAAGACACAGAAGAAAAAACTCTCTGTTACAAGCGTTACAAAGGGTGGCGAACGACTGAAAGGTCACCTCAAGAACGAGAAACTGCGTAAGATGCTCACCGAGCAGAAGTGGGACTTCGTCATCCTGCAAGAACAGAGCAGCGCACCCGCCAAACAGACCGAAACAGTTATCGCCGATATATATCCCGCCGCAAAATCATTGGATAGCCTTATCCATATAGGCTCACCCGAAGCGAAGACCATATTCTATATGACCTGGGGACACAAGAACGGCACCACGCACAAGATTGACAACTACCCGCTGGTTTACACCTACCAGGGTATGCAGGAACGCATAAAGACCACCTATCTGGAGATGACCTACCAGAACAATGCAGTGTGCGCCCCCGTAGGTATGGCGTGGCAGCGTGTACACAACGAGCGTCCCGACTACCAACTCTACACGCAGGACTGTTCGCACCCCTCGAAGTTGGGTAGCTATCTGGCAGCCAATGTCATCTATATGGTTCTTTTTGGTCAGCCCTACCAGACCGACTACACCGCAGAACTCGACAGCGACAAGGCCGAATACATACAGCAGACAGCACAGAAGGTCGTGCTCGAAAATCTCGATGTGCTCAACATAAAAAGGTAGGCATCATTGCCTCCAGCCGCCGAAGTAGCGCATAAACTGCATACGCTCCAGCGAGTCGGCATTGTCGGCATCCGAGGCGCTCATACGGGCACGGAACTCACCGATGGAGAAGAAACCGTGACGACTGCACCACTGCCCTATGGCATCCAGCGCCGAGCATATCCAGCCATTGCCCTCACGGTAGATGGCGCTGCAGACCTCAACGGCCGACGCCCCCGCAAGTATCGCCTTCACCACATCTCGTCCAGACTGCACACCACCCGAGAGGGCGATGGGCAGCCCCTTTACTGCTGCCGCCGTAATACCCACCCACCGCAGGGGATTGACCAGGTCGGAGGGTTGGCTCACCACCTTGGCCGAGCGATACTCCATCTGCTCGACATCTATATCTATCTGATAGGGACGATTGAACAACACCACACCCGCCGCACCGTGAGCCTTGAGCCTGTCGGCCACATTTACGGGGTTGGTGATGTTGGCCCCGAGTTTGACGATAATAGGGATATTCACCCGCTGTCGCACGCTCTCGACGATGGCTATATGGTTGCGCTCAAAGGCACCGTCCTCGTAGTTGCGCGCAGTGGCCAACCCCATAACATTCAGCTCCAGCGCATCGGCCCCCGCACGCTCGATAGCCTCGGCAAAGGCCACCCACTCGCCTGCACTGCGGCAGCAGATGCTCGCAATGATGGGTATGGAGCAAAGCTGTTTCGAGCGGCGCACAACATCTATATACTCGCTGAGGGTCTCGTTGCGCAGATAGCCCTGCATATAGTCACCAGCCTCGGGGTGGTCGGCCTGATGGATGAGGTGGTCGGCCTGCCGCACGATGCTCTCCTCAAAGAGCGACTTCAGCACCACGGCCGCAGCGCCCGCCTGCTCGAAGGCGAGGTTATTCTCTGGCTTGTAGGTCAGCACGCAACTGCCGACGATGATAGGGTTGCGCAGGGCCAACCCCGCAAAAGTTGTCTTTAGGCTTATCATACTACTCGCGTTTAATTGTCCAATGTGCAAATTTGAGGCCGAAACTACCCCATAACGCCACAAAATCCGCCACCCGAGCGACAAAATATTTTGTTCGATTTGGCCACAAAAAAGTGATATCGGACATTGAAAAAGTGAAATCATATATAAATTTCACTATATTTGTATTGGAATACGCTGTTATAAGAGAATGGCTGAAAAATTAACAAAACCGAAAACAAGCACAGGGCGCAAAAAGAGAATCAGCACGCCCTTTACATACATCGACAGCAGCGAATACGACTCGCTCATCAACCAGGACAACCTCCCCTACGCTCTGCGTCGCGGCGGCATATTCATCTGCCTGGGTGGCGAGGGTGAGGTTATCATCAACGAACACAAGTACCACCTGAGCCGCAACACGATGTGTGTGGCATTCCCTGGCACCATAATACAGGCCTTCGACACCGAGGAGAAGTTCAAGAGCTATACGCTGGTCATCGACATCGACTTCCTGCGCGAGCTGAACATCCCGTCGGCCAATTCGGTGCATATGTCAATCAAAGAACACCCCTGCGTGATACTCACCGACGAGCAACTGAGCAGCATTATGGGCGTGTGCGAGATGATGCACAACAAAGATAAGCGCTCGTCGCACCCCTACCACAAGCAGATAAACTCACTGATGCTGACGCTGTTGTGTTATGAGTTGGCAGGTGTATATATGCGCAACGCGGCCGTCAAGCGACAGCCCTGCTCGCGCCAAGATATGGTTTTCCGCCGATTTATGTCGTTGCTGGCCACCGACATCACCATCTCGCGCGAAGTGCAATACTACGCCGACAAGCTCGACATATCGCCTAAGTATCTAACCATCATCACCCGACAGCTCTCATCTTACAGCGCATCGGACTGGATTATCAGAACGGCGATTACTAATGCCAAGGCGTTGCTCGCAACGACGACGCTCACCGTACAGCAGGTTGGCGAGAGGCTCAACTTCCCCAACCCGTCATTCTTCGGCCAATACTTCCTGCGCCACACAGGTATGACGCCGCGCGAATTCCGACACTCAAAACTGTAAAACAGAGTAGATTATGACAGCACTATACAACAATATAATTTTCGGTCCCGTGAAGTCACGCCGTCTGGGACTCTCGCTTGGAGTAAACCTTCTGCCCATCGAGTCGAAGCTCTGCAACTTCGACTGCATCTACTGCGAGTGTGGCTGGAACGACGACTACGCAGCCTCACGCCGCTTCAACTCGCGCGAGGATGTGCGACAGATGCTCGCCGAGACACTCGAGCGAATGTGCGGCGAGGGCACACCACCCGATGTGATAACCTTTGCTGGCAATGGCGAGCCAACGATGCACCCCGAGTTCGAGCAGATCATAGACGACACGATAGCCCTGCGCGATAGGCTCTGCCCCTCGGCCAAGGTGTCGGTGTTGAGCAACGCCACGATGATACACCGCGAGGAGGTGCGACGCGCCCTACTGCGTGTGGACAACAACATCCTGAAGTTGGATTCGGCCTTCGACTCAACCGTAAAGGCGATGAACAAACCCGCTGGCAACTACTCGGTAGAGAGGGTTGTCGAGGGGTTGAAACTCTTTGACGGAGAGTTCATCCTGCAGACTATGTTCCTGCGCGGCGAGTATCAAGGTCAGCCCATCGACAACACCACCGACGAGGAGGTGGAGGCGTGGCTGAGGATTGTCGAGCAGATACGCCCCCGTCAGGTGATGGTCTATTCGCTCGACCGCGACACCCCCTGCAAAACCATCGAGAAGGTTACACGAGAGCAGTTGATGCTCATCGCCGAGCGTGTCGAGAAGTTGGGCATACCCTGCTCGGTAGCCTAAACTTATTACCAAAGGGCTTGCACATTTGGCAGAAAATCGCTATTTTTGAATGATGGAAACTATGCAACATATAGATTACGACCTATTATACAGGGTTAATTCGCCTGCCGATTTGAAGAAACTCTCGATTTCGCAGCTCCCGCAGTATTGCAGCGAGTTGCGTCAATATATCATCGAGGAGTGTTCGAAGAATCCTGGTCACTTGGCATCGAGCCTCGGTACGGTGGAACTCACCGTAGCACTGCACTATGTCTACGACACCCCCTTCGATAAGTTGATTTGGGATGTCGGCCACCAGGCGTATGCCCACAAGATTATCACCGAGCGTCGTGACCTCTTCCCCACAAACCGCAAGATGGGCGGCATCTGTGGCTTCCCGCGTATGGCCGAGAGCGAGTATGATGCCTTCGGTGCGGGACACTCGTCTACATCTATCTCGGCAGCCTATGGTCTGGCCAAAGCAGCCGAGTTGCAGGGCGTGGACAACCACACCGTGGCAATCATCGGCGACGGAGCTATGACGGGCGGTCTGGCCTTCGAGGGTATGAACAACGCGGGCGAGAAGAAGAAGGGCAAGTTGCTGGTAATCTTCAACGACAACGAGATGGCCATCGACCAGGCGACAGGTGCGCTGGATAACTACTTGGCCAAGATGTCGTCATCACACTTCTACAACAGCATCAAGCGCCGTCTGTGGGCCGTACTTTCGCACACACCCACACTGCTGCGCCTCTGCCAGAGAGCGGGCAACGCCATCAAGCAGGGACTGCTGAAAAATAGTAACCTCTTCGAGAGCCTCAACTTCCGCTACTTCGGCCAACTGGATGGCCACAATGTCGAGGAGTTGGTGCGTATGCTCTCGGCACTGAAAGATATTGACGAGCCGAAGTTGCTGCACATCCGCACGGTAAAGGGCAAGGGCTACACCCCTGCCGAGGATAACCAGTCGGTATGGCACGCACCTGGTAAGTTCAACCCCGAGACGGGTGAGCGCATTCCATCGGTGGGTTCGGCGGCACGCTATCAGGATGTCTTTGGCGAGACTCTGCTCGAGTTGGCACGCCAGAACGATAAGATTGTGGGTATCACTCCCGCAATGCCTTCGGGCTGTTCGATGAATATTATGATGCGCGAGATGCCCGACCGTTGTTTCGATGTGGGTATCGCCGAGGGCCACGCCGTGACATTCTCGGCAGGATTGGCGGCTGGCGGTCTGCACCCCGTATGCAACATCTACTCTACATTTATGCAGCGCGCCTATGACAATGTCATCCACGATGTGGCATTGCAGAAGTTGCCCGTGACATTCTGCCTCGACAGAGGTGGTCTGGTGGGCGAAGATGGCGCTACACACCACGGCGAATTCGACCTGGCCTACTTCTGCTGCATACCCAATATGATTGTAGCGGCTCCGATGGACGAGTTGGAGCTAAGGAATATGCTCTACACGGCGACCAACACACCATCGCCCTTCTCTATACGCTACCCGCGCGGTTGCGGTGTGGGTCTGGAGTGGAAGGATCAGCCCTTCACCACAATTCCCGTAGGCAAGGGTCGCAAGTTAAAGGATGGTAAGGATATAGCCATACTGACCATAGGTCCCGTAGCGCAGTTCGCCGCAGAGGCCATTGCGCGCGTCGAGGCCAAAGGCTCGGCCACCATTGCACACTACGACATTCGCTTCGCAAAGCCTCTTGACGAGGAGTTGCTGCACACGATAGGCGAGTCATTCGACAAGATTATCACCGTCGAGGATGGTATCCTGCGTGGCGGCGTGGGCGAGGCTATCGTGCAGTATCTCAACAACGACGGCTCGCGTGCAAAGGTGAAGTGCCTGGGTATCAACGACCTCTTTGTGGAGCACGGCACACCCGAGGAGCTGTATGCTCTGTGCGGCTACGATGCCGACGGCATAGAGAAACAAATCGAGGAGTTGCTGTAATGAAGAGTATCTGCTCGCTCCTGTGCGCCCTGACGCTACTCACCACGGCGGCGCTGGCACAGCCCACAGCTGATGCCTTGAAGGATTTGGAGTTGGTGGCAAATGTCGCCGACCTGCTTCCCGAGGGGCAGAGTATAGAGGGCACAACGCAGGGCTTCGCCATCTGGGGCAGATATGGTTTCTCGATGCACGACAAGGGTCAGTGCGTCATCATCGACCTCAGACGCAACCGTTTCGTCAATTCATTCATCATCGAAGGTAATACGGGCCACTGCAACAACGCCTCATTCGGCACCGAGCGAGCAAGCAAGGAGTCGCAATTCCCATTGCTGTATGTGACCGAATGTCGTGGCGAGAGAGCCTGCTATGTGAACGACATCACGCTCGACGGCGCAACCCTCGTGCAGAAGATTTTTTACGACGGCGAGGAGATCACGGGCCCGTGCGACTGGGTTGTGGATGCCAAAAATCAGCGTATATACCTCTACTGCACCATAGGCAACCTGCGATGGCTCAAGTGGTTCCGTCTGCCACGCCTTGCCGACTCGGACTCTCGAGGCGAGGTACACCTCACAACAAAGGATGCTCTGGGCGGCATACCCGCAGGCGAGATTGCCATACCGCAGGGCAGCCACATCTGTGGCGACTGGGTCTATTTGCCCGACGGCGTACCAACGCGCACATCAACACGACTACACATCACCAACATACGCAGCGCCGAGAGGCGTGCAGGGCTGCTGTTCGACTCGCTCGGCATCGAGCCCGAGGGCGTAGCCACACGACGAGGCTACCTCTACATCTCGTTCCACACGCCCCGAAAGAACCGCGACAATATAATCTATCGCATACGCCTCAATCGACTCGACTCTTATCGAAGATAAGCTGTGAGGTGTCGTATCCCCTATCGCGGGCCAGCATAAGAATTTGATTTATCTCCACCTCCGTGAGCTTCGGCTTGCGCGAGAGTATCCACAGATACTTTGGCGAGCTGCTACCCACCAGCGCCCACTCGCCCGATGGGCCCATAGCCATAATATTATAATCGGAGTAGAATATCCAGAAGAACGACACCCTGAGACGGCCCGCCTCGGAGGTGGTCTTGGCCTTGCCGATGGCCTCGGTAGGCTGCCCATCGCGCATGCCTCGATTCACGACGCTCACCGTACCGTCGGGCTGCAGCGTATAGTCGGCCGTCACATCGGTCATACCCCGCTCGAAGGAGTGGTCGAAGCGCGCCACCTCGTACCAACGCCCCATATAAGAGTCTAAATCCAACGATTTGATAACGCTGCGGTCCACCCCATTGCGAATGGAGCAACGACCCGTCAAGGCGCAGAGCGTAAAGAGAATGACAAGAGAGAGTAGCAAAGTCGTAAAGTTTAATCTATGTTTCATAATACCATTTACCCTCTCCCCTCTGCAAATACCATACATTTTTGTTAACTGAAGGAGCGAGTAACGCTACTCGATGTCGTTCCACCGCCGTAACCAAGGAGATGCCGCGTCGCGTTGCTCCTCGCAATGACAAACAAAAAAACTCCGCAACCGTTATACAAACAGTTGCGGAGCATCATCAGACTAATATTCTCTATCTAACTTTGAATTCGGGGTCAGCCTTCTGCGGAACAGGCATCGATGCGTAGTAGCCAGCATCGAACTTCTCACGTACAGCCTTGAAGGCCTCGATTGTGCGCTCAACATCCTCCATAGTGTGTGCCGCTGTGGGAATGATACGCAGGATAATCTCGCCCTTCGGGATTACGGGATAGACTACGATAGAGCAGAAGATACCATAATTCTCGCGCAAATCGACGATAAGGTTGGTACCCTCCTCTACACCGCCCTTCATATAGACGGGTGTCACGGGTGACTGTGTAACGCCAATCTCAAAGCCGTTATCCTTAAAGCCCTTCTGGATAGCGCGTGTAATCTCCCACAACTTCTCCTGATACTCGGGGTGGTTGCGGATAAGCTCGAGGCGCTTCAGCGCACCAATAACCATAGGCATCGGGAGCGACTTTGCGTAGAGCTGCGAACGCATATTGTAGCGGAAGAGGTTGATGAGCCAGCGAGGACCGCAAACGAATGCACCGATACCAGCCATTGACTTGGCGAATGTGTTGAACAACACATCAACACCATCAACTACGCCGAAGTGTGCGGCAGTACCCTTACCGCCAGGACCCATAGTACCGAAGCCGTGAGCATCGTCCACCAACAGACGGAAGTTGAAGTCCTGCTTTGCCTTAACGATTACATCGAGGAAGCCGAGGTCGCCCTTCATACCGAATACACCCTCGGTGATTACGAGCACACCACCACGCTGTGACTCGGCCAAATCGGTTGCGTGTTGCAACTGCAGGCGGAGCGAATCCTCGTTGTTGTGAGCATAAACAAAGCGCTTACCCTTATGCATACGCAGACCGTCGATGATACAAGCGTGGCACTCGGCATCGTAAACCACAACATCGCGGGGTGTGAGCAAGCAGTCGATGATAGATATCATACCCTGATAACCGAAGTTCAACAGGAAAGCATCGTCCTTGCCTACGAACTCAGCCAACTCGCGCTCCAACTGCTCGTGGTACTTTGTCTGACCACTCATCATACGGGCACCCATCGGGGCAGCCATACCGAACTCCTTGGCACCCTCAGCATCAGCCTCGCGTACCTCGGGGTGGTTAGCCAGACCGAGATAGTTGTTCAAACTCCAGTTGAGCATCTCCTTACCGCGGAAACGCATATGAGGACCCAACTCACCCTCCAACTTGGGGAAGGCGAAGTAACCGTGTACCAACTGCATATACTGACCAATCGGACCACCGGTATTCTTCTCTAATCTTTCAAAAATATCTACCATAATCTTTGTAAAAGTTATTTAGTTTAGTTTCTGTTTTTTCACTTTCCCTATTCGCTCCACCGCTTGACGCTGGCCACCTCGGCATCGCTCGCTGGCGCACATTCAGCGAGGGCGCACAACATCACAATGGCTGCTGCAACGGCTATAATCGAGGGCCGTTTCTGCATCATCGTTTTCGTTATGTGTAGCAAATATAAATAAAAAACGGGCGCTTGGTGCGCCAGCGGCCACAAAAGCCCAGGCGAGAGATTAAAAATAGGTATTTTTACCCATAGGCTCGAGGGCATATAACACAAAAGTGTGATGAAAATAATTTGTGGAGTATGAATTCACAAGATTTTTTCTTACCTTCGCAAAAGATAAATATATACAGCTATGAAATACTCAAGAATTTTACTGAAATTGAGCGGTGAGTCGCTCCAGGGTGAGCAGAAATATGGTCTTTCAACTGCCGTGCTGCAGTCGTATGCCGAGCAGATTAAGGCCGCAACCGAGACAGGCGTGCAGATTGGTATCGTAATCGGTGGTGGTAACATTTTCCGTGGTCTGCAGGGCGCAAAGAAGGGCTTTGACCGCGTAAAGGGCGACCAGATGGGTATGCTGGCCACAATCATCAACTCGTTGGCTCTGCAGTCTGCGTTGGAGGATAATGGCGTAAAGGCAAAGGTGCTGACATCTATCCGCATGGAGCCTATCGGCGAGTACTACTCAAAGGCGAAGGCTATCGAGTATCTTGAGGCTGGCTATGTTGTCATCATTGGCGGCGGCACATCTAACCCCTACTTCTCGACCGACACCGCATCGGCGTTGCGTGGCATCGAGATTGAGGCCGAGGTGATGTTCAAAGGCACACGCGTGGACGGCGTCTACACTGCCGACCCCGAGAAGGACCCCACAGCCACCAAGTTCGACCGCATAACATTCGACGAGGTTTACAACCGCGACCTGAAGGTGATGGATATGACTGCCTTCACCCTCTGCAAGGAGAACGGCTTGGATATTATCGTATTCGATATGGACACCGAGGGCAATTTGGCCAAAGTTTTGCAGGGTGAGAGCATCGGAACGCTTGTATGCAAGGAGTAAAACTTTTTAACACATTCACGACTATGAACATCAGAAAATTCTGCCTCAGATTATCTCTCGTTGTTGCCGCTGTCATGATGGCCGCAACATCATTCAGCGCATCGGCGCAGGACCAGAACGCCGAGATTGAGAAGACCACATTGGCGAAGGTTGGCGACAAGGCTGCCGACTTTACGGTAGAGATGCTTGACGGCAAGCAGATAACACTCTCGAAGCTCAAGGGCAAGGTGGTGTTGGTGAACTTCTGGGCCACTTGGTGCCCGCCCTGCCGTGAGGAACTGAAGCATGTGCAGAAGGAGATTATCGACCGCTTCAAGGGTAAGGACTTCGTCTTTCTGCCCATCTCACGCGGCGAGAAGAAGGAGACTGTGATGGCTTTCCGCGAGAAGGCAGGCTACACATTCCCGATGGGACTCGACCCCAAGCAGAGCATCTTCAAGCTCTTCGCATCGAACTACATCCCCCGCAACTTCCTCATCGGCAAGGATGGCAAAATCGTTTACCTGTCAGTGGGTTACGACGAAAAGGAGTTCAAGGAGCTGATTGAGGCCATCGACAAGGCGCTCAAGTAACAGAAGGATAAAATTATAATATATAAAGACTACTATGGATACTACAACTATTATCAATGGAGCAACCGACCGTATGAAGCGTACGGTGGACCACCTCGACGAGGAACTGCTGAACATCCGTGCCGGTAAGGCATCTACAAACGCCCTGAACAGCGTATTTGTAGATTACTACGGTTCGCAGACTCCCGTATCGGGCGTAGCAAGCGTTACTGTACCCGATGCACGCACCATCCTCATCCAGCCGTGGGACAAGAATATGATTCGCCCCATCGAGAAGGCTATCATCGACTCTAACATCGGTCTTACACCTTCGAACAACGGCGAGACCATCCGTCTTACTATTCCCCCTCTCACAGAGGATCGTCGTAAGGAGTTGGTAAAGCAGGTTAAGGGCGTTGGCGAGACAGCTCGCATCAGCCTCCGCAATGCACGCCGCGACGCGGTAGAGGCTTTCAAGAAGGCTCAGAAGGAGGGTATGCCCGAGGACGAGGCCAAGGATGGCGAGACAAGAGCACAGAAGCTCCTGGAGAAGTACTCAAAGGCGCTTGACGCTCTGATTGAGGCTAAGGAGAAGGAGATTATGACCGTATAATCGGTTGAAATAATTTACGCAAAGCGAGGTCTGCAGAGGCCTCGCTTTTTTGTTTTATTACAAAGGAGTGGAGCAACTATGGCAATCTCCCAAGATTGCCGCGTCGGGTTACACCCTCCTCATAATGACAGATACAACAACAATTCTCCCACTCACCGCGGTGGGACACCATCCATTAGCCGTAAGAGGATTCTCACTTAATAAAAGGCATCTTTTTGATGCCTCCACCTTTTGGCCCACAAAAGGTGGCGCCAAAATGGGCGCGGTGACAAGTTTTCGGGGTCGGTGCTTGCCGTCGGTAAAACTTGCCTGCCGCGGTTGGGCTTCGCACCACAGATAAATTCAGAATTCAGAATTGGATTTGTCATTACGAGAGCCGTTAGGCTCGTGGTAATCTCCTATATTCCCAAATGAGATTGCCGCGTCGGAGTAAACTCCTCCTCGCAATGACAGACAGTTTAACAAAAAATTCTCCCTCTATGTTAGAGGGAGTACCCTTTAGGGGGAGGGAGTGTGTTCTTGGAATGATATATTCTACCAATTTACAGACTCCTCCGTCACACTTTCAGTGTGCCACCTCCTCTAGCTTAGAGGAGGAATTTTTATTAAATGACAGAAACACCTACGGCTGTGGGACACTTTCTATTAGCAAGAGTAGTGCCCTCGCTTAATAAAAACTCTGTTAATAAAAATATTATAGTGTATTGATGATGCTACTTATCCATCAAATACATCGCGAGCGAAACGAAAAATATAACAAGTTCTGCCATAACATTGTGCAGTGTGTCGCGGCTCAACGACTCGTATATAGGTAATGAATGAAACAAATATAAAGAAAGTGCGAGCCTGCTTCTATCCGACGGTAGGCCTTCGACTGCCCAATGGTAGATATAACGACTCACACTTTGGGCTATATGCTTTGGATAAACATATAACATACCAAAATGAGCATCTTTACATCCCTACCATAATGAAGTGTCGAAGTTCACCGTCGAGGATAATAAAACGCTTTCAAATATATATGTCTGTCGCACCTTGCGACTATACAAAGGTAAGAATAAATTTTATTCCCCCAACATCACACCCGCCGAAAAACCCACAAAATCCCTCCGAAAAGCCAAAAAAAAGCCCACTCCTTGTGGGAGCGGGCCTTCGTTGATATATTTCACGCGCCGTAAACGACGCTAAGAATTACATCTTCTTACCTACATTGGTCTTCTTTGCTACGGGAGCAGCCTTTGCCTTTGCAGCTGACTTAGGAGCCTTAGGTGCCTTAGCCTTCTTCTCGGCAACTACAGTTGCATCCTCTACAGCATCAGTCTTCTTTGCTGCGGGCTTGCGAGAACGACGAGTCTTAGGCTTAGCCTCCTCAGTTGAAGGCAACTTGCCGAATGTGTAAGCCTCGTTGAAATCAACGAACTCGATGATACACATATCAGCAGCATCACCAAGACGGAAACCAGTCTTGAGGATACGAGTGTAACCACCGGGACGCTCAGCAATCTTGGGAGCGATAGTGCGGAACAACTCGGTTACAGCCTCCTTCTGCTTGAGGTATGAGAATACTACACGACGAGAGTGAGTAGTGTCCTCCTTTGATTTGGTTACCAAAGGCTCGATGAACTTCTGAACAGCCTTAGCCTTTGCTACCGTTGTCTCGATACGCTTGTGCAGAATGAGCGATGATGCCATATTTGACAACATAGCCTTGCGGTGACCCGCCTGTCTGCCAAGGTGATTAAAATTCTTATTGTGTCTCATAATTAGTCTTTATCAAGTTTGTAGAGTGATACGTCCATTCCGAACTTAAGATTGAGCGATGCCAGCAACTCGTCCAACTCAGTGAGTGACTTCTTACCGAAGTTACGGAACTTCAGCAAGTCGTTACGGTTGAGTTTTACCAAATCACCTACGGTATCAACATCAGCAGCCTTCAGGCAGTTCAAAGCGCGTACGCTCAAATCCTGGTCTGAGAGCTTAGTCTTCAGCAACTGACGCATACGCAATGCCTCGTCGTCCAAAGTGTCGTTCTCGCTGGTGTCGTCCATATTGATAGTAATCTTCTCGTCTGAGAAGAGCATAAAGTGCTGGATCAAAATCTTGGCGGCCTCTTTCAAAGCCTCCTTGGGATGAATCGAACCATCAGTAGTAATCTCCAAATTCAACTTTTCATAGTCGGTCTTCTGCTCGACACGGTAGTCCTCGATCGAGTACTTGACATTCTTGATAGGTGTGAAGATAGAGTCAATCGGGAGTACATCAATTTCCTTATCCTCGGGAGTATTCTCCTCTGAGGGTACATATCCACGACCCTTACCGATGGTAATAGTGATCTGCATCTTTGTGCCGGGGGCCAAGTGGCAGATTACGAGCTCGGGATTGAGGACCTTGAATGATGAGAGATAATTTGAGATATAACCTGCTGTAAGCTCTGTTACGCCCGCTACATTTACAGTAACCTTCTCGAACTCCTCGTTCTCGACAGTGTGCAAAAAGCGAACCTGCTTGAGCTTCAGGATGATATCCATCATACCCTCCATCACACCCGGTATAGCGGCAAACTCATTGTTCACTCCGGCTACCTTTACGGTCGTAATTGCATAACCCTCCAATGATGAGAGCAAAACGCGTCGCAAGGCGTTGCCGACAGTCATACCAAAGCCAGGCTCCAAGGGACGGAACTCGAACTTTCCGAACGAAGCTGTGGCCTCGAGCATAATAACCTTTTCAGGCTTCTGGAATGCTAATATTGCCATAAAATTATTGAATTTGTGTTAATTACTACTTCGAGTAAAGGTTAACGATAAGTTGCTCCTTGATGTTCTCGGGAATCTCCTCACGCTCGGGCTGCTGGAGGAACTTGCCACTCATTGTAGCTGCGTCCCACTCCAACCAAGCGTAGCGGCTTCTTGCAGAACCTGATACAGACTCTGTGATAACCTCCAAGCTCTTCGACTTCTCGCGTACTGATACTACATCACCAGCCTTGAGTGCGTACGAAGGAATGTTTACTACTGAGCCATTAACGCAGATGTGACGGTGTGAAACCAACTGACGCGCTGCTGCACGAGTCGGAGCGATACCCAAACGGTATACTACATTGTCCAGACGGCACTCGAGCAACTTCAACAGGTTCTCACCTGTGATACCACCCATACGGGCTGCTGCCTCGTATGTACGTGCAAACTGCTTCTCCAAAATACCGTATGTGTACTTTGCCTTCTGCTTCTCGCTCAACTGCTCTCCATACTCAGAGTTCTTCTTACGCTTGCGAGCAAGACCGTGCTGTCCGGGAGGATAGTTACGCTTCTCAAGCACCTTATCCGCACCATAGATAGCCTCGCCAAACTTACGGGCGATTTTTGATTTTGGTCCTATATATCTTGCCATTGTTTTTACTTTTTTTAGTTTGTTCTAAAGTCTTTGTCTAAAGTCTCCGTGAATGTTATGCTTTGCTCCTGACGGCGCATTATACGCGACGACGGTTGGGAGCACGGCAACCATTGTGGGGCAGCGGAGTAACATCGATGATCTCCATTACCTCGAGACCTGCACCGTGGATAGTACGAACGGCGCTCTCGCGACCCTGACCGGGACCCTTAACATAAACCTTAACCTTGCGCAAGCCCATATCGAAGGCAACCTTTGCACAATCCTGTGCTGCAGTCTGTGCTGCATAGGGAGTATTCTTCTTCGAGCCGCGGAAACCCATCTTACCGGCTGAAGACCAGCTGATAACCTCGCCAACCTCGTTGGTGATGGTGATAATAACATTGTTAAAAGTCGAGTGTACGAAAGCCATACCCACGGCACCAACCTTAACAACCTTCTTCTTAACTGTTCCAGTTTTCTTTGCCATAACTTCCTATTTATTACTTCGTTGCCTTTTTCTTGTTTGCGACTGTCTTCTTGCGACCCTTACGAGTACGAGCGTTGTTCTTAGTCGACTGACCGCGAACGGGAAGACCCAGACGGTGACGAATACCACGGTAGCAACCGATATCCATCAAACGCTTGATGTTGAGCTGAACCAGTGAGCGGCACTCGCCCTCTACCTTGATGCCCATCTCAGCGATTGTTGAACGGATAGCACCTACCTGCTCGTCAGTCCACTCGCTTACTTTAATATCTTCACTAATTCCTGCTGCTGCAAGAATCTTGCTCGACGTGCTGCGACCGATACCGTAGATATAAGTCAAGCCAATCACGCCTCGCTTGTTTTTTGGTAAATCTACACCAACTATACGTGCCATAAATTCTTTACTTTAATTAATCGTTTGAATATTACCCTTGGCGCATTTTGAACTTAGGATTCTTCTTGCAGATAACATAAAGCTTACCCTTGCGCTTTACAATCTTACAATCCTCACTTCTCTTCTTGATTGATGCTTTTACTTTCATAATTTTCAAGCAATCTTAATTATTTGTACCTAAAGGATATACGACCCTTACTCAAATCATAAGGAGTCATCTCCACTTTGACCTTATCACCGGGCAAAATCTTAATGTAGTGCATACGCATCTTACCCGAGATATGAGCCGTGATAACGTGTCCGTTATCCAATTCGACACGGAACATAGCGTTTGACAACGCCTCGATGATAGTTCCGTCTCTTTCAATAGCAGTCTGTTTTGCCATAGAGTTTTACTTAATTGTTAAGTGCTTGTTCGATTATATTAAAGTCTGTCAAAATGTCTGGTCCGTCACGACGGATTGCCACTGCATATTCGAAGTGGGCCGATGGTTTGCGGTCTTTAGTGCGGACAGTCCAGCCATCACGCTCAAAGACCACTGCTCGTGTGCCCATATTAATCATAGGCTCGATGCATATAACCATACCCTCCTTCAACAGCGGGCCTCTGCCGCGTGCGCCAAAATTGGGGACCTCAGGGGACTCGTGCATTTTTCGTCCCACGCCGTGACCAACCAATTCGCGCACTACACCATAGCCGAAACTTTCGGCATAACCCTGCACTGCCGCTGAAATATCGCCTACGCGATTTCCAACCTTGGCCTGTGCTACACCTTTACAAAGAGCTTCTTTGGTAACCTCCAGAAGTTGGCGTGCCTCAGCGCTAACATCTCCTACGGCAAACGTATAAGCCGAATCACCAACAAACCCCTTCAAAAACGTGCCTAAATCGACCGACACTATATCACCATCCTCGATAACTCTGTCTGACGGAATACCGTGAACAACCTGCTCGTTTACCGAAATGCAAGCCGACGCGGGAAATCCCTGATAGCCCAAGAACGCGGGCTCTGCGCCGTTGTCGCGGATGTACTGCTCTGCGATATCGTTAAGATAGCGAGTAGTAACACCTGGTCGCAAGTGACGACCAACCTCGGCGAGCGCACGACTAACCAAAAGGTTATTTTCGCGCATTATCTCGATCTCTTCGTCTGTCTTCAGGTATATCATTGTCTGGTTCTATCAAACGACCCGAGGGTCGTAGTATCTTACTTTAATATTTCTTGCAAGCAACCGATTTACACCTATTATTTAATCGGTAACTCTATTAGAAGCGACCCTGAATGCGACCAGTCTTCATCAGACCATCGTAGTGGCGCATCAACAAGTAGCTTTCAATCTGCTTGAGAGTATCAAGAACAACACCCACCATAATGAGCAGTGATGTACCTCCGTAGAAGTAAGCGAACTGCTGCTGGATACCGAGCAATCTCATAGCCAAACCGGGCATAATTGCAACCAAGGCCAAGAAGATTGAACCGGGAAGAGTGATTCTTGTCATGATGGTGTCGATATAGTTAACGGTCTGCTTACCGGGCTTAACACCAGGAATAAAGCCACCGTTACGCTTCATATCATCGGCCATCATCTGAGGATTGACGATAATCGCTGTGTAGAAATAGGTGAACAGGATTACCAACACTGCCAGCGTAAAGTTGTACCAGAATCCCTGGATGTTTGCGTAAGCACCCTGCAAACCGGGGATAAAGGCGGGAATCATAACAAGAGCCTGAGCGAAGATGATAGGCATAACATTTGCTGCGTTCAACTTCAAGGGGATGTACTGACGAACACCACCGTACTGCTTGTTACCGATAATACGCTTAGCATACTGTACAGGTATCTTGCGAACAGCCTGGAGAACTGCGATAGATACCAGGAACACCAAGAACAGCAGGGCAATTTCAACGACGAACATGATAAGGCTACCAGTCGATGTGCTGACACGAGCTGTGAACTCAGCCAACAGTGCTTGAGGCAGACGGGCAACAATACCAATCATGATGATCATCGAGACACCGTTACCGATGCCCTTGTCCGTAATACGCTCACCGAGCCACATTGTGAACAATGTACCTGCGATGAGGATAACTGTCGCATAGGCGTAGAAGTAGAATGTACCTCCGTAAACGAATGCCTCGGGCATCTCGCGGTAGAGGTTGGCCACGTATGCAGGTGCCTGGATACACAGAACACCGATAGTGAGCAAGCGTGTCCACTGATTGAGTTTGCGGCGGCCGCTCTCACCCTCCTTCTGCAGCTTCTGAACTGCAGGCACCATCATACCAAGCAACTGGATGATGATAGAAGCGGTGATATAGGGCATAACACCGAGTGCCAAAATGGCTGCATTGGCGAATGCACCACCAGAGAATACGTCAAGCAAGCCCAAGAGGGTATTGCTATTCATCTGGTCTGCCAAAGCCGAACCCTCACCCAAAGTGTTAGGGTCGATACCCGGGATTACCACAAAACATCCCAAACGAAATACAAGCAGAAGACCCAATGTGTAAACGATACGCTTACGCAGCTCCTCAATCTTGTAGATGTTTTTCAATGTTTCAACGAGTTTCTTGTTGGTTGCAAGCAACAGCACGATAAGCGCTATTACCACACCAGCAATCAGATAACCGTTCATAATTTTATTCAGGTTTTAGTTTACAACTTTTCAACGCTACCACCAGCGGCTACGATAGCAGCCTCGGCGCTCTTTGAAAATGCGTGAGCAGTAACAGTCAAAGCCTTTGATACGCTACCGTTACCCAAAATCTTAACCTTATCGTTTGATGAGATAAAGCCTGCTGCGATCAGAGTCTCTACATTGATTACATTGAGCTCCTTCTTTGCTGCCAACTCCTCCAATGTAGAGAGGTTGATAGGCTTAAACTCTACACGCTTCAAGTTCTTGAAACCGAACTTGGGCAAACGACGCTGCAAAGGCATCTGACCACCCTCGAAACCGAGTTTCTGAGAGTAACCTGAACGAGACTTCGCACCCTTCATACCACGAGTTGAATAACGACCGTGGCCTGAACCTGCGCCTCGACCAACACGCTTATCGTGGTGGGTTGAACCCTGAGCGGGTTTCAAATTATTGAGTTCCATCTTCAGTAATTCTTTTTTTGGTTAAACTTACTTTACCTCCTCTACCTTAACGAGGTGCTTTACGCGCTCAAGCATACCCTTGATGATAACTGAGTCGCTGTGCTCTACGCTCTGGTTAATCTTGCGAAGACCCAAAGCTGCGAGGTTCTTGCGCTGCTGTGCAGTTGTACCAATCTGGCTACGAACCTGTGTAATTTTCAATGTTGCCATAGTTTTTCGCTTCTAATTAACCGTTAAACACCTTTGTCATAGAGATACCACGAAGCTGTGCTACGCTGTGAGCATCGCGCAACTCGCACAATGCAGCAACTGTAGCCTTAACGAGGTTGTGGGGGTTAGATGAGCCCTTGCTCTTTGCCAACACGTTCTTAACACCTGCTGACTCCAATACAGCACGCATCGCACCACCGGCGATGATACCAGTACCCGGAGCGGCGGGACGAATCATAACCTCTGAACCACCGAAACGCATCTCCTGCTTGTGAGGAATAGTTCCGTTGATAACGGGAATCTTTACCAAATTCTTCTTTGCATCCTCTACGCCCTTGGCGATTGCTGAAGTAACCTCTGATGCCTTACCGAGGCCGTAACCTACAACACCGTTCTCGTTACCTACAACTACAATAGCCGAAAAACTAAAGGTGCGACCACCCTTTGTTACCTTCGTAACGCGGTTGATTGCCACGAGTCTGTCCTTCAACTCGAGGTCGCTTGTACGAACTTTCTTTATGTTTGTATTTGACATATCGCTTAGAATTTAAGTCCACCCTCACGAGCGGCATCGGCTAACATTTTAACTCTTCCGTGATAGAGGTATCCGTTACGGTCGAAAGCGACAGTTGAAATACCCTTCTCGATTGCGCGCTGAGCGGCCAACTTACCTACCAGAGCAGCAACCTCACTCTTATTCTTGCCAGCGGCCTCTGCTGCTACCTCCTTATCGAGTGATGAAGCGGTTGCCAAAGTCACACCTGCAAGGTCGTCAATAAACTGAACGTAAATCTGCTTGTTTGAGCGGAATACGGTCATACGAGGCTGTTCGGGCGTACCGTTTACGATCTTACGGATACGCATCTTGATCCTCTCTCTTCTCTCTATTTTAGTTAATGACATAATGCTTTGCTATTTTACTATTTTGATGCAGACTTACCAGCCTTACGACGGATTACCTCGCCTACAAACTTGATACCCTTACCCTTGTAAGGCTCAGGCTTACGCAGTGAACGAATCTTTGCAGCTACCTGACCTACGAGCTGCTTATCGATAGACTTGAGTGTTACGATGGGGTTACCCTTCTTCTCTGTTACAGCTGTTGCAGTAACCTCTGCGGGCAACATCAAAGCTACATCGTGTGAGTAACCAAGACCCATTACAAGGATACCATCCTTAACCTCTGCCTTGAAACCTACACCTACGAGCTCCTGCTTGATCTCATAGCCCTTTGATACACCAACAACCATGTTGTTGATGAGTGCGCGGTACAAGCCGTGCAATGAACGATGGCGGGGCTGGTTGGTAGGGCGGCTAACCAATACGGCAGCATACTCCTTCTCAGTCTTTGCGTCGGTGTGAGTACCAACCTCGACCTTAATGTCTGAATCAACCTTCTGACTCAGTGTCCCAAGTGGCCCTTTCACGCTTACCGTGTTGTCTGCTGCAACCTCTACGGTTACACCTGC
>JAFZFX010000046.1 GCA_017555695.1 Alistipes sp.
ACGATGCAAAAGGAAAACAAAAATATCAGTATTCGGGTGTTTTTCCTAAATACTGGTATTCAATAGTATTTTTGTCATCGTTTTGCTTTCAGTTGGCATTGTTTGTTACTTGCCAAATCTGCCTTACTTTCCGATGCAGAAGTGAGAGAAGATGTTTTGGAGGATTTCGTCGGAGGAGATTTGGCCGGTGATGGTGCCGAGGTGATAGAGCACCTGGCGGATATCCTCGCTCAGAAGGTCCGCGGGAAGTGATTGGCGCAGAGCCATTTGCGCAGAGCGCAAAGATTCATCGGCCAGGCGGAGTGCCTCATAATGGCGTTGAGATGACACTACAACATCGCCCCTATATACCGAATCGGCATCGAAGGCTGACAGCAACCTTTCGAGCAGTTCATCCACGCCCTCACCCGTCTTTGCAGAGAGGCGGACGGTAGTCGCATCCGACTCTCCAGAGGGAGTTGCCGCAGCATTATCAGCAAGGTCAATCTTAGTCACGACTTTAACAACAATCTGCTCTGCCGTAGGCTCATAGCCCTGCATATCGGCATCCATCTGCGAGGTGGCATCATCGGTCAGCCACAATATCACATTGGCGCGGCGCAGCTCGTCAATCGTGCGGGCGATACCCATCTGCTCCAGCTCGTCGGTCGTGGTGTGCATACCCGCCGTATCGATAAATCGGAACCTAATGCCACCAATATTTTTCACCACTTCGATAGTGTCGCGCGTCGTACCCGCGATATTTGACACCATAGCCCTATCCTCACCGATGAGTCTATTGAGCAGCGTACTCTTACCCACATTCGGGCGGCCAACGATAGCCACGCCTACACCCTCCTTGAGCACATTACCCAGCGCAAACGACTCGGCCAGTTGCTCTACCCTACTATGCGTCTGTTGCAGCAGGGCTTCGAGGTGGGCTCGGTCGGCAAACTCGACATCCTCCTCCGAGAAGTCAAGTTCCAACTCTAGCAACGAGGTAATTTGCAGCAACTTATCGCGCAGCGCACCCAACTCATCGGAGTAGGCACCACGCATCTGCGTAGATGCCACAGCGTGTGAAGCACGCGAATCGGAGGCAATGACATCGGCCACAGCCTCGGCCTGCGACAGGTCCATCTTGCCCGAAAGAAAGGCTCTGCGAGTGAACTCTCCTGCCTCGGCCATACGCATGCCACGCGCCGTAAAGAGCGACATAATGCGTCCAACTACATAGCGCGAGCCGTGGGCTGATATCTCCACCGAGTTTTCGCCCGTATAGGAGTGCGGAGCGCGGAACACGCTGACAAGCACATCATCCACCACATCGTCGCCATCGACAATATTGCCATAATGCACCGTCGCCGTCTTCGCCTCGTTCAAGGCTCTGCGGCCACGAAACACTTCATCGCACACCTCGATAGCGCGCCCACCGCTCAAGCGGATGACGCACAGCGCACCGCCCATAGGCGTTGCGGGAGCAATGATTGTATCGTCGTCACAGAAGATCATAGTACCTCGGCTATCTCTCGATTCTCAAACGCTGGCCTACACTCAACTTATTGGCGTTCTTTATGCCGTTCCAGCGCATAATCTGCGCCGTAGTGACTCTATACTTGCGGGCGATGGCACCGAGTGTCTCGCCACTCTTAACCTTGTGGTATGTAACCGCCGACTGCTCTATCTTCTTCTGCACAGCCGCGGGGCTCAAAAACTCCTTCAGATATGTAGAGTCCTTGGCGTAGATTGCCGCCTCGTTAGTGACATACTCGGTCAGACGGTTGGCGGGCAACACCAGCGTATATGACTTGGTTGTTGCTGGGATAACATCCAACTTGTACTGCGGGTTGAGCATCTTGAGCGTCTCGTTGTTCACATCGATTGTCGATGACACCTGACCCAAGTGCAGCAGACGCGCCACCTGCACGGTATCCACTGCGATGGGCAACGGAGGCTCGCCGACAGTGATGTTGTGCGACTTGTGGAAAGCGTAGGCATACGATGCCGCGATGAATGCAGGCACATAGCCTCGTGTCTCCGAGGGCAGATACCAATACACATCCCAGAACGACTGCGGCTTACCGCCTGCGCGAGCCATAGCCTTATTCACATTACCCTGACCGCAGTTGTATGCCGCCAGCGCAAGGCTCCAATCGTTGTACAAATCGTAGAGGTATTTCAAGTGCTTGCAAGCAGCCTTTGTAGACTTAACGGGGTCGAAACGCTCATCAACCATAGAGTTAATCTCCAGACCATAGGCCTTGCCCGTAGGGGGCATAAACTGCCAGAGGCCTGTTGCTCCCACTCGCGATACGGCCGTAGCCACCAGCGCAGACTCAACGATAGCCAACGCACGCAACTCGACGGGCAGACCAGCATTCAGCAACTCCTCCTCAATCATCGGGAAGTAGTACTGCGCACGCGCCAGCACTCGGCTCATAAGACCCGAGCCATCGACATAACGCTTGATATATGTACGCACCACCTCGTTATAGGGGAGGTAGATGGGCGAAATCATACTCTTCAGTCGTGCCGCATACAACGAATCGAGCGACTCGTCGGTACTCATCTCCACGGGCTCGCAGATGTAATCCTTGAAGAAGTGCTCCATAGCATCATTCACCTGCTGCAACTTCAACTGCTCGGCCAGTGAATCGGCAGCAGCGGGGGTGTAATCGACCTTAAAGGGCTCAACCTTCTTCGCCTCCTTGCGGGCCGCCATCTCGCGGTGCCATGCCGCCTGCCAATCGCTCTCGCGCTGACGATACTCCTCAACCAGAGTGAGCAATGAATCGTTACGCATACGCTCCTGCGCGAGCTGCTCTTTTACGCTTAACTTCTTAACACGCTTTGCTTTAGACTGCTCCTGAGCGCTCACCGTAAGGCACAAAACCATAAGGCTCAGCAACAATAGAGTTGTAAACTGAATTTTTCGCATTATTTAGAATGTGAGATTTAGATTAAAACCAAATACGGGGTTGCCGCCCGAAAAATAGGAGTACTGATAGTCGAACATCGGCTCCAGCTTGACGGTCAAATCGTCCGACACATCGAAATCCTTGAGGTGGGCATCGACATGGGCATCCACCGCCTGGAAGGCATATACGGCAGCCGTCAGGAGGATACTCAAATCTCGGTTACGGCGATATGAGTCACGCAAGTTCTTGAGGAATGTGGCCGAGTAGCGACCCTTGAACTCATCCTTCGACACGCCGCCCGGGTAGTTCTCGGGGTGTTCGTCGAAGTCGGCACGCAACGAATATGCTGTCTTGAAGCGCTTGAAGCCTCGGGTGTTCCAGTCGAACACATAGACCATCGAGGCCATACCGCCAATGACGATAGGCACCTTCCAATAACTCTGGTTATAGACCTGTCCCGCACCGGGGCATATCAACGACAGCGTGGTTGCCTTCTTCACATCCGACACCTCGTTGGTAGAGTACTTCACTGCGGCATCGCCCAGGAAGTAGATATATGACATCGCCGCCGCACTCCACAGCAACTGACGCGATGTATTAGTCCTAATCATACGGCGCTGCAGCAGGTTCATCTCGTTGGTACGCGACATACCCTCCAGCAACATAGCGTCGTACTCGCGCTTGAGAGGTCTATACTTCGTGCCCTGATAGATGGCCAGACCAGCCGACGCACCCACCGTAGTGTAGAGTATGGGGAGTTTCCAATACTGCTTGTTGTAAATCTGACCATAGCCAGGCAACACCGCCGCCGTGATACACACCTTCGACAACGACATCGAGTCGCTGAACCAAGGCTCACGAGGGATGATATTGCCATTGGCATCCAGTCGTCCAGCCTCTCTTGCACGCTCGACACGACGAGCCGCACGAGCCAGCGAGTCAAGACGCTGCTTGGCCTGCTTGTCGATGAGTTTCTGTACTAAAGCCAGCGAGTCGGCATCGAGCTTTGCGATTGAGTCGGCACGCGCAATGGCTGCCGAGTCGGCAAGCATAACGCCACCCTGGATGGTGCGCTGATTACCACGCTTGAGAGTCTGCGCCTGGGCCTCCACGCCAACGCACGCCACCATCACCGCAGCCAACGCCACGACAAGGCGCAAGAGTTTAGGCTCCGCAGCAGATACTCTCTGCCACAGGCCTCCGACCACAGACTTTATTGTCGCACCAATTATCATAGCCACCTCTTAACGACCGCTCAAACGCTCGATGAACAAATCAATCTCCTCATCGCCCGAGAAGTCGATAACGATTTTACCGCCACCATTCTTGCCGCGCTTGATGCTGATATTCTGAGAGAAATAGGGCTCCAACTTCTCCACCAGGCGTGAGTATGATTCGGGATACTCCTCCTCCGAGCGCTCTGCGGCACCCTTCTCCTCGCCCAGGCGACGAGCCAACTCCTCCATCTGGCGTACCGAGAGTGCCTTCTTCAAGCAACGCTTCAGTGCCCACAACTGCTGGTCAGCCGCAACGCCAGCGATAGCCTTTGCGTGACCCATAGTAATCAAGCCCTCCTTCAGTGCCAACTGCACCTCGTTGGGAAGGTTGAGCAGACGCATATAGTTCGATACTGTCGAGCGCTTCTTGCCCACCTTGTCGGCCATAGCCTCCTGCGTAAGACCGCACTCCTCAATCAGGCGCTGCATACCCAACGCAATCTCTATGGCGTTCAGGTCCTGACGCTGGATATTCTCAACCAACGCCATAGCGTGCAGATTCTCGTCATCCACATCGCGAATATATGCGGGCAGACTCTTCACACCCACCATCTGTGCGGCACGCCAACGACGCTCACCGCTGATGATTATATACTGCTCGCCTTGCTTCTTTACCGTAATGGGCTGAATCACACCCAGCTGCTTGATTGAGTCGGCCAACTCGGCAAGAGCCTCGTCGTCGAACTTCGTACGCGGCTGTGTGGGGTTGGGGATGATGCTCTCAACAGCAATCTCCGACATCTGTGCCATAGGCACCGCCTTTACGGCCACCTTATCAGTTCCGAAAATGGCATCCAAACCACGCCCTAAACCTTTCTGCTTCATATCTTTATACTCTCTTATTTGCTCTTTTTACGATTACGCTTCAAAAACTCCTTCGCCAAATTAAGGTAGTTTATCGAGCCTGATGCCGCAGCATCGTACAACATCACGGGCTTACCGTGCGAGGGAGCCTCGCCCAGACGGATGTTACGCTGAATAACGGTATCAAAGGCCAACTCGCCAAAGTGCTCACGCACCTCCGTAGCAACCTGATTGTTCAGGCGGTTACGCATATACATCGTCAGCACAAAACCCTCGATATCCAGGTCGGGGTTGAGTCCGCTCTTCACCAACTTGATGGTATTGAGCAACTTGCTCAGACCCTCCAGCGCCAGATACTCACACTGCACAGGAATCAGCACCGAGTCAGCGGCTGTCAGGATATTGACAGTCGTGTAACCCAGCGAGGGCGAGCAATCGACGAAGATGTAGTCGTAATCGTCGCGAATCTGGTCGATTATCTCCTTAATCACAAAGTGGCCATTCTCCATCTTGGGCAACTCGGTATCAGCCGCCACAAGCTGAATGCTCGAAGGCAGCAACCACAACTTCTTCACATCGGGGCTGTGCAGTATCACCTCGCTCGGCTTCTTCTCGCCGATGATGCACTCGTAGATACCCTCAAGCTCGATATCGAAGCCCAAACCCGAAGTGGCATTAGCCTGCGGGTCGGCATCGAGCAACAGCACCTTCTTACCCAACAGCGCCAGCGACGCCGCCAGATTGATTGCCGTAGTAGTCTTACCTACGCCACCCTTTTGATTTGCCAATGCAACAACTTTTGCCATATCTCTCTTATCTTCAATTATTACAATTCAAAACCTCTCCTGCCCACCGCAAAAAACATCGCAACGACGCCATTCGGCGCAAAGCAGGATATAATCGGACAAAATTAGTGATTTTATATTAAATTACACAATCGTTGCGAAAAAATGTATTAACTTTGTGGTTAATAACACTACACAGCAATGAGAGATATTATGACCGAAAATAATGAAAAAGAGCTGACTGCACCCATCACGATAGAGCCTCAACCGAGCGACTCGCACGATGACGACATACTCCCCGAGGGCGACAACTCCCAGCGTCGCCGACACTTCCGCTGGTACGATGTCATAGTCATTTTGCTTGCCTTTTTCCTGTCGCAAGGAGTGGGTGCTTTCATCGCCGTAAAGTTGGGTATCACGCCTCCCGATTCGGCCCTGTTCAGCGACCCCGACCTCGATATTTCCGAGGCAGCAAAATCTATGCAGGCGCGCTTTGTTGCCGTCACATTTATTTTTGCTATCGTATTATATTTCATTTCGTTGCGAGTATATAGCCTCTGCCGTCGATGGACCTCACACATTTCGTTCCGCGCACCGAGTTGGGGCGCTCCGTTCCGACTTTTGTGCGGCTATCTTCTACTCTGGGCTGTCAGCATCACAATAGAGCCTTTGACGCAGATTTTACCCGCCAGCGAGAGCGTTCTCGGACAGGGCGGATGGCTACTGCTCTCGGCCGTTGTACTTGCTCCACTTTTGGAGGAGGTGGTATTCCGTGGCTACATCGCGGGAGGTCTGCAATACGCCTATGGCCCCATCTGTGCTTGGCTGGTGTCGTCAATAGTTTTCGGCATTGCGCACGGCGAACCCGCCACAGCCGTTAATGCCACATTCTGCGGTCTGGTGCTCGGGTTCTACTATATGCGCTACCGCTCACTGACGATGGTAATTATGCTACACGCAATGAACAACCTGACGGCTTGCTTCCTCTCGGTCATCGACCTCAACAACACCCCGATGAGCGAACTTCTGGGCGGCGGCAAACTCTACTGGAGCATCTACACCATCTGCGCCATCATCTCATTATTGGCCCTTGTACGAATGTACAAACTGCTGAAAAAGCTGAAAAGTAACAAATCTGCATACTAAAAAGTAATAATCTCGCCTCTCACTGCGTTAATTTCGAGTAAAAGAATTATCTTTGTCGGATATTATGCGTCGATTATTGAAAATATATGCTTTGGCCATCGCTCTGCTGATGGCATCGTGCCGTGAGTTGCCCGACTATCTGGTGGGCGACAACACCGTTGCGCGCATAGGTCGTATGGAGCTGACAACACTCGAGATTTCGCAGGCCGTACCCAAAAACCTTACGGGCGACGACAGCTTGGCATTCGTGAAACTCTACATCGACAAGTGGCTTATCCGCCAGCTCAAAATCGAGGAGGCCGACCAGCTCTTCTCATCTTCGGAGAAGGATATCGAGCGCCTGGTGGAGGACTACCGCCAGTCACTGCTGATGAGCAAGGTGGACCAATACTATGTCGAGCAGCAGATGAGCAACGACTTCACCGATGCCGACATCGCCGAGTATTACAACACCCACAAGTCGGATTTCACACTCGATCGCACCCTCGTCAAGGGTCGCATCTTGCGTTTCGACGCCTCGTATCGTCAGAGCAAGCGTCTGAAGGAGCAGATGCTCAAGGCCGCGTCCTCAACGACCGACGATAAGACATTCACCGACATCTGCGAGAAGAATGGCTTTCTGCTTATCGACAACCGTTCAGAGTGGGTCAATTTCCCCGATTTCTTGGCCAACCTGCCTACAACCAAGTCGCAGGACTACACCTCGCTACTCGACAAGATGGGCATCCAGGAGATGAAGGCCAACGATGCAAGCTACTACTTCGACTTCACATCAGTCTGCCGCAAGGGTAATGTTGCGCCGCTGGAGATTGTCGCCGACAACATCCGCCGCATACTCATCACCCAGCGCCGCAGCGAGATTATAAAGGCTCACGAGGATGCTATCATCCAGAAGGCTATGAACGAGGGACACGCCGCCCTCTATGGCGATGGAGAGAAGATCTCCACCTACAAGGCTCAACCCGCCCCTGCCGAGGCAGAGAGCGCACCCGCCGAGGCTACTACCACTCCCACCGAGGAGACAGAGCCGAACGCGGCAGAATAGTTTTTTGAAGGCGGAATAGTTTTTTTGAAGAGAAAATAATAAGAAAGAGATATGACAAACAAGTTCAACAGCCGATTTTTAATCGCAATACTTTTGATAGGTTTCACACTCAGCTCTGCCGTTGCCACAGCGCAGAAACGCCAGGTCGTACTCGACCGCGTCGTTGCTATCGTCGGAGGCTCGGCTATCCTCCACTCTGAGGTTGAGGAGTACGCAAACGAGCTCACTGCACAGCGTCGTGCTGCGGGTTACACTTCGGATCGCGACCCCTTCAACGAGAGTCTCGAGGAGCTGATGAAGCAGAAGCTGCTCTATAACCAGGCCCTCATCGACTCTATCGAGCTCAACGCCGATGTGAACTCTATGGTCGAGGAGTACCTCCAGCGTATGATTGCCGAGGAGGATGGCTCTATCGCCAAACTCGAGGCCAAGCAGCATATGCCCCTCTATAACTATCGCGAGTTCCTGCGACAGAAACTCACCGAGCAGCAGTATGCCCAGAGTATGCAGAGCAAGGTGACATCGGATGTAACCGTAACACCTGGCGAGGTAGAGCGTTTCTTCAAGAGCAAGAAGACCGAGGAGTTGCCCCTCGTGCCCGAGCAGTATGTCTATGCACATATCGTACGCTACCCCGCATCGCAGGCCGCAGCCAAGCAGCGCACAAAGGAGCGTCTGTTGGAGATGCGTGAGCGTATCATCTCAGGCTCGTCATCAATGCCCGTTCTGGCTCGTACCTACTCGGTGGACCCCGGTACAGCTATGCAGGGCGGTGAGCACCCCCTCGCTCCGTTGAGCCAGCTCACACCTCCGTTTGCCGATGCGTTGTCGAAGCTCAAGCCCGGCCAGTTGTCTGAGGTTGTCGAGACCGAGTACGGTTTCCACATCATCGAGCTTATGGAGGCACCCCGCAACGGTCTTTACCACTTCCGTCACATTCTGCTCAAGCCCTCGTACACTATCGAGGAGCAGTTGGAGCCCACATACTACCTCGACAGCATCGTCAAGCTTATTCGTAGCGACTCTATCACCTTCGAGCGTGCAGCGTTGCTCCACTCTGAGGATAACCTCTCGAAGATGAACGGCGGTCTGGTGTCGAACCACGACCTGCTGATGAGCAACCCCAACTACTCGAATGTGAAGCTCACTGCCACCAAGTTCAAGAAGGAGGACTTCGGCGACGGCAAGAGCTATAGCGACTACATCGCCTTGAGCAAGTTGAAGATTGGCGAGGTATCTGACGCCTTCATCTCAGAGGATGTGCAGGGCAATCAGTTAAGCCGTGCGGTCAAGTTGCTGGAGATTATCCCCACGCACTCGGCTTCGCTTACAGAAGATTACCTCACCATCGAGGAGATGGCGCTGAACGACAAGCAGACCAAGGTCTTCAACAAATGGCTGACAGAGAAGATTGACGGCCTATACATCTTCGTTGCACCCGAATACCGCAAGGGTGAATTCGAGTTCAAGAATTGGATTAAGTAACACACCCTCAACCCTTCACGCGTGCGTCGAATATTATCGGTCATAGCAGTTTTATTGGCATTTGCAGGCATCCTTCTGGCACAGGACGGGAGTCTGCATTCGCTCTCTACACCCCATGAGGAGGCTCTGGCTTCGGAGTTGCGTAGCTCGCGACAGGCGGCGGCCGACACCGTAACCACAAAGAAGGCTCCCCAGCGACGCAAAATCGATTTTATGGCCGACCTTGCCGCCCCTTACAATGAGGGTGGCGATAGCATCGTGTACTTCGTGGGCAACTTTGCCGCCCACCACAATGGAGCAGTCATCTCGTGCGATAGCGCCGTGCGCTTCAACGACACCGAGTGGGGTTTCTTCGGACGACTGCTCATCAATCAGGACTCTATATATATTTATGGTGACAGCGCACTCTATAACGGCAACGACAATATGGCGGAGATTTACGCTCCCATTGTCAAGGTTGTCGATGGCGATGCACTACTCTACACCTACAACTTCCGATTCAACACGGCCGAGAAGATTGGCCAGTATGACGGCGGCGGTGTGCTGGTGCAGGACAACGACATTATGGAGTCGGTGCGCGGCTATTACTATGTGGACAAGCACGAAATCGTCTGCGTCGAGAGCGTCGAGATGCACGGTGCCAACTACGACATGAAGAGCGACTCGGTAATCTACAACACCGAGACCAACAACGCCTACTTCTTCAATAACAGCGAGATATGGAGCGACGATGGTTATTACCTCTCGGCTAATGAGGGTAACTACACTCACGCCGATAACCTGTATATGATAACGCGCGACGGCTACATCCTCACCGAGGAGCAGGAGATGTGGGGCGACACGCTCTACTACTACCGCGACAACGAGCATATCATCGCACGCCGCAACATCCAGGTTGATGATTTCAAGAATAAGATGATGGCCTTTGGCGGTTATGCCGAGTATTGGTCAGAGGAGGATCGTGCGGTGCTGACCGACAGCCCTGTAGCCGTAAGTTACGACACTTCGCAGAGCGACTCTGTCTTCATCTCGGCCGACTCTATGTGGCTCATTACCATCGACCGCTACGCCAAGGAGAAGGAGAGCGACACTACAGCCGTTAAGACTCCGCGCAAGAGCGAGCCATCACAGAGTGGCGCTATGAACCGCCCCTCAATGGAGAATCGTCAGGCTGGCAACGCCGAGCGTACAGCCGAGCGTACAGCCGACAACATCCGTGCGAGCAGAGAGAATATGCAACCAACCGAGCGACCCAACCCCGCAGAGAAGGCCGCATCAAAGGCCGAGCAAGATTCGGTGGCTATGCCCGCTGTTGATTCGCTCGCTGTAGACTCTATATCAGTCGATTCACTCGTTGCTGACACACTCTCAGCCAAGCAGCGCAAGGCTCTGGAGGCACAGCTTGCCAAGGAGGCTAAACGCAAGGCGCAGGAGGAGGCCAAGCGAGTAAAGGCCGCCGAGCGTAAGGTTAAGTTGGACTCTATCGCCGCCGAGCGTCAAGCAAAGATTACAGCACAACTCGATAAGCTCAAGGCTCAGGAGCTGGAGCGTATGACCAAGGATTCGGTACGCCGTGCCGAGCGTCGTCAGAAGCTGGCAGCCAAGGGTCGTGACCTATCGGAGTTGAATGCACAAGACAGTCTTGCCGAGTTACGCAAACAGCAACTCCTGCAAGTGGGCACCGTCGCCGCACCTGCCGACTCGGTGAATGTGGCAAAGGAGAGTGCGGAGGAGACTCCCGCCGCAGTCACTGCGACCGACACCGTAGCACTCGACAGCATCTATCGCGTGATGAAAGCCTACCGCAATGTAAAGATGTTCCGCAGCGATGCGCAGGCCATCTGCGACTCGATGGTGAGCAACTCTACCGACTCAATCGTACACCTCTACATCGAGCCTGTGATGTGGAACAACGGCAACCAGATTGCCGCCACACAGGTGGATATATTCACAGAGAATCAGCAGATTACCCGCACCGAGTTCCTGGGCAATCCCATTATGGTGGCCGAGATTGACACCACCTACTACAACCAGGTGACGGGCAAGAAGATGATAACCCACTTCCGCGACAACCAGGTCTTCCGCAACGATGTGGAGGGCAATGTGCAGACCATCTACTTCGAGCAGGAGAGCCAAGGCTCAATCACCGTCACCGAGATGGCCTACATCGAGAGCGCATCGGCATCGTTCTACATCGAGGATCAGCAACTCGTGGGTATCACCTACCGCAACGATGTGCCCGTCAAGCTCTATCCGTTAGCACAGATTCCCGCCTCGCAGGCCAAGCGTCTGCAAAACTTCAAGTGGGTGCCCGACCAGCGCCCCACACGCCAGGCTATCTTCGACCGCGCCGTGCGTCCCTCGATGCGTGATGAGCGCCGTGAGCGACAGCGCCCGAAGTTCGGCATCGTCGAGCGTATGGACCGCTACAAGGAGCGACTGCTGATGAGTGGCGACTGGATTGACCGCGAGGATGACCTCACGCCCGAACTCAAGGAGTGGCGCGATACCCGCGAACCATAACATAGTGCAACGAGGGAGCAAAACAAAGCCATCCCGCGACGCACACCAAGCCATAGGGCCGATGATTTTACCGTCATTGGCCCTTTTCGTTTTGTTACCGAGGGGATAGCGAAACGAAACATTTTTCAGAAAAAAAAAGGCCAAATGTTGCGAGTCAAATATATTTTGTTTAATTTTACCTCAAATTATGAATTATATCTATTACTAACTTCTAAAAATAACTAAAATGAGCTCAAAGTTTTCTCGTTTGGACTTCTTGCGCATGTCAGCTGCAGGAGCCGCGACTTCTTTGGTTTTCCCGACTATGGCAAAAGAGGCTGTAGCTCCCAAGAAGGCTAAGAAGAATGATGTAAACAACCTTATCAACATCGGTTTCATCGGTTTGGGTCAGCAGGCTATGTACCTTTTGAATGGCTTTATCGCTATTCCCGAGGTACGCGTAGTTGCTGGTTGCGATGTTTACGATATCAAGCGTAACCGTTTCGAGAACCGCGTTAATAGCTACTATGCAGATAAGGGTATCAAGTCACAGGTATCAATGTATATCAAGTTCGAGGAGTTGTTGGCTCGCGAGGATATCGATGCAGTTGTTATCGCTACTCCCGACCACCAGCACGCTCGTATCGCTATCGCTGCTTGTAAGGCAGGTAAGGATGTTTACTTGGAGAAGCCCCTTACTTTCACAGTATATGAGGGTCAGCGTTTGATCGAGGCTGTTCGCGCTAACAACCGTATCCTCCAGACTGGTAGTATGCAGCGTTCTTACGACGAGTTTATCCACGCAGCTAATGTAGTACGCGAGGGTAAGTTGGGTAAGATCTCTACTATCTATGCTTACGCAGGTGAGGGTCCCAAGCCTTACACTCTCGAGAAGCAGGAGGTTCCCGCTGGTTTGGATTGGGATTTGTGGCTCGGTCCGTTGCCCGCACACCTTCACTACAACCACGAGGTTGTGCCTTTGATTAAGGAGAACGGCGCTGACGAGTGCTGGGGTGCATGGCGTTGGTATAAGGGCCTCGGTGGTGGCTTTACTACTGACTGGGGTGCACACATGTTCGACGCTGCACAGTGGTGCATCGGTAAGGACTTGACTGGTCCTACTGAGATTTTGCCTCCTTCAGCAAGCTTGCACCGTTGCTTGACTTACCGCTACGACAATGGTATCGAGATGGTACACAAGGATGTAGGTTACGGTCAGTCAGTTAAGGTTATCGGTGAGAACGGTTGGATCATGGTTAAGCGTGGTAAGTTCGAGGCTTCAAGCGAGGATTTGATGCCTAAGAAGCTCGAGCAGCAGGCTGTTTACGAGACTAACCCCGGTCACTACCAGGTATTCTTGAACAGTATCCGTTCACGCCGCGATCCTAATGTTCCCGTTGAGGTAGGTCACAGCTCTTGTACAGTATGTAACATTGGTAACATCGCTTACGAGTTGAACCGTCCTTTGTCTTGGAATCCTATCGTTCAGAAGTTCATGAACGACGACGAGGCAAACAAGTTGTTGCACTACGAGTATCGTGCTCCTTACACTTTGGAGTAATTCGATTTCGGATAACACAAATAAAACCGCTTTGGCAAAAGCCAAGGCGGTTTTTTGTTTTAATACTCTAATAACACAATTCCAATCCGCATCTTGTTGTCGTGCGCTACAGCCGAACACAATTTCGCCGAACGATAGATTTCTGAGTGGTTAATTCTTTGCGCTATCATTTTTTTTGTTTAATTTTACTCCAGATATAGACTAAATCAATTTACTAACCTTCAAAAATACTGGAAAATGAGCACAAAGTTTTCTCGTTTGGACTTCTTGCGTATGTCAGCCGCAGGAGCCGCGACTTCTTTGGTTTTCCCGACTATGGCAAAAGAGGCTATGGCACCTAAGGAGACAAAAAAGAATGACGCAAACGACCTTATCAACATCGGTTTCATCGGTTTGGGCCAGCAGGCTATGCACCTTCTGGATGGTTTTATCCGTCTTCCGGGTGTTCGCGTAGTTGCGGGTTGCGATGTTTACGATATCAAGCGTAACCGCTTCGAGAAATGGACTAACTACTATTATGCTGAGCAGGGTATCAAGCACAAGGTTGATATGTACATCCGATTCGAGGAGTTGTTGGCTCGCGAGGATGTAGATGCTGTTGTTATCGCTACTCCCGACCACCAGCACGCTCGTATCGCTATCGCTGCTTGTAAGGCAGGTAAGGATGTTTACTTGGAGAAGCCCCTTACTTTCACAGTATATGAGGGTCAGCGCTTGATCGAGGCTGTTCGCGCTAACAACCGTATCCTCCAGACTGGTAGTATGCAGCGTTCAATGGATGAGTTCATCCACGCCGCTAACATCGTTCGCGAGGGTAAGTTGGGTAAGATCTCTACAATGTATGCTTACGCAGGTGATGGCCCCAAGCCTTACACATTGCCTAAGCAGGAGGTTCCCGCTGGTTTGGATTGGGATTTGTGGCTCGGTCCGTTGCCCGCACACCTCCACTACAACCACGAGGTTGTGCCCTTAATCGTAGAGCATGACAACGATGAGTGCTGGGGTGCTTGGCGTTGGTATAAGGGCCTCGGTGGTGGCTTTACTACAGACTGGGGCGCACATATGTTCGACATCGGTCAGTGGATGATTGGTAAGGACTTGTCTGGTCCTACTGAGATTTTGCCTCCTTCAGCAAGTTTGCACCGCGTGCTTACTTACCGCTACGACAATGGTATCGAGATGGTACACAAGGATGTAGGTTACGGCCAGGCTGTTAAGGTTGTCGGTGAGAATGGTTGGATTATGGTTACTCGTGGTAAGTACGAGGCTTCTAGCCCCGACTTGATGCCTCAGGCAGTTGATCAGAAGGCTGTTTACGAGACGAACCCCGGTCACTATCAGTCATTCTTGAACGCTATCCGTTCACGCCGCGATCCTAATGTGCCCGTTGAGATTGGTCACAGCTCTTGTACCGTATGTAACATCGGTAATGTGGCTTACGAGTTGGATCGTCCTTTGTCTTGGAATCCTATCGTTCAGAAGTTTATGAACGACGACGAGGCAAACAAACTGTTGCACTACGAGTATCGCGCTCCTTACACTCTGGAGTAATTCGATTTCGGATAACACAAATAAAACCGCTTTGGCAATGCCAGAGCGGTTTTATTGTTTATTGCAGTGATGCCGACTGTCAGACCTAAAGGCTGAAGCTCAGGGTCACACCCAAACGGCAGGGCTTGCCGTAGTTGTAGAAGTTGTTGGTCATCGACTTGAAGTAGAATGTGTAGAACTCTGTATTGGTGAGATTTCTGCCCCACAACGAGAGCGAGAAATCGCCCTTGCGCAACTCAACCGATGCGTTCAGCTGCGAATAGAAATCCTGCTTGAGTGTATTGGCCTCATTCCAATAGATGTCGCCCACACCCTGCCATGAGGCGTTAAGCACTACCTCATCCAAAACGCGGCCACCAATCCACCAATTATACGCCGCACCGAGCGATGCCGTATGCTGCGGAGCGTAGGGCAAGTGGTTGCCCTTATAGTCCACAATACCATCGTTGAACTCCACGAACTTGGCGTTGGTGTAACCATAGCTTGCCATCAAGTTAAGATGGCTCAAATTCAACAACTTAAACACATTCCACGATGCCGAGAGCTCAACGCCTTGGCTGCGCGACTTACCCGCATTAGACATCATACGACCCGTGGTGAGTCCGTCGGGGAATACGGTCAGCTGCTGGTCGCGGCACTCAATCCAGAAGGCCGCAAAGTCAATGCCCAACTTATTCTGCGCCAGCATCAGGTGGCCACCCACCTCGTAGTTCCAGCTGTACTCAGGTTTGTAGGTGGTAACCGACGCCTCGTCGTATGGCGAAGGCTCCGACGAAGACGAGGGACGACCCACTGCCGTCATCGCATCGCTCATAAGCGCTGACTTGAACTTATTTTGCAGTATATCAGAGAAAATCTGCGTATTGAAACCGCCCGCCTTATAACCGCGTGTAGCCGTCACATACAAATCGCCAACGCCCGTAGTGAAGTTCACAGCAAACTTGGGCAACAACTCGAAGTAATCCATCTTCTCCTCGCCCTTGAATGGAAGCTCCACCTGACGAAAATCGGGCACCAGCTCGGGCATACCAGGACGCATCGAGCCCATCTTGTAGCCAATCTGCGTATGGTTGTCATACTCCATTTTTGCTGCCTCATAATCCAATCTCAAGCCAGCAGTAAAACGCCAACGCTCGCCCGCCCTCAACGAAGATTCGTGATATACGGCAAGACCATAGGTGGGCAAATCGAAGTTGCTCGCAATGGTCAGCGCATCTCTGTCGAACTGCAACAGCGCCTTAATCATATCGGGCATATTGCCGAGAATCAGCGAGTTGATACCATCCTCAAGAATATTTACGGGTGCCGACATATTTATATTCTTATAAAAGCCGTAGGCTCCCGTAATCCACTGCCAGCGGCGTGAGCCGTCAGCCGACTTGAAGACCACATCCTCCGACAAGGCGTGCTCGTGTTGCTCCTGCTCGAGCGTGAAGTACGACATCGGCGTAAGGTCGTTATCCATACGCATACGGTCGTGCATAAACTGATAGCTCGTCGTAGCCGAGAACTTAACCCTCTCGCCCGCATACGACAGCACCAGACCGTCATTCACATTCAGACGCATATATCCGCTGGGCGAGTTGTAGTTCACAGCACCCACCTGACCGCTCTGCTCGTCATACAAAGCGTAAGCATATCCGCCCTCGTCGGTGTAACCTACCGAGGCGACATTATCCAACATCCAGCCGCTGCCGATGCGCCACACTGTACGCACACGGCCACCGCTGGCCTGCCCCCAATCGACATTGCTGCCGTCAAACGAGTTATCGAAGAAACCGTCGGTGCGGTTGTAGTATGCACCCACCGAGTAGCCGAACTTGTCGCTATCGCTACGACCATAGTACGACGCCTTTGCTCGCAAGGTGTTGCCCGAACCATACTCCACCGAGCCGCGCAGACCTTTGTAGTGCATCGGCGAGAGCGTATATACATTCATTTGGCCACCCATCGTGTTACGACCATAGAGCGTACCCTGCGGGCCTCGCAGCATCTCCACACGCACCACATCGAGCATATCGAAATCGTAGTTGTTCTTGTTAAGGTACGGCACACCGTCCACCATCATACCTATCACGGGCTGGTCGATGCGCGCACCGAAGCCACGCACATAGATTGACGAAGTCATCTTCGAGCCGTAGTCGGGCTGGTAGAAGTTGGGGATGATAGCCGACAACTCCTTCACCGAGCCAATATGCTCGCGCTCGAGGAGTTGCTCGCCAATGACGCTCGATGCTATGGGCTGACGCTTAAGACCGAAATGCTGTTTGGGCATAATGGCCGACACAGAGACCATCTCTATCTCTTCGTTCTTGTAATATCCCAATGTATCGGTAGGCTCAGCGACCACCATCTCGGCTGCCATCACACTCTGGCAAAACAAAGCAACAAGCAAGGCCGCAGCCACCTTCGTAAAAATTCTCTTCATTATACATGTTTGTTTCATTAATACACATTTATTTAGGGTGCAAAGGTATGAGTAAAACTAAAACCATTCAACTATCATTAATTATAGTTTCGTTTTTCGGATAAATAGATTACTTTTGTAATATGGATAATCGATTCAAAATAGTTGTCATACACCACAACACGCTGTGCTGTCTGGCTATGCGCACCATACTGACGGATATCGCCCCCTTTGTGGATATGTTCCGTGATGTGGAGGTCGTATCGTTCAACTCTTTTGAGGAGTTTACCCAGCAAGCCCCGATCGATGTGATACACTACTTCATCTCCGAAGAGACCCTCGCCCAAAATGGGAAGTTCTTCGGCGACCTTTCACGCCGTTGCATAGTACTCACCGAGGGCAAGAGCAGTGCCGATGTAGGCAACTTCAGATGCATCGACATACACTGCCCCGAGCGCGAACTGCTCAAGTCGTTCCTGATGATGCAGAACACCGCCCACCACGCCCACGGTATGGAGCACCACTCCACCCAGGAGGAGGCCGAACTGCTGTCGCAACGCGAGAAGGAGGTGCTGGCACTGATTGTCAAGGGCTACATCAACAAAGAGATTGCCGATATGCTCAACATCTCGACGCCGACGGTGATATTCCACCGCCGCAACATCAGCGAGAAGATTGGCTCACGAGCCATCGGCCGACAGACGATATATGCCGTGATGAACGGTATCGTCGATGTAAAGGAGTTGTAACAAAAAGAAACAAAACTATAAAACTATGAAAAAGTACATATTTTCAGCCCTCGCGCTGCTCTTCGCCGCAACATCGTGCGACGGCATTTCGCAGAACTCATCTAACGACTACCCCAACGAGGTTATCGAGGCTATTATGACTCGCCGTAGCGTGCGCTCTTACAACGACGAGCCCATTGCCGACGAGATTATGGATAAGATTCTGGAGTGCGGTATTCACGCTCCCAACGGAATGAACGCCCAGCGCTGGGAGGTGAGAGTTGTAAAGTCGCAGGAGTGGATCAAAGACGCTACCGAGGCTTGGAAGAACTCTATGCCCGCCGACTCACCTATGGCAAAGCAGTTCGAGGATCCCTCGTTCAAAAATATGTTCCGCAACGCCACTTCGGTGGTATTCATTGCACACCGTCCTGGTCCCTGCTCGCAGATTGACTGCGGTCTGATGGCGGGTAATATGATGCTGGCGGCAAAGTCATTCGGCATCTCGTCGGTATGTATGATGGGCCCCATCGGTTTCTTCTCGACAGAGGCGGGCAAGCCCTTCCGTGAGACACTTGCACTCCCCGATGGTTATGAGTTGCTGATTTGCGTGGGTATGGGTTACTCTGACGAAACACCTGAGACGCCCGAGCGTCACTACTCGAAGGTGAAATATGTAAAATAGCGACAAACTAATTTTTACATCAAATACTTGCTCCGATATTTTGAAATATCATCTAATTGGAATATATTTGTATCATCGTTCATCGGGATTGAGATTCTGTTTTGAACGAAAAACAAATTAAACATTAAAGAGTAAATAAAAATGGGTTTCTTCTTTTATAAGCGATTTTACTACTTCCGTGCGAACGGTCAGGATGTCGTATGCTAAATGAAGATGCTTTCATTGATGTTATATTAATCCTGACCTTAACTTGAGGTCAGGATTTTTTTGTTTTTTAACGATGCAAAAGATTGCAATACAAGGATACGAAGGTTGTTTCCACCACATTGCGGCCATACAGTACTTTGGCCGCGACATCGAGATTCTGCCCTGCGACACCTTCCGCGAGGTGGCCGCGATGGTCAAGTCGAAGAAGGCCGATATGGGTATGATGGCTATCGAGAACTCTATCGCAGGCTCTATCATCCCCAACTACAGCATCTTGCAAGATACCAACCTGCAGGTGGCGGGTGAGGTTTATCTGCCCATCAAGCAGAATCTGATGGTGTTGCCCGATGTCGAGTTGGAGGATATCCGCGAGGTGGAGTCACACTCTATGGCGCTATTGCAGTGCATAGACTATCTGGACAATCACCAGTGGAAACTCATCGAGTCGGAGGATACCGCCTTGAGTGCCCGTAACATTGCCGAGAAGGGTCTGCGCCACACCGCAGCCATAGCCAGCGAACTTGCGGCCGAGATGTTCGGACTGAAGATTATCGCTCCCGAAATCAACTCAATCAAGAGCAACTACACCCGTTTTATGGTGCTCAAGCGCTACGACCACGACATCGACCCCAACGCCAACAAAGCCTCGCTCTACTTCAAGGTCGAGCACGAGGAGGGTTCTTTGCTGAAGGCACTGGCACAGTTGCAGGATATCAACCTCTCGAAGTTGCAGTCGTACCCCATCCCCAGCGAGCCGTGGCACTACCTGTTCCACATCGACCTGGAGTTCAAGTGCCTGGACGACTACATCAACAACCTCAACCGCTTGCAGAGTGCCACCAAGGAGGTGCATGTCTACGGAGTTTACCGCAGCGGCAAATAGGACAAGAAGTACGAAGATAAACAATATAAATAATTAACAATCAAACATTTTAGCATTATGGCAAAAGTTCAAATCACTCCCTCGCACCGTATGGATAGCATCAAGGAGTATTACTTTTCAAAGAAGAACCGCGAGATAGCCGAGTTGCGCAAGGCTGGCCGCGACATCATCAGCTTGGGTATCGGTAGCCCCGATATGCCCCCTGCACAGGCCGTTATCGACCGTTTGGCAAAAGAGGCACAGCGCCCCGATGTACACGCCTACCAGCCCTACAACGGTAGCGAATTGTTGCGTCAGGCTTACGCCGACTGGTACAAGAAGTGGTACAATGTAGAGTTGGACCCCAAGTCTGAGGTTCTGCCTCTGCTCGGCTCAAAGGAGGGTATCGTACACATCTGTATGGCATTCCTCGACGAGGGCGACAAGGTGTTGGTTCCCAACCCTGGCTACCCCACTTACCGTGCAGCCGTGACTTTGGCAGGTGGTGAGGTTATGGAGTACCGCCTCAACGCAGCCAACGGCTTCTACCCCAACTTCGAGGAGATTGAGAAGGAGGATTTGAGCAAGGTGAAGTTGATGTTCGTTAACTACCCCAATATGCCTACGGGTACACACCCCACAGTTGAGTTGTTCGAGAAGCTGGTTGAGTTTGCAGGCAAGCACAACATCCTGCTCGTTCACGACAACCCCTACAGCTTTGTTCGTAACAACCTCCAGTTGAGCATCCTCAACATCGAGGGCGCAAAGGATGTTGCCATCGAGATGAACTCAACAAGTAAGGGTCACTCAATGGCCGGTTGGCGTGTAGGTGTTGTTGCGGGTCGTGCCGACATCGTTAGCGACATCCTCCGTTTCAAGAGTAATATGGACTCTGGTATGTTCTACCCCGTACAGGCTGCTGCTGCCGAGGCTTTGGCTCTGGGCAACGAGTGGTTTGACGAGTTGAACTCTACATACTATGCCCGCGAGGCTCGTGGTTACGAGTTGCTCGATGCTCTCGGATGCGACTATGTTAAGGGTCAGGCTGGTCTGTTCGTTTGGGCCGCTATGCCCGAGAACTTCGACGGCGACTGCTTCGCCTTCTCTGACAAGGTACTCAACGAGTGCGATGTATTCGTGACTCCTGGTGGTATCTTCGGTAGCGAGGGTAACAAGTACATCCGTATCTCACTCTGTATGCCCGAGGCTCGTCTGGCCGAGGCTGCCGAGCGTGTTAAGAGCCGTTTCGTAAAGTAAGAGCAAAAAGAATGAAAGCGACCGTCATAGGTTTGGGTCTTATTGGTGGCTCTTTTGCATTGAGTCTTAAGCAGCAGGGACTGTGTGACGAGGTAACAGGCATCGAGCACTCGGAGAAGAACGCCCGCAAGGCGTTGGAGTTGGGACTCGTTGAGCGCATCGTAACGCTCGATGAGGCTATCGCCGAGAGCGACTTGATTGTGCTTGCCACACCCGTCGATACGCTGCCCATAATGGCTACGAAGATACTCAACCGCATAAATCACAAGCAGATTGTGATGGATATGGGCTCCACCAAGCAAGAGTTGTGCGAGGTTACGATGATGCACCCCCGCAGAGGGCGTCTTGTGGCTACGCACCCTATGTGGGGTACCGAGAACAGTGGTCCCGAGGCTGCCGAGCGCAACGCCTTCAGTGGCCGCACGGTGGTTATCTGCGAGCGCGAACTCTCCGACGAGGATGCGTTACAGACCGTGGAGAGAATCTACAACTGCATAGGTATGCCCATACGCTATATGTCGGCCGAGGAGCAAGATACACACTGCGCCTATGTTTCGCACATTTCGCATATCACCTCGTTCGCGCTGGCTCTGACGGTGTTGGAGAAGGAGCGCGAGGAGGAGCATATCTTCGACCTGGCTGCTGGAGGTTTTGAGAGTACGGTGCGTCTGGCAAAGAGTCTGCCGCAGACTTGGGCCCCGATTTTCCTGGGCAACAAGTACAACATCCTGGATGTGTTGCGCGAGCATATACACCAGTTGCAGATTCTGCGCCGTATGATCGAACGCGACGACAGAGATGGTCTTATCGAGGCTATGCAGCGAGCGAACAAGATTAGAGATATCTTGAAGTAGAACTATCGGCGGCCGCAGGTTAGCCTCCGCAAAGAGGATGGCCGCCGTTTTTTATATTAGGTTAGGTAAAAATGGGAAGATTTATACTTGGGGAGAAGCGTCCCCTAATCATTGCGGGTCCGTGTAGTGCTGAGACCCGCGAGCAGACTATCGAGACAACGATGGCGTTGGCTCGTTCGGGTCGTGTAGATGTAATTCGCGCGGGCATCTGGAAACCCCGCACCAACCCTGGCACATTCGAGGGCATCGGCGAGATTGGTCTTGACTGGCTCAACGAGGTGAAGCAGGCCACAGGTTTGCCCATCGCTGTAGAGGTAGCAAACCGCGCCCATGTGGAGTGCGCCTTGAAGCACGGCGTAGATATCTTGTGGATTGGCGCGCGTACAACAGTATCGCCCTTCGCCATTCAGGAGATTGCCGAGACTCTGCACGACAACAAGGAGGTTACAGTGCTGATTAAGAACCCTATGACACCCGATATCGGCCTTTGGGCTGGTGCCGTGAATCGCCTCGTAAATGAGGGCGTTCCGCAGGAGAACATCGGTCTGATTCATCGTGGATTCTCATACTTCGGTCAGAGCAAACTGCGTAACCCGCCGATGTGGCATATGATTTTCGAGATGCGTAGCCGCTTCCCCGATATGGTGATGATTTGCGACCCGTCGCACATCTGTGGTTGCCGTCCGCTGTTGCAGGGTATCGCCCAGCAGGCTGCCGACCTCTGCTACGACGGCGTGATGATCGAGAGCCACTGCAACCCCGACAAGGCGTGGAGCGACGCTTCGCAGCAGGTTACACCGCAGGACTGTCTCACGCTGATTGACAACTTGATGTGGCGTGCCAAGACCGCTAACGACCCCGAGTTCAATAGCGAGCTGAACATCTGCCGCCGCCAGATTGACCAGATTGATGCCGAGCTCTTCGACTTGCTCAGCCAACGTATGAAGACTGCCGACAAGATTGGTCACATCAAGAAGGCCAACAATGTAGCCATCCTGCAGAGCAACCGTTGGGAGGATATCTGCCGACGAATGTTATCGCTCACCCGCGGAATGGGTCTCAGCGAGGAGTTTGTGCGCACCGTACTGGAGGCCATCCACCTCGAGAGTATCAACCGCCAGAACAATATTATGAATAAGTAGAGAGCATTATAGCGAGAGTCCCAACCGAAAAGTTGGGACTCTTTCATTATAAAAAGGCGACAATCTTGCTGTAGTTGATAAAAAAGGTTAAATTTGCAAAAGAAAACTATGGACAAGACTATCACATACTCCGACATAAGGTTGCACTACACCGTCGAAGGTGCGGGGCGACCTTTGTTCTTGTTGCACGGATGGGGATGCAGTGGCGAGATTTTCAAGCAGATACGCCCCTTCCTGGCACAATATTTCCAGGTCATCACGGTGGACTTCGCGGGCTTCGGTCAGAGCGAGGAGCCGCAGACGGTGTGGGGCGTCGAGGAGTACACCCGCTCGCTGGAGGCTATCGTCGAGATGGAGGGCGCAGAGAACCCCATCCTCGTGGGCCACTCATTCGGAGGCCGCGTGTCGATAGTCTATGCTTCGCGCAATCGCACCCACAAGGTGGTGCTGGTCGATGCTGCAGGCGTGAAGCCTCGCCGTAGCCTCAACTACTACCGCAAGGTCTATACATTCAAACTCATCAAGCGCCTCTTGCCCATCGTGGTGGGTCGCAAGCGTGCTGACGAGATTATCGAGAAGCGACGCAAGGCAGCTGGCTCGGCCGACTACAACAGCGCCTCGCCTATGATGCGAGCCATTCTGTCGAAGGTCGTAAACGAGGATTTGTGCCACCTGATGCCCCGAATCAAGGCACCCACGCTGCTCTTTTGGGGTGAGAACGACACAGCCACACCGCTTGCCGACGCCAAGAAGATGGAGCAGCTGATTCCCGATGCAGGATTAGTGACAGTAGCAGGTGCGGGACACTACTCGTTCCTGGAGAATGGGGCTCTGTTCGCGAGAGTTATGGAGAGTTTTCTGGCAAAAGAGATGAAAAAGTAAGATATGTTGATTGACAATATTATATTCTGGCCCTTGTACGCTCTGCTGTGGTTTGCAGTGGTGCGCTACGATGTGCATATGTTCCAGCACAACTCATACCGCGAGGAGCGTTATGCCCGCTGGTTCAAGGGTGGCTACAAGTTTTTGCGTGCTGCGGTGATTGCAGCACTTGCCGTTGTGGGATTCATCTTCAATCCCGTATTCATCGGTTTCTCGGTGGTGTTGATGCCCGTGATGGCGGTGAAGGAGTTGCGCACAAAGTACAAGAAGCCCATAGTCTATACGATGCGAGTGAAGCGTCTGTTCTTGACGGCGGCTATTCTGACTGCGGCGGTGATTGCCGTAACCGAGATTTTCGCTCCGCAGTATGCTATGCCCACAGCTCTGGTGATTTTGGCTCTGCCCATCATTATGCTGACTGCCAACCTCGTGAACAAACCCCTGGAGGCGGCCATCTCGCGTTGGTACTACAACGATGCCAAGCGCATTTTGCGCTCAATGCCCGACCTGAAAATCATCGGTATCACGGGTAGCTTCGGCAAAACATCTACGAAACACTATCTCTACCGCATACTTGCCGAGAAGTACAATGTGCTGATGACTCCCGGCAACTTCAACACCACGCTCGGCGTGATACGCACCGTGCGCGAACATCTCAAGCCCCACCATCAGGTCTTCATCGTCGAGATGGGTGCCAAGCAGAGGGGCGACATCAAAGAGATTTGCGACCTGGTACACCCCACCATCGGTATCGTTACGGCCGTGGGTGAGATGCACCTCGAGACATTCGGTTCGGTGGAGGGTGTGCTGAAGACCAAGTTTGAGTTGATTGACGCCCTCGACGAGAGAGGCTTGGGCGTGATAAACCTCGACTCGGAGCCTATCGCTGACGCACACATCCACCACAAGTGCAACATTCTGCGCTACTCGGTGGAGAATGCTGCGGCCGACTACCGCGCTACGGATGTACACTACGCGCCGCAGGCCACATCGTTCAGCGTGAATGTCAAGGGCGATGTTACGGAGGGTTATGTGACACACCTCGCGGGTCGTGGCAACATACTCAACCTGTTGGCAGCCATCGCAGTTGCTGACGAATTGAAGGTGCCAGCATCGATGCAGAAGCGCGCAATAAGACAAATTGAGCAGATTGAGCATCGCCTGAGCATAAAGACTACGGCGGGCGGTGTGACTATCATAGACGACGCCTACAACTCAAACCCCGCAGGTGCGAAGATGGCACTCGAGGTGTTGCGCGAGTTCCAGATTAAGGGCTCGGGCCGCAGAGTGGTGGTGACGCCAGGCTTCGTGGAGATGGGCGAGAGTCAGGAGCGCAACAACCGTCAGCTGGGTCGCGACATAGCGCAGGCGGCTGATTGGGTATATGTGGTAAACAAGGTGAACCGCCAGGCCATCACGCTCGGTCTTGCAGACAGAGAATTCCCCGAGGAGCGCATCATCCAGACCGATTCGTTTGCCGAGGCAATGGCACATCTGTCGAAGACAATGCAGGCGGGCGATGTCATATTGTACGAAAACGATCTGCCCGACTCATTCCAATAGTAAAAACGATAAACTCAATATAAGATGAAGAGCAAAGTAAATGTAGGAGTAATCTTCGGTGGCCGCTCAGTAGAGAACGAGATCTCGGTACTGACCGCCATCCAGGCAATGGAGGCCATCGATACTACAAAATATGATGTAACACCCATATACATCTCGAAGCAGGGTGTATGGTACACTGGCGAGGCACTGCGCAAGAGCGAGAACTACCGCGATATGGACTCACTCTACGCCCGTTGCGAAGCCGTTTACCTGCGTCCTATCTATGGCGACAACAACCTCTACAAGGTTAAGCGCCCGTTGTTTGGCAGCGACATAGTAACTTCGCTCGATGTGATTCTGCCTGCACTGCACGGTACCAACTGCGAGGACGGCTCATTCCAGGGCGCCATCGAGATGACGGGCATACCCTATGCGGGTTGCAATGTGCTGGCATCAGCCAACGGTATGGATAAGATTACAATGAAGATGATACTCAAGGAGAGTGGTATCCCCGTAATCGACTACACCTGGTTCTCTGACAAGGAGTGGTTCGACAATCAGCAGGGCGTCATCGAGCGCACCGAAGGCAAGTTGCAGTATCCGATGATTGTCAAGCCCGCCGACTCTGGCTCGAGCGTCGGCATCACAGCCGTACACAACCGCGAGGAGTTGGTCGAGGCGGTGGATAACGCCGTGAGCTACTCGAAGCGCATCATCGTGGAGCGTCTGGTAGAAAAACTCAAGGAGATCAACTGCTCGGTTTTGGGTAACTACTACGAGTGCGAGGCGTCGGTTTGCGAGGCTCCCATCCGCAGTGGCGAGATTCTAAGCTACGCCGACAAGTATCTTGGTGGTGGTGCGAAGGGTGGCGCAAAGGGCGGCGTAAAGCAGTCGCAGGGTATGCGCTCGACAGTAAGAGAGATCCCCGCCAATCTGCCCGATGAGGTTACCACATTCATCCGCACAACGGCAGTAGATACATTCAAGGCGTTGGCTTGCGACGGCGTATCGCGCATCGACTTTATGATTGACGAGGCTACAGGTAAGATTTATGTGAACGAAATCAATACCATCCCTGGCTCGCTGTCGTTCTATCTGTGGGAGGCTACGGGCGTAGAGTTCAACGAGTTGGTTGAGCGACTCATCGAGATTGCCTTCGAGCGCAAGCGCGACTCATCGTTCAAGACCACAAGCTACAAGGAGAATATCTTTAACTACTCTTCAGCAGCCTCGGGTGCAAAGGGCGCGAAGGGTGCAAAGAGATAATCGAGAGAGACGAAACGCAAAAAAAACTTAGATTATGAGACGATACATCTTACTGTTGGCAGCGCTGATGCTCACAACCTATGCATCGGCTGGCATACTCCCCAAACTGCAGTTTGGACTCCGCGCAGGTATGGACTATCAGGTAAACGACTTCAAGAGCGCTATCGAGGAGATAGACCTCAAGTCGAGCACCGGCTGGTTTGGAGGTGCCCACGCAACACTGAGCTGGGGTATGCTCGGCATACGCCCCGAGTTAATATACTCGCAGAATAAGTTTGACATCGAGTCGTTGGACGGCTCGGTGAAGATGAACAAGGTGGATTTACCCATTCTGTTGCAAATGAAACTGCTGGGCTTGGTAGCTGTGCAGGTGGGTCCTACATTCAACCTGATGACCAACACTAGCGGCTCGGGCGAGGGCGCAGTGTGGGACATCAAGCGACCCTCGATGGGTTATGCCGTAGGCGCCGAGGTGGAGATTTGGAAGATATCTATTTCAGCCCGCTACAACGGCTCATTCAAGAAGAGTGAGGTATTCGGCTACACCACTGGCGAGAACAAGATTTCGACCATACAGTTGGGCATTGGCTACAACTTCTAATAGGGGGGGGGCGACCCCACTGAAAACAACAAGGCGAGAATCATCGGATTCTCGCCTTATTTATTTGGTTCGGGAGGATTACCTTCCCCTTATACAGACGCTCCAAATTAAAGCTCTACCCTACCGGGATATGCCTCGAGAGCCTTACCCAGGATAAAGAGGGCACGACGCAAATCCTCCTTCTTTAGCACATAGGCAATACGCACCTCGTTACGACCCTTCGTTGAGTCGGTATAGAAACCCGACGCAGGGGCCATCATCACGGTCTCGCCCTCATAGTTGAACTCCGACAGACACCAAGCGCAGAAACGGTCGCTATCGTCGATGGGCAAGCGTGCCACGGTATAGAAGGCACCCATAGGGATGGGCGAATAGACTCCAGGTATCTTGTTCAGGCCGTCAATGAGGCAGTTACGGCGCTCGATATACTCCTCGTATGTGCGAATCATATACTCTCGCGGAGCATCCAACGACGCCTCGGCCACAATCTGACCCAACAGCGGCGGACTGAGTCGAGCCTGACAGAACTTCATCACGGCATTACGCAGGTTGTGGTTTTTGGTAATCAGCGCACCGATACGGATACCGCACTCGGAGTAGCGCTTCGACACCGAGTCAATCAGCACAACATTCTGCTCGATACCCTCCAAGTGGCAAGCCGAGATATAGGGCGAACCCGTATAGATAAACTCGCGGTAAACCTCGTCAGAGAAGAGGAACAGGTCATACTTCTTGACGATGTCGCGGATGCGGTTCATCTCCTTGCGGGTATAGAGGTAACCCGTCGGGTTGTTGGGGTTACATATAAGAATACCGCGCGTACGCTCGTTGATAAGCTCCTCGAACTGCTCAACCTTGGGCAACGCAAAACCCTCCTCGATAGAGGTCGAAACGGTACGGATAACCGCTCCAGCCGAGATGGCAAAGGCCATATAGTTGGCATAAGCGGGCTCGGGCACAATAATCTCGTCACCAGGATTCAGGCACGACATAAAGGCAAAAAGCACCGCCTCGCTACCGCCCGTAGTGATGATGATATCGTCGGGAGTGAGTTTAATCTGATACTGGTCGTAATATCCCACCAGCTTCTCGCGCAACGAGAGGTAGCCGTCGCTCGGACTATACTCCAGCACGGCTCTATCGACACTACGCAGGGCATCGATACCCTCCTGCGGCGTGGGCAGGTCGGGCTGACCGATATTGAGATGATATATCTTTACACCGCGACGCTTTGCATCGTCAGCCAAAGGCACCAATTTACGAATCGGCGAGGCCGGCATCTGCACCGCGCGTTCTGATATTTGTGGCATAATAACTCTAACTTTTAACCTAACTTAATTATCATCCACCATAACTTCCCCCAAAGGTCATCACGCCTCAACCTATGGGCGCCAACACTAACCATTGTACTTATCGAGTGCGTGACCGATTTTCTTGACGAAAGCGTTACGATGAATACTATATTTTCCTACAAGTGCCTGCATTGACTCATACAATGCAGCGTTCTTTAGGCGAATAATATCTACTGTATAATACAAGCCCCAAGTCACAATAAATGCTGCAGCTGCTGTTACATAGAGCTGTGTCTCGACGGTTGTATTGAGGACATTACACATATGCCAAGCCACAACAACCAAACCATTCAGTATAAGGATGTTGATTGTAGTAATCACATGGCTAAAGCCAAGCGAAATGAACATATGGTGAAGGTGCGTCTTGTCGGGGCTGAATGGCGAGCGGCGCTGAGCAATACGGGCCAGCATAACTCTTACGGTGTCAAACACGGGAATTGACAAAACAGCCAAAGTAAAGCTAACTGTAGAGCCTGTAACTACATCCGAACCGGTCTGAATGATACGCGTAACGAACAACGCGCAGAGGAAGCCAATCACCAACGAACCTCCATCACCCAAGAACATCTTGGTCTTATGGCCAAACACATTGTGGATTACAAAGGGCACCAGCGCTCCAAACATCGAGAAGGCCAACAGAGAGTACTCCACATCGCCGATTCTCACGAAACAAAACGCGAAGAGCAACGATGCAAAGATACCATAACCCGAGCAGAGTCCATCGACACCATCGATAAGGTTCAACGCATTGATAATACCCACACAAGAGAATACGGTAAGGCCTCCTGCCACGATTTTAGGCAAATCATAGATGCCCCAAATTCCGTGGAAATTATCGATATATACACCGCCCAAAAACATAATCAAGCAGACGGCAAATATCTGCATAGCAAAACGCAGCATTGGCGATAGGTCCAAGATATCGTCGCCCACACCAGTGTAGAGCAGCAACAACATCGCCAAAATGACATTTACAGGCGTATCGAGGTCACTGAAATAGTAACCCGCCACCGCCATCGAGAACATAATGCCGAAGAATACTCCGACACCGCCCAAAACGGGGATAGGCGTCTTGTTGAGTTTGCGGGCATTGGGATTGTCCACAATCTGTTTCAGGAGCGCAACTTTCACCAATGTCGGGTGAATCATAAAAACGGTTACTGCGGCCACCAATATCGGCAACAAGGCAATGTGTAAAAAATTCATAGCAGCAGTTATTTTAGGTTGTTTGTTTTTCGGTTAATTTTCAGCGGGTGTCTCTGCGGGCAACTCCTTTACCCAAGCCTTTATGCGGTCGTTGCCAGCAATGTTGGCAAGCATCGGCAATACCAATACCAGTCCAATACCAACAACAACGCCCAAAAATGTGAAGGCCATAAGTATCATCGGACGCTGAGGCTTCGACTTCTGATAAGGCACCGTGATGGGGCGCACAACGGTCAAAACTGGAGTATCCTTCTTAACCTCAATCTTGGCCTGCTCCAACTGTGTGGCAAGCTCGCTGTAGAGGTTCATTGCGAGGGTGTACTCTGCATCCAACTTCTCGGCCTCTACGCGAGCTGAATACTTGCTCGTATTGGCATTGGCATCACGGAAGTTGGCGCGACGCACCTGAATCTCCTCCAAGTTACGCTTGGCCTCATCGAAACGGCTCTGGATAAAATCGAGGTTAGACTGCACCTTGGCAATCTTGAACTCGGTGATATACTTCTGCAACAGCGTAACGGCTGACTGCGCCAACTGCGCAGCTGCAAGAGCCTCTGGCATATTGGTCGTAAGCGTTACATAACCATTCTTATCGTTAAGCACGAGGCTGATGCTCGCATCGAGCTGCTGGATAGCCTTATAGTCCTCCTCTGACAAAGTCTCAATCTGCGGGCCATCACCTTCAGACACTTTAGAGTAATCGGCCTCGGGCTTCTCACCACGGATTGCGTTGAGAATAACATACGGCAAACCGATGGTGTACTTCTTCACATAACCCAACACACCTGGCTTGTTATACTCCTCGCTTGTGTAGTAGTCGTAGAAACTCACGGGGTGGTCAATACCAGCAAAGTCTATCTTGGTCTGCATCAACTCTTTACGGAAGGCGGTACCCCTCATAATGTTCTCGTAAACATAGGGCGACAAGGCCGCAACATCCTGACTCTGGTTGATGTTCACGCCCGCCAATGCGGCCAGCGAACTCATCTTCGAAGAGCCGCTCTTGCTACCCGTATCAGGCACGACATCACAGCTTGCGGTATAAACCTTGGGGCTGAAGAGTGCAACAAACAAGCCAACAACCATAAAGCAGGCGGTCAGTTTGATAATGAGCACACGGTTGAGCCATATCTTCTTCACCAACTCGACGATATCAATCTCCTGCTCGTCGGCGGGCATATAATTCTGATTCTGCATCTGATCCATAGTCAATCGAATTATTTAGTTGCAATGCTTACTGCCGACAACACAACCGCCGCGGTCGATGCAGTCGATGACAACATACTGATAACCTCGCTCCACTTAACAGGCTCGGTTACTGACTTCGAAGGCACGATAATGATACAGCCAGGACGCACCTCGGCGCGCTTGCCCGACGCAACCATACCGTTCATATAGATTACGAATGCCTTGTTCTTGCGAGCGTACTTGTCGTAACCACCCGAAGCGTTGATATAGTACTGAACATTCTTCTTTGCCTTGTATGTGATGGTGTTGGGGTAGGTCACAGCACCCAACACACGCACTGTACCGTTGTATTCGGGGATGGTGATAACATCGCCGTCACGCAACACTACATCGAAATCAGAACCAGGGTTAGACAATGCCTGCTCGAGGTTGATACCAACGAAGTACACAGAGTCAATTTCAATAGAGTTTAGGCTGAGCGAATCCTTCACAACACCACTCTGCGACTGACGCTCAATCATCTCCTTCAGAGCCTTCTGCTGTACGCGCTCCTCATCGGTCATACGGCGCACGAGGTAAGCACCCTCAACAAATGCACCAGGCGTAGGCATACCAGCGGCATTGACAATCTCCGAAAGACGCATATTGCGGTGAGTGATGGGATAGTTACCAGCGAAGGGAACCTCACCCTCAACTCTTACATTGCTCTGCTGAACATATACGGGCGAGCGACGAACATACACCTGGTCGTAAGGCTGCAACACAAACTCGTTGTCGCCACCCACTGCATAGCCATCCTTTACGCTGATGGTGAATGACTCGAGCAACTCATCCTTGACCTGTGTGCTCTTGGCATCCTTGATACGGCGTGTGATAGTCACATTGGCTGTAGAGGCAGACTCTGAAAGACCACCAGCAGCAACCAACAAATCCTCTACGGTCATATTCTCGGCATAGGGGTATTTTGCAGGGCGACGAACAGCACCAAACACTGCAACTTCGTAATCCTCCTTCATATCCGATACAGCAGAGATGATAAGCATATCGTTGGGACGCAACTCCACATCGGCCACCTTGCCAGCCATCAGGCCAGCCAAGTCGATGGGCTTAACCTCCATAGTCCAGTCGGGCTTCTCGCGGTAGAGCAGTGCGCGTGCTGTGAAAGCGTCCTCACGCAAGCCGTCAGCGCGCTCGATAAGTTTCTTCACGGTATTTGTCTTATCATCGATAGCGTAGTATCCCTCGCGGTAAACTGCGCCCTTAACCTGTACTCGGTTGTCGTAGCGGTTGATATCGCCAGAAATGGCAACAATATCACCATCCTCCAGAACGAATGAGTCGAACTTGTCGCTCTCGACAGTATACGACTGCCACTTACCACCCTGACGGCGTGTAACGCTCACTACATTGCGGTTGGCCTCGTTAGTAAAGCCACCAGCATAGCCTACCAAATCAGCTATGGTCTCGCTCTGTGTCATCTCGTAGAACATCGGACGCTTAACCTGACCAGAGATTTCAACGAGCTTGCTATAGGGAGCAACTGTGATAAGGTCGCCATCGCGCAGTGCGATATCCTTATCTGTCTTACCATTGAGGATATAGTCGAAAACATCGACATCAGAGTAGAGTTTACCACCACGGTAAACCTTGATGCTACGCAATGTTCCCAAATCGTTCACACCACCTGCAATGTGCAACGCGTGGAAGAGTGTAGCCAACGAAGGCAGAGTATAGGTACCAGAGTTACCAACCTCGCCTGTGATATTGACCTGAATACTGCGAATGCTACCGAGCGAGAGCTTGAGCTTCACCGAGCCATCGTAGAGGCCCTCATACATCGAAGCCATTGCGCTACGCAGACGCTTTGTAGCCTCGGCTACGGTCAGGCCCGACAAAGTCACGGGGCCAACACCAGAGATAACGATTCTGCCGTCGGGCGAAATCTTGTAGCTTGTACTTGAGTCGGTGATACCCCAAAGGTCGATGATAACCTCATCGCCAGGACCAAGCACATAGTTATCGGGGGTTGCAATCTGCAGATTGGGCTCAAATGAGAGCTTGCTATTGGTAAACAAGTCGTGGCCAAAGATTCTGCGAGTCTCACCACTTGAGTTGGTCGTAACACCAGAAGTACCAACTGTTGTAGCCTGGGTTGCTTCGAGCTTTGACAAATCGCTGATGCCACGCTCGCGAACAACCTCCTCCTTAGTTGCAGCAGCGCTCTCCTTCTTCAGTTCGCTGATTTGCGACTCCGAAAGCGTACCATTGCGGTAAGCCTCAAGCAACTGCTGATTGGTCTGTGCGTGTGATAGAAGGGCAGTCATCACAAAGCACATTAATACAGTTAGTTTTTTCATTCTATTGTTTGTTTAATCGTTTTTCTCTCTGTCTATTCACTGCAAGGCACACAACACTCCACTCGCAGGCATATAATTCATACAAAAATATGAAAAAAATCCTGCCGATACAAATATAACGGAGCAAAACAGCACCACCCGACACAAAATTAACTCATCATCGTGCCGCTTTACACCCAACATTTCCCGCCATTCTACCTCTTTCGGCGTGCGGGAGCAGTCTTAGGACGGCCTCGCTTGGTACTCTTTTTACGCACCGACCAGCCGAAGTGACCTATCACATCGCCCAGCGAAAAGTACTCGCCGTGGCAGTAGGTTATAGGCTCGGCTCGCTGCAAATCCAGGCGCCCACTCTCCTTGTCGATAAACTCCTCATCGACAAGCACATTAACCACATCGGCAAGGAACATATCGTGCGTACCGAGGGGGATAATCTGCTTAACTTTACACTCTATGGCAACGGGCGACTCCTCAACGGCAGGGGCCTTCACAACCGATGCCGCGCAGGGTGTGATACCCATCTCGGCGAACTTGTCGTAGTCGCGTCCCGAACGCACACCACACCAGTCAGTTGCGCGGGCTAACTCACGGGTAGTGAGGTTGATAACAAACTCTCCCGTGCGCTTGATTATCTCATAGGAGTGACGCTCGGGTCTCACCGATATATAGCACATCGGGGGCGAGGTGCAGACCGTACCCGTCCACGCAACTGTAAAGAGGTTATACTCCTCGGGGCTCTCTCCGCAGCTGACCAACACGGCCGGCAGAGGATATATCATCGTACCTGGTTTCCAGTTCTGTTTCATAGTAGCAAACAAAATTTTACGCGTAAAGATACGAAAAATTTTCGCTCGTTTATTATCTTTGTTAAAACTAAACTACTTGAGCTATGAGAACACCGCTGCTAACCACCCTACTTGCGCTACTCGTCTGCTTTTCATCGGCCCAGACACCGCGCAAGGCCGCAAACGCATACCGAAGCGAGGGCTACCGACTCGTCTGGAGCGATGAATTCGACCGCGACGGCCGCCCCGATGCCCGCAAGTGGCGATACGAGATAGGTTTCGAGCGCAACCAAGAAGCGCAATACTACCAGCGCGAGAACGCCTGGTGCAAGGATGGTCTGCTCGTCATCGAGGGTCGCAAGGAGCGCCGCATAAGCCACGAATACAACCCCAACCCCACCTGGTGGGATCAGAAGGCACTCTATGCCGACTACACATCGGCATCAATCAACACGCGTGGCAAGTTCACATTCCGCTATGGCCGTCTGGAGGTCAGAGCCCGCATCCCCGTAGGCAAAGGCTCGTGGCCCGCAATATGGTTGCTCGGCACGGCAAACTCGTGGCCACACTGCGGTGAGATTGATGTTATGGAGTACTATCACATCGGTGGTCACCCCCACATCTTAGCCAACGCCGCGTGGGGCGGTCGCAAGGCTGGCGATGCCGTATGGGACGACATAAAGATACCCTATTCATACTTCACCGACCTTGACAGCGAGTGGGCCAACAAGTTCCACATCTGGCGTATGGATTGGGACGAGGAGTCAATCAGAATATATCTCGACGACATACTGCTGAACGAGATTCCCGCGTGGAAGAGCATCAACCTCGGCGGTGGCGGCAAGGGCACAAATCCCTTCAGCCGAGAGCATTACATACTGCTCAACCTTGCATTGGGCGGCAACAACGGCGGCCCGATAGATGACTCTATTCTACCTCTGAGTTATGAGGTGGACTATGTGAGAGTATATCAGAAATAGCCCTTCAGCAAACCCTCCGCACCACTTACCCCAACTCACAAAAATATCGCAGCACCCCCTGATAGGAGGTGCTGCGACTCTCAAATACCTAAAACCTAACCAATAAAGTCTTATACGACACCCTGTGCCAACATAGCCTCGGCAACTGTCATAAAGCCAGCGATATTGGCTCCCTTGACATAGTTTACATAGCCGTCGGCCTCGGTACCGTACTCAACACACACGGCGTGAATCTTATTCATTATTTCGTGTAACTTGGCGTCTACCTCCTCGGCGCTCCACTTCAAGCGCATTGAGTTCTGGGTCATCTCCAGACCCGATGTTGCAACTCCACCAGCATTTGATGCCTTACCGGGCGAGTAGAGAATCTTCGCATTCTGGAAGGTCTCGATAGCCTCGGGAGTAGAGGGCATATTTGCACCCTCAACCACGCACATACAGCCGTTGGCAACCAACTTGGCAGCATCGTTGCCATCGAGCTCGTTCTGTGTAGCGCAAGGCATTGCGATGTCGCACTTCACGCCCCAAGGACGCTCACCCTCGAAGTATTGTGCTGTGGGATACTTATTTGCATATTCACGGATACGACCGCGCAACATATTCTTTAGCTCAAATACATACTGCAACTTATCCTCGTCGATGCCATCGGGGTCGTAGATGTAGCCGTTAGAGTCTGACATTGTAACAACCTTTGCACCCAACGAAAGAGCCTTCTCGGCTGCAAACTGTGCCACATTACCCGAACCAGAGATAGCAACAACCTTACCTGCATAAGAGTCGCCCTTTGTAGCCAACATAGCCTGACCGAAGTAGCAAGCACCGTAGCCTGTAGCCTCGGGACGCATAATAGAGCCACCGAAGGTAAGACCCTTACCTGTGTATGTACCTGTAAACTCGTTCTGCAGACGCTTGTACTGACCGAACATATAACCAACCTCGCGGCCACCTACGCCGATATCACCAGCGGGAACATCGGTGTTAGGACCGATATGGCGATAGAGCTCTGTAACGAAGCTCTGGCAGAAGCGCATAATCTCCATATCAGACTTACCCTTGGGGCTGAAGTCAGAGCCACCCTTACCACCACCCATAGGCAGTGTAGTGAGGCTATTCTTGAAAGTCTGCTCAAAAGCGAGGAACTTCAAAATACTCAAATTCACGCTAGAGTGGAAACGGATACCGCCCTTGTAGGGACCGATAGCACTATTCATCTGAACGCGATAACCCTTATTAATCATAATCTCACCCTTGTCGGTAACCCACGGAACACGGAACATAATAACGCGCTCGGGCTCGGCAATACGCTCCAGCACCTTCATCTTAATGAGCTGGGGGTTCTCCATAATATAAGGCGCAACGCTCTCTACCACCTCACGAACTGCCTGATGGAACTCTACCTCACCTGGGTTCTTTGCCACGATGTCGGCCATAAATTGCTCGACATACTCCTTAACTGATGTATTCATATATTCTTAAGAGTTAATATTCGTATTGAATTCTGATGCAAACTTAATAAAATTTATTAAAAATGCAAAAATATTTCAATAAAAATTGAACTTAACGGAATATATATGCACATATTCCGCATATTATGTCATTTAGCGGCGCATAATTATCACCTTACAAATTATCACAATAAATCGGCCAAAGCGTTGATAGTTTTCCACTTTTCCCCTATCTTTGTAATAAGGTTAAACATAAAAAGGGATACTGATTATGAAAATTGTAAGACTATTTATTTTATGTGCCATCACATTGTGTGCCGCGCTATCGGCCAAAGCGCAACAAATTACCTACTCTGTAGAGAAAGTATGGGGCAACGGACAGCACTGTGCCTTCACCTCGATAATAGAATTCAAAGGTAAATATTATATAACATTCCGCGAGGCCGAGAGCCATATCTTTGACAGCGACGGCGAGGCTCGTGGCAAGATTCGCATACTTCTGTCGGAAGATGGCAACAAGTGGGAGAGCCTGCCTACAATCAGCAAGGAGGGCTACGACCTGCGCGACCCCAAGTTCTCGATTACGCCCGACGGCAAGCTGATGGTGACCATTGGTGGCTCGATATACCGCAATCGCAAACTCGTCGGCTGTGAGCCCCATGTGATGTTCAGCGAGGATGGAACTACATTCACCGAGCCGCAACCCATCACACTTAAGCAGAAGGAGGAGGGCGTATCGGAGTGGCTGTGGCGCGTGACCTGGCACGACGGTGTGGGCTACGGCGTATCGTACGGCATAGTAGATGGCAAGGAGCGAAGCCTCAAACTGCTCAAGACTACCGACGGCATAAACTACGATACAGTTCAGCACTTTGCAACCGACAACTTCCCCAACGAGGCGACCGTGAGATTTCTGCCCGACGGCCGTATGGCGATTATGCTGCGCCGCGACGGTAGCAACAACAAGGCGCTGTGGGGTTTGAGCCAGGCACCCTACACCGAATGGGAGTGGAAGCCTATGGAGTTCTACCTCGGTGGCCCCGACTTCATCGTTCTGGACGACAACCGCATCGTTGCGGGTGGTAGAACACTCTTTGTGCCCTCGGCACCCAAAACGGCCCTCTTCGTCGGCACGAACAATGGCCGATTCATAGAGAGCGTCGTACTGCCCTCGGGCGGCGACACCAGCTACCCTGGATTCATTACTGTAGGCAACGAGGTGTGGGTGAGCTACTACTCTTCGCACGAGACCCCAAATGCCTCAATCTATCTGGCAAAGATTCCACTCGATATGCTTCACAAACGAAACCGATAATAGAAAAAAGAAGAGGTTGCCCAACATCCGAAAGGGCAACCTCTTTTATTATATAATAGGTATAAATCCTACTTCAATGCCTCAAGCATACGCTTCAGCACCACGGTGGCCGAGATCTCGCGATTGGCAGCCTCGGGGATAACCAATGAGCGGGGCGACTCAATCACATCGTCAGTCACAATCATATTGCGTCGTACGGGCAGACAGTGCATAAAGTGTGCATTGTTTGTCACAGCCATCTGGCGCTCGCTCACTGTCCAGCTCATATCCTGCGACAGCACCTTACCATAATCCTCGGGGCGAGTCACACCGGGGCAGCTCCAGTTCTTGGCATATACGAAGTCTGCACCCTCAAAAGCCTTCATCTGGTCGTACTCCACCTTTGCGTCGCCAGCGAACTGCGGGTCGAGTTCATAACCCTCAGGGTGAGTGATTACGAAATCAACATCAGCAGCATTCATCCACTCGGCAAACGAGTTGGGCACAGCCTGCGGCAGAGCCTTGGGGTGGGGAGCCCAAGTGAGTACCACCTTCGGGCGCTTACTCTCCTTATACTCCTCGATGGTGATAAGGTCGGCAAACGACTGCAAGGGGTGTACCGTAGCACTCTCCATAAAGAATACGGGCTTGCCCGAGTACTGGATGAACTGCTCGAGAATCTTCTCGTTGTAGTCATCCTCGCGGCTCTCGAAGCGCGCAAACGAGCGCACACCGATAAGGTCGCAGTAGCTCGCCATCACGGGAATAGCCTCCAGCAGATGCTCGCTCTTGTCGCCATCCATCACTACACCACGCTCGGTCTCCAGCTTCCAGGCACCCTGATTGATATCGAGTACGATGACATTCATACCCAAGTTCATAGCAGCCTTCTGTGTGCTGAGTCGTGTACGCAAACTATTATTGAAAAAAATCAAGAGCGCAGTCTTGTTCTTACCCAGCTCCTGATACTTAAATCTGTCGGCCTTAATCTCCATTGCCTCCTGCAAGGCAAGGTTCAAATCGCCCAAATCCTTAACGCTTCGAAAAACTTTCATAATTTCAAATTCCGCATCAACAAAACAAGTAGCCCCACCGCGACTCGAACGCGAATTTAGGGTTTAGGAAACCCTCGTTCTATCCCTTGAACTATGGAGCCATAACCGCCTACGCCCTGCAGACGAAGACAAAGATAGTAATTAATTCAAAATTAAAATTCTATTTTCGTTTTTTTATCACAATAATATTACCACGTTTGGAATCGATTGAGATTGGATTCGCGAGGTTGAATTCTTGTGAAGTTTGAAACTCCTCTATTTCAGGAATATTAATTTCCACCTCTGTCGGGTTGAGTTCCAAGCTCTTCCAATCAATATTTAATCTTATGTTTTGCCTATTTGTAGAGAAGTTTCCGACTGCAATCATAACTTCATCCTCCTTCACAAAAGCCGTAGCCTTTACCTCTGGGTGAGAGGTGGTAACAATAGGATTTTCGTCCCAATAACCAATCATTCTCGATTGACTTATACCCCACTGCTTCCATAGTTTCCACATCGGAGCGGGAGAGTGAGCGCCTCCGTAAAGGCGAGCCGTTGCGCCATATACCATTCCAAGCCAAGGATTACCACCCTTCTCCAACATATCACTCATAAGTCCGAATGGAATACCAGAGAATGTTACAAACCACTCATCTGCGGTCATATTATTATATTCGAAACCTTCGCCAAACCACAAACGGTCAACATAAGGGAAAAATCCAGTGTATTGTTGTGCTGGACCATACGAATATCGGGTGTTAGAGTGCAAATCAATCAACGCATTAGTATGATAAGTATCCAGAATTTGGCGCATACGTTTCATCACAGGTCTGTCGAATGATACGTCATCCATATAGATTCCATCGATACCAAAATTCTCTAACATCCACCGCAGACCCTCTAAATAGTAGTTTATCCAACGTGAGAAACTTGTGAGCACCAACGCTGCATCTGCTGTACAATTAGGCAATTCGGTGTACCACGCAGGGGCATAGTCATCAATAAGATGTTCGTGATGCCAGGGCGTACCATACCCCTCACCCTCTTTGAAAATTTCGTGGCCGAGCGAACGCAAAGCATATATCTCATAGGTGTAGTTAGTTAGTTCTCTTACTGTATAATATATCTTTACTCGGCACGAATCCTTATGTTGTTCATCGACAAAGTTCTTCAACTTCTCACCCGCAATAAATGGATAGTTAATAACGGGATTTTCAGGATTTGAGTGATGAATATTAGCAATATTTGCTCCATCTTTTTTACCCTGTTCGAATCCCGATGGCGGTAGATGATAATAACGCTCCTCGAAATGTTTTGCTGTATTTACTGGTTTTACTGGTGTGATTTGTAAATCGAATTCAAAGCACATTGGCTCCTTTTTCAAAGTATGGCGACCCGAGCCAGCCACCACAACAGCAGTTGCGCCACGATTGACGTTGAGATATCCCAAACCCGAATTAGCCCACGAAGTTGGTAACACTGGTCTATAATCGCGCATTATAGGACCGTTATAACTACCGCCACGGAGTTCGGTTCTTAGACCCGCTTTGGCTCCACCAATCCAGTAACCATCCCAATTACCTGACCAATCCCAACGATAATTAGTAGGACAGAGGCCTCCAGAGTGAGCAGCACCCATAAAATATGTTGAACTATGATAGGAATAATTAGCCTGCAAGTAGATATCTTCTACCTCTATCTGCTCATTTGCCGACACTTCGAGTTCATAATGCAGGTAACCATCGTACTCCAAACGGGCCTTACACAAGAAATCAATTCCCTGCTTTTGACAGTGACTTTGCCAACTTACCGAGCCAATAGTAGAGGATGTAAATTTTAGATTGCCTTCATCGAAACAGATATTCCCCTTTGAGGTTTTCACCACAAAGTTGTATGGAGAATTCAAAATTTCCTCCTCGCCCACCTTTATTGAAGATGGTAATCCGCTTTTCGCAATGACTACTTTTTTGTCGGTAGCCGTGATTGTGTTACCTTGTAGCGTCACCTCTTTATAATCACGAGTAGGTGAGTCGCTAACGCCTATTTGAGAGTTGAGCCATCGAAGACGTGACATACGCCACAAATCGCTCTCGCCCCTATCTGACAAAACTTTAGGCAAAACTTTTATTGCGATATCAACCTTTTGGGGTTCAATACCATCGGCTGAAATGCAAAGTTCTCCACGATATACGCCAGCCTTTGCATTATGAGGAATCTGAACACCACACCAGAGTGCTTGAACCTCACCTTGCTTAACATCTACATCGAATGAGAGAGGCTCACCATCCCAATTAACTCCCTCCAAATTGAAACAAGTAATAGAGTCTGCAACGATACTATTGCGATCTGAAACAAGGTCGCTGAATTCGATTTTCAGATTATTCACATCGCTCTTTGCAGCCCATACACCCACCTGCCAAGTATAATACTCATTGCGACAGGCGACTCCCTGAAAACTTGATGATGGACCACGTTGCACCCAACGAACTGGTAGTTTATCCTTCAATCGAATTTGAAAAACTCTATCTTCGGGGAATAATACCATAGGTGTGGTAGCATTAGATAGGAGTTGCTCGGTCTCTGCAACGGTGGCTATATTACCCATCGATGTAAAGGCATCAAAACGAGAACGCTCCTCAAAATATAACACCTTTGCATCGGGGATTTCTTTAGACCCCTCCACTAAATCTACCCACTGGCTTTGTGGATTATAGTTGGCTGGTAAATAGTGATTCCACTTATTAAAACGGCCTTCATGCCATCCTCGCAGGAAATTATATGGCATATAATATATGCAGTATTCTCCTTTGCCCGATGTTGGCTCGAAAAGCAATACACCTCGCTCGGCAGAAATCTCACTTGCAATGACATTATTTATATGCTCACCAGTGGCCATATCAACCACAATGACACCCTTGCTGTCAAACCTCAAATCGGGACGTCGCCAGGGAAGAGTTACTCGCACCACACGACTCTCACTCTCCACCTTAACCAAAGCTCGATGGTTGCCATATCCGTCGGCGTTCCACATTGAGTCTGCCACAATGAAAGGAATACCATCAGGGGCATAACTCTTATAGAGGTCTGCCTCGGTATAACCTTCAAAACGACTGCAAGATACAAAACTGAGCGACAAAGCAAACAACACAACAAAGGTCTTCATATTCATCTGGGTTAGACATTATTTTGTCAATACATAATCATTCAAAAAAGCGAAGTGGGTCGTTTATACAACAAAATTAAGTAATTTCGTGAGAAATGCAAAACGTTGAAGTTGCGAAGTTTGACCTATTCGATAAATATTGAGATGAGGCTAACAATTTTTCAATCAAATTCGAAAGGCCTACAAATCAAAAATTGCCCAATCTAAAGATTGAGTTATTTTTTATTATATATGCGGAATAATCTAACGAAAACCGATTAAAAAGATTAACTTTGAATCTACGAAACGAGAAACTTATAAAAATAACAGATATGAAAACATTAAGAATTTTAATCCTCTCTCTGGTGCTGTCTATAGCATTGCTTCTGCCCGCAGCTGCCAAGATAGAGTTGTGTCCGCTCTTTACCGACAATATGGTATTGCAGCAGAAGAGCGACGCCCCCGTATGGGGCAAGGCCGAGCCAAATGCGACCATCACCGTCACCACATCGTGGAACAAAGCATCATACACAGCCTCGGCCGAAGCCGACGGCAAGTGGATGGTAAAGGTGCGCACACCCAAGGCGGGAGGCCCCTACACGATGACTATCAGCGAGGCTGGCGAGAGCATCACGCTAAAGAACATCCTCATCGGCGAGGTGTGGCTCTGTTCGGGTCAGTCGAATATGCAGATGCCCGTCAGCGGCAGCTGGGCCAAGGTAACCAACCACGAGCAGGAGGTGCAGGATGCTGCAAAATACCCCAAAATCAGACTTATCGGCGTGGAGCGAATGACAAGTTCAAAGCCCGAAGATAACTTTACGACCTATGGCGACGGCTGGATGGTATGCTCACCCGAGAGTATCGCCGAGTTCTCGGCTACGGCCTACTTCTTCGGTCGCGAGATTCACCTCAAGCAGGGCGTACCCGTGGGATTGATTCACTCGTCGTGGGGTGGCACAGTTATCGAGGCGTGGATGACAAAGGATGCACTCCAGGGCGTGAAAGACCTCGGCACGCAGGCCGAGATGGTGTCGGGCTGGCCTGTCGAGCGCGAGGAGCGTCGTGCAAAGAGCCAGGGCGCTGTGGAGGCGTGGAATCGCCTTGCTACGACTTTCGATGCGGTATATGCCGAGATGGACGACTTCAAGGAGCCCAAATATGACGACTCTCGCTGGGACAACATCAAGTTGCCTGGCAACATCGAGCAGATATACCGAGGCTTCGACGGCCATGTGCTCGTGCGCAAGAGTATCGACATTCCCGCAGAGTGGGCTGGCAAGAGCCTCACAATGCGCATACAAGGCGTTGATGACAAGGATGTGACCTACTTCAACGGACAGAAGATTGGCGAAAACAGCGGTTGGAACCGTTCTCGTAGCTACACCATCCCCGCCGAGTTGGTGAAGGAGGGTAAGGTCATTGTGGCCATCCGTATTATGGATACATCTGGCAACGGCGGCATTCCCGGCAACGACCAGTCGTTCTACATCGAGGATGCTGAGGGCAAGCGACTCTCGCTCGCAGGCGAGTGGAAGTCAAAGAGGGAGGCCGACTACAGCCTGATGCCCGCAAAGCCTGTAAATATGTACAACGAGCCCTATTGGTCTACGGTACTCTACAACGCAATGATTAGCCCGCTGGTGCCCTACGCCATCAAGGGTGCGATATGGTATCAGGGTTGCTCTAACGACGACCGCGCATATCAGTATCAGGATTTGATGAAACTGCTCATCGCCGACTGGCGCGCACAGTGGGGTTACAACTTCCCCTTCTACATCACACAGCTGGCGAACTACACTGCCCTCCAGACAAAGCCCACCGAATCGACTTGGGCAGAGTTGCGTGAGGCTCAGACAATGGCGGCACAGCTTGTACCCAACACTGGTATGGCCGTAACGATTGATATCGGTGAGGCTGGCGACATTCACCCCCGCAACAAGCAGGAGGTGGGACGCCGTCTGGCTCTGCAGGCTCTCAACAAGACCTACGGTATGGCCATCGAGTGTTCTGGTCCGATGTTCGATAGTTATGAGGTCGATGGCGAGATCATCCGCATCAAGTTCTCATCTACGGCCAAGGGTCTGGTGGTTAAGGGCGACAAGCTCGAGGGCTTCACCATCGCTGGTGCCGACCACAAGTTCCACTGGGCAGAGGCCAAAATCGTGGGCGACTGCGTAGAGGTGAGCTGCAAGGATGTACCCCGTCCGCTGGCAGTACGCTACGCCTGGGCACACAACCCGCTCGGCAACCTCTACAACACCGCTGGGCTGCCCGCATCACCCTTCCGCACCGACAGTTGGCAGGGCATAACTATCAGCAAAACCAGCCGATACTAACCTCTCACTCGCTACCCCACCTCGCTACGGCGAGGTGACGGTGGCAGGAGGTGATGATACAAAAAAAAGGAATCGCCCGACTCCATACGGAATCGGGCGACTCTCTTTTATAGTACTCGGAGTTACTCGGCCTGAGCCAACTCCTCAACATCTGACTTAAGACCAACGATAAGGTTGTCGTAATCACGCAGACCTGTACCACCAGGAATCAGGTGACCGCAGATTACATTCTCCTTCAAGTTTGCCAACGGGTCAATCTTACCCTGGATAGCAGCCTCGTTCAAGACCTTAGTAGTCTCCTGGAACGATGCAGCCGAGATAAAGCTTGAAGTCTGCAATGCGGCGCGTGTGATACCCTGGAGTACCTGGTTAGAGGTAGCGGGTACGATGTCACGAACCTTAACGAGCTTCATATCGCGACGCTTGAGACCAGAGTTCTCGTCACGCAACTTACGCAATGAGATAATCTGACCGGGCTGTACATTCTGTGAATCACCAGCATCCTCAACTACTACCTTGTCGTAGAGCTCGTCGTTTACATCCATAAACTCCCACTTATCTACGATCTGGTCCTCGAAGAAGCGTGAATCACCCGGATCCTCAATCTTGACCTTGCTCATCATCTGACGAACGATAACCTCGAAGTGCTTGTCGTTAATCTTTACACCCTGCATACGGTAAACCTCCTGTACCTCGTTTACGATGTACTCCTGAACCTTTGTGGGACCCAAGATGCGGAGGATATCGCCAGGTGTGATAGCACCATCAGACAACGCCATACCAGCCTTAACATAATCGTTCTCCTGAACGACGATCTGGCGGCTCAGCGGCACGAGGTACTTCTTAACATCTCCAGCGCGTGATGTGATAACGATCTCGCGGTTACCACGCTTGATCTTACCGAATGTTACCTCACCGTCAATCTCCGATACGATAGCGGGGTTAGACGGGTTACGAGCCTCGAAGAGCTCAGTAACACGGGGAAGACCTCCGGTGATATCACCACCACCCTTACCAACAGCACGAGGAATCTTAATCAAGATATCGCCTGCCTTAATCTTGGCGTTATCCTTAACGATGATGTGAGCCGTAACGGGAAGGTTGTAAGACTTAACCTCCTCACCATCCTTGTTTACGATGCGGATAACAGGGTTCTTGGTACGGTCCTTAGACTCGATAACCACCTTCTCTGAAAGGCCTGTCTGCTCGTCACGCTCATCGCGATAAGTAACACCCTCGATGATGCTCTCAAATGCTACGCGACCATCGGTCTCGGCGATGATAACTGCGTTGTAGGGATCCCACTCGCAGATCAAATCGCCCTTCTTCACCATTGCACCATCCTGCATAAAGAGCTGTGATGCATAAGGCAATGCGTGTGTATAGAGAACAATCTCGGTCTTGGGGTCTACAATACGGAACTCTGACTGGCGTGAGATAACGATCTCCATAGTCTCGCCCTCTGAGTTCTTGCTCTTGATTGTACGCAACTCGTCAATCTCGAGGCGACCCTCATATTTCGAAATAACATTAGTCTCAACAGTTGTACCACCCGCAACACCACCGACGTGGAATGTACGAAGTGTAAGCTGTGTACCAGGCTCACCGATAGACTGTGCTGCGATAACACCTACAACCTCACCCTTCTGTACCATACGGGCAGTTGCGAGGTTGCGGCCATAACACTTGGCACATACACCGTGACGAGCCTCACAAGTGAGCACTGAACGAATCTCTACTGACTCCAGCGGTGAACGGTCGATAGCCTCAGCAATCTGCTCGGTAATCTCCTCACCTGCCTTGCAGATGATGTCGCCCGTTGTGGGGTCGATAACATCATTCAAGGCTGTACGACCCAAGATGCGGTCGTAGAGAGTCTGTACAACATCGTCGTTACGCTTGATAGCGGTAGCAGTCAAACCACGCAATGTACCACAATCCTCCTCGTTGATGATTACATCCTGTGCAACATCCACCAAACGACGAGTCAAGTAACCTGCATCGGCAGTCTTCAACGCCGTATCGGCAAGACCCTTACGGGCACCGTGAGTAGAGATGAAGTACTCGAGCACCGAAAGACCCTCCTTGAAGTTTGACAAGATAGGGTTCTCGATAACCTGCTGACCACCCTCAACACCAGACTTCTGGGGCTTGGCCATCAAACCACGCATACCAGAGAGCTGACGAATCTGCTCCTTAGAACCACGGGCTCCTGAATCAAGCATCATATAAACGGGGTTGAAACCGTCCTGGTCCTTAATCAGGGTGTCGATAACCTGCTTTGTAAGCTTGTTGTTGATGTTTGTCCAAACATCGATGATCTGGTTATAACGCTCGTTGTTGGTGATAAGACCCATATTATAGTCATCCATAATAGCGTCGGCCTTCTCGTAACCCTCCTGTACCAACTCCTGCTTAACATCGGGAATGATAACAGCATCGAGGTTAAACGACAGACCACCCTGGAACGCCATACGGTAACCCATATGCTTGATATCGTCAAGGAACTTAGCCACCTTGTCAGCACCGGCCTTCTTCAAAACGACTGCGATGATATCACGCAGTGACTTCTTGGTAAGGATGGTGTTGATGTAACCTACCTCGGCAGGAACAACCTGGTTGAAAAGGATACGACCGATAGTGGTCTCCTTCAACTCCTCGTACTCGTTGCCGTTCTCGTCTACATCGCGAACTACGCACTTAACGATTGCGTGCAGGTCAGCGCGCTTCTCGTTGTAAGCGATGATTGCCTCCTCGGGACCGTAGAATACCAGACCCTCACCCTTAACACCGGGACGGGGCTTTGTGATATAGTACAGACCCAAGACCATATCCTGTGAAGGTACGGTGATAGGCGCACCATTGGCGGGGTTCAAGACATTGTGAGAACCAAGCATCAAAATCTGAGCCTCCAAGATAGCGGCGTTGCCCAAAGGCAAGTGAACGGCCATCTGGTCACCGTCGAAGTCGGCGTTGAACGCTGTACAAGCCAGCGGGTGCAACTGCATTGCCTTACCCTCGATGAGCTTAGGCTGGAATGCCTGGATACCCAAACGGTGAAGGGTCGGAGCACGGTTCATCAATACGGGGTGACCCTTGATGACATTCTCCAGGATGCCCCAGATAACGGGGTCCTTTCTATCTATAATCTTCTTTGCTGACTTAACAGTCTTAACGATTCCGCGCTC